>NZ_JALQDI010000081.1:0-224564 GCF_023631305.1 Caballeronia sp. INML3B
GTTGCTTGTACTGGGTTCTTTCGTTCATCGCAACACCTTATATGAGACAGGTGTTGCACTTCAGATTTGAGGCCGCCCAGTTGCTCGATGTGGTCGGTCTGCATCTTGAACACATCCACGAGCGGTTTGCCGTCCTCATCCACCGTCGTGAGTTGGGCGAGTTCCGGCAGCATCCCGTTTTCGACGATGTACAGACGAACGAAGTATGCTTTGGCCACCTCCTTCAGCGTTTCGATTTTCGCGGCGACATCACCGCCAGTATCCGCATTGAAGAACTTCTCGGAGATCCATGCTTCCAGCCCCGCTTCGAGCGCCTTGGTGTACCGCTCGAGCGCGGTCACCTGATTCCCCAGCGTCGACGAGTTCGGCCGCGGAAGCGACACCTCGACATTCATCAGAAATTCGACCAGGATCTGCTCAACGAGATACTCCTTCTGCTCGTTTCCGACGTCCCTGTCGCCGACGGGTCTGTTGGTCACAACCGGCACCTCCGCCTTTCGATCTGGCGGCTGGTGCGAATACTGTCTCGTGTCCTGCCGCTCGTCCCTGCCGAACTTTAGTTTCGTGAAATTGTCCCGCAGGATCTGCTTCATATCCGCCATCGTCTCAGCAGTGTTCATGACGTGGATGCGCATGTGAGCCGCAAGCTGCGGATGGAATTCATCCTGCAGCTGCATCACGCGCTTGGACATCAGCGTGTTGCTCGTGACGATCGACGTCGCGAACTCTGGCTGGCTCGCCGTGTCGATGAGCTCCGGCGGCGTGCCCACCTTCATGAGAGCTCGCTTTCTCAGGTTGTCCTCGAGGTCGGTATCGGGCTTGGCGTAGCTGGTGTTCTTTTCTCCGAAGTCGATGTTGACGTCCGGGTAACCACGGTGTCCTTCCACCGCAAAATTGAACCCCGCGCGAGCGATGAAATCCAGCACGTCGTAGGGCGAGCTGATCCCCACCGGCATCTGGCTTGAACGCAGACGCGCTGTCTCGTTCATGATGGTTTCCATCGTCTTCTCGGGATTCGGATCCTCCTCGTCAAGCTTAATCTTTACATCCGTGCGCGCGATGGAATTGCGCACGCCGGCCATGACGTTGGAGAACAGCAACGTGGTGCGCAGCCCGTTCAGAATTCGGATTTCATCGAGCAACGATTCCCCGATCCCGTTTTCATTGAACCGGAATGCGAAATAGGTCATGAACTCCGCGGGAACGAGAAGCAGTTGGCTGTTTTGCTTCGCGAGCGCCCGCGCGAACATCACGCGGTAAACTTCCTCTCGCCGTGCAAGCTTCACACCCGAGCCATAAACTCCATTACGCAGACGCGCGAGCAGATCCTGCTCGATCATGTCGCCATAAACACGCGCGCTGTAGTCGAGCGATTCCCGGTTCGTGAAGTTGAAGCCCTCCATCTGCGACTTCACCTTGTTGATCATCGCGGAGGGAAACGAGCCGCCCGTATTGAGCTGCTGCGACATCTGCTGGTATGAATCGTTGAAGGCCTGCCTGACGATCGGATGCCCTCACGTCGAGCAGCACAAAGAATCCGACCTGATGCTCGGGGCTACCCGGCACGTGCACCGGAATCACCGCTTCCGAGGGGATGTGCATGGTCAGCGGACTGCCGACCGTGCGTCGCGTGAGCTGCTCCTGGGTCTTTACGCTCGCGATCGGCTGATACCCATACTGTCGTTTTCGGTACAGCACGCCTGTCAATTCGCGGTCGTTCATCTCCGCAATCGACATCTCTCGGCCGTAGCCGACAGCTTCCAGTGCCGGCGATCTTAGCGAAGCGAGAATCCGGCGCTCGCGGATCTTCTGCTTGATCTCCGGAATCTTAAGCACCGTCGGGTTGTCAGTTACAGTCAGGAAAACATCCTCAGGCGGCAATGGCTGCGAAAATCCCAGGTCAAACCGAACCTTCCCCACCTGCCGGCTTTCCCAACCGTCAAAACGCCAGTCCGCGAACGACTCCGCCGGGATACTGGTCGTTCTTTGTTCGGTAGGCGAAGACTTCTGCACCGGCCCGAGTATCCCCAGCGGCCTAACCGTGCCGTCGGCATAGATGTGCTCTGAAAGCGCCTCCATCGACAGACGCTGCTCGCCGTTGATCACCGCGTCCACCGAATTCTCAGGGATCACGGCTATCGAATACGAGCCGGTTCTGAAGAGTGCAGACCTCAAGATCTGCGGAATGAGGGCCTTAATTTTATCTACCTGCTCAAAGTGGCGGCGGTAGCGATCGATGAGTGCGCCGCTCACGTCGGGCGGCATCAACCCTTCTGGCGGTGTAAAGGTCAGATCGATCGACATCATGTCCTTCGGCGATCCGATGCTGGCTACAAGCACCTGCTGTGCTAGCTCCATATCGGGCAGCAAGCCCATTACGGTTTCGGCGTCGTTGACGTTACGGGCAGTCTGCTCCGCGGCATCGCGAAACTCGTAGAGATTGGGCTGAGTGATCTCGCGTCGCCCCTCCTGGTTGTATTGCGGCGGGTTGGTCGACGGAACCAGCTTGGCAAGCATCGCGGCGGTTTCCGGGTCGCGGCGCACGAGTTGGAGGACGCGGAATTTCTTTCCGGCCGCGGCCGATTCGATCACACGCCGATAGGCGCTTGAGCTCATGTGGCACCCCCTTTCTGTTTTCAGGAATCCCGGAATCCGAACGCCCGGAGCACGGTCGTGGCATCGAGCAAGTCGAACGAGTTACAGGTCTACATCAACCAGTGCATCCAGCTCGCAAGGACCCTTACGATCAAGTCGCAGGAAAGCGTGGATGGGCTGAATCGCTACGTGCACGATTACTACGGATCGAGTGCGTTTGACGAGACCGAGCCGACCACGTGGAAGTACTACCTGAACATCGCGGGGCAGTATCACGCGACGGATTCCCCCATGCATGTGAAGTCGCTCGACACCATGGAGATCATCGATTTCACCGTGAACAACCTCAAGCTTCACACCGCGACGGCTGCCGCTTATCAGTTTGGAACGTGGGAGTACCAGCAGCTCGTCACGCAATACCCGAAGCAGGTGTTCCTGATTCTCGGAATCATCTATCCCGTCGACATTCAGTCCGCGATCGACGCTGCGGACGGAGACATCCTCGGATGGCCATCGTCGCTGATCGAACCCAACGAGTTCAGCCTGGTGCAAAAGCTCCAGGGCTGGGTCAAGGCATTCAAGGTGCGGTGGTTCAATCCTCAGTATGGGATCAGTGATGAGCTTTACTTCACCGTGCAGAATTCGACCCTGTACTACGGTCTGCTCATGGCAATCATTTCGTATCGCCTCGCAGCCTGCGGCACCGCCGAAGCCCACAGTTGTCACGTAAGGCAGTATCTCGCTTCGCATCTGGGGCTCGATACGTACTGCGACCAGCTCACGCTCGTGCAGTCCATCTGGCTATACCGCAACGTCAATTACATCAAGCGCAATGCGGGCAAGCAGTCCACTTTCCGCACCCTCATCCAGAAACTGCTCACGGACCGCGCCATACCGCTCGCCGCCTATGTGATGAACCTTTCGCGGTCATGGGGACAATTGGTTCTCCCGTCACCGCGTTGTTGACGACGAGAAACGCTGTATCGAGATCGCGACTGGAGAAGTAGGCCCAGTGGTGAAGCAGGATGTCTTCAAGCGTGTACGGGGCTGCGTCCGTCATGTCGATGCAGATCGGGCCGCTTCGATCATCAGTGTTTGGCCACCGCCGTGGCAAGCGCCCCGCGACCCCCTACCCAAGATCTCGAATATCTGGTGTGTCGAAAACCTGAGCGGCCTGATCTACACGCCACCGTCTGAGTAGCACACCCCGCAATACCTTTTCGATCCGTATCCGATCACCCCTCCTCAGGAATGCGAAATGGAACAAAGTCAGCGCACGGCCTGGGGCGCGTATTTGCAGACGTGCCTGCTGCAGAATCTGCCCTTTACGATGATGGCGAACACCACGCTCAACGAGAAGTTTGGTGTACAGGCCGGCGTGCCGCCTTCGCCCGGCATTCTCCCCTCGCAGCGCTACTACTGCATCGGCAATGGCGGAGCGGGCGTGACGGCCGGCGCCGACAGCGTCGCGCTCTCGCAACCCCCTCAACATCAGGCAACGGATGCGGCGCTCTTCAATCACCTGCCTTTCATTATGCGTCCGGTGAGCGCGGACCTGTCCACTTCTCAGATGGCGCAATACGCGCTCCGGCAGGTGATCACCTGGAACAGCGTACCGTATGCCTGCTACTTCCTGCGCCGCATCAATTTCACCGGCGTCGGCGTCGAACTGGACATGGTAACGGTGTCCAAAGGCCTGTCCACGATCACGCCTTATGTGCCGGACGCATCGAACCTCAATCCGAGACCACCCACGCCTGCGAAAGGATCGATCAATAACCTCTCCGGTGATTACATCACGGCAGCCGCCATCGTGAAGCTGTCGTTTAGTGCGCAAGACGTCACCGAGCTGATTAACTGCGCCAACATCATCTACGGAGATCCGAGGTATGCGGTAGTCAACGAGATTGGGCTTGTGAGCGGCGTGGACAAGGTCGTGAACGTGCCAGTTTCAGGCGGCTCGTTCAACATGAGCGAGGTCATCTGCGCGCAGATCTGTTCATTCTTCAACACCTATCAGGCGATGAATTATCAGAACGGCGGTGTGAACAACATTCTTTCAATTGGGTCCACCGAGCCGCTCTTTGTCCTTCAGGACACCCGCAACCATGGGATCCCCACCGGTTAAGGAGGTGCGATGCTTAGCATGCCGGCAGACCCCGCACGAGAGATATCCATCGTCGGCATTGATCCTGGAAGTCTCCATCTCGGCACGGCTGTGCTGCACATCGATCTGGCCTCACGGCAGATCACCCGCACAACGGCGCATACCCTCAACGCACTACACGTCTCACAGCCGCCGGAGGCGCTATGGACCTCACGTCTCTTTGGCGAGCGCCTGGGGAGGATTGCTTCACTCGAGGACGCACTTCTCGCCCTCTTCGAAGACGTCGAGCCTTTCATGATCACCTGCGAAGCGCCCTTCATCAACTTGCGCCGTCCCCAGGCTCACGGCCCACTCATGGAAGTCATCTGCGGCATCCGCCAAGCGGTGATGCGCTACGACGCGTGGAAGCCGCTCTATCTCATTGATCCGGCCAGTGTCAAGAACGCAGTGGGCGCCAAGGGTAATGCTGACAAGGATGGGATGAAGTGGGCGCTTCTGCGCCTCACTAACCTGCACTACGACGGCGACATAACACTCAAATCCCTCGATGAACACAGCATTGATGCCATCGCCGTGGGCTACGCCCACTGGAAAGCCGCTCTGGAGGATGTGACATGTTCGACATGCTGAAAGTAAACACCGCCGTCATTGTCGGTTCCGTGGTGTTTGCGCTTATAGCAAGCCTGATTACGTACGGTGCGTATCAGGCGCACAAGGCCAATGCCCTCAACGAAAGCCCGGCATTCGCCCGGCAACAGGTCGCCGATTCGAAGACAGCAAACCGAAATCTGACCGAGCAGGTGCAGCTCGCCCATACGCTGAACAGGGTCAACGACGAGGTTGTTACCACGGTGGTGCAGGACAAGGCTGAAACGACGGCCACGCACGGTGCGATCGCCTCGTCCCGGAATACCCAGGCTGAGAACATAAAGCAGAAGTATGAGCCTGAGACTGGCCAGACGAAGAGCCGAGAGATGGATGACGCTCAGGGGCAGGCGCAGGAAAGCAACGCGATCCATATCTCCAGGCTATGGCAAAGCTACTGCGCCGCGGTCCCCGCCGACACTCCCGGTTGTGAGAATTTTACTTTTCTCGACGATTCTACGTCCCTTCACCCGTAGACAACCCGTCAGCGCATGCGTTGTCTGGCTCAGAACCGTAGGCGTGAAACGAATGAAGCAAATTAAACAGCCCTCAGACGTCCGAGAAAGAAGCCCGGATTGATGAAGCTCGCGAAGCTGCTTTCGTAACTGGAGTCCTTCACGGCGAAACTTCGTAACACGTCTCAACGACGGACATATTTCCGATGAGGAGCTCGATCACCTAACAGGCTGTTGAAATATGCCTTCTTGAACGCGCGCCCGCTCACTCGGAAGAGGCAACGCGACGCGCAGTCCCAACTAATTTGACGCCGAACTTCGTTGATTCAAGTGCTGCTAATGTCGCATTCTTCTCCGCGCTTGCTCTCATGCCGCCCGAGCGGCCAGCGTTCGCATGCGCGTCAAGTTGTAGGCTGCCTGGGTCAGCAGAAAGAGTTGGTCGACGCGCTTCAGGCCTCGATACATCGCCTGCCGAACTCTCCCGACTGTCTTGCTCCAACCAAACACCTGCTCAATGCATTTGCGTTTGCGCTGACTGATAGAGTAGCCGGGCCACCGTGTCGTTCGAGCGTCGATGGCGCAGCCGCCTGCGCGAGCGACGTTTTGCGCCACGTGCGGCGTGACATTGTTCGCGCGACACGTTGCCACGAAGCCCGCGGTGTCGTAGTTTTTATCAGCGCCTACGGTAATGGACGTGCCAGCGAATCGCGCGGCCTCCGCAAGCATCTTCGCTGCCGTGTCTCGCTCGGCGGTGCCGTTGGCCTGCGTAACCTGTGCGTTCACCACCAGACCATGTCGATTGTCAGTCAGCACGTGACCCATGTAGCAAAGCATCGCCCCCGTGCCGCGACTCTTGCGGAACAGCCGCGCCTGAGCGTCCGTGCTGGATTCAGGTGTGTCGTTGCTACGCTTCTCGCCATGCCAGTTCTCTTGAGAACCGCCACCGCCGTCGCGCGGCGCGTCGTCATCCGACTTCGCTTGGGCACGAAGCTCTTGTGCCCAGCCCAAGCCTGAATAAGCGTGCCATCGACACTGAAATGCTCTCCCGACAGATGACCGCGCACACGTGCAGTCTCCACCGTCTCGTTGAACAGAGTGACAATGACATCATGAACCATCAGTCGGTCGCGGTTCTTACTGAAAGTGGAGTGGTCCCAAACCGCATCGTCCATCGCCAGTCCGACGAACCAGCGAAAAAGCATGTTGTAGGAGATTTGCTCCATCAACATGCGCTCGCTTCGAATCGAGTACAGCACTTGCAACAGCAGTGCACGAATCAGCTTCTCCGGCGCGATGCTCGGGCGACCGCCCCTCGCGTCGCTCTCATACATCCGCGAAAAGACCGTGTCCATGCGTGTGAGCGCTTCGTTCAACCACAGCCGAATCGGTCGCAGCGGGTGATTGGCCGCAACGAAGTCATCCAGTCTGGTCATCGTGAACATCGATTCGGTGTAGCCGTCCGCGCCGCGCATCGTTTCGGTCTCAGTGTCGTTCGATTCCTTGAATCAACGTTTGCCCCTCCTGCCCGGATGACTCGCGCAGAGGGTATTTCAACAGGCTGCTAAACGGCCGCCCCCCGGAACAAAGCGGCCGTTACGAATCAGCTTGCAACGATAAAATGGTCTATCTCGAGATCCCTTTTCCGTTCGCACGCCGTAACGCGATCAGCGTTTGATCAACATCGAAAGCACTGCACTCGCTGCGCAAAGCCCCGCGACAATCGGAAAGATGATCGACGTATGGCCGGTTGTATCGATGATGCGGCCGATGACCGGTTCGCCGACGCCGGCGAACATGTATGACATGGTGTTAAGTACGCCTGTCGCCGTGCCCGCAGCCCGGCGTCCGAAAAGGTCAGGACACAAGGCCCAGAACGAAGACGCAGGCCCAAAGACAAAGAAGCCGCACAGAAACAGGAGTGCGATCGCGAGCATGCTGCCGTGCGGTATGAACATCATGAAGATCGCTGTGGCGCAAGCCAGCACCATGTACGAGACGATCGCCATATAACGGCGTCCCTGGAATAGCACGTCGGAAATCCAGCTATTCGACAGGGAGCCTAGCGCCATGCCCACTGGCAACGCGACCGTGATCCATTTCGGGTCGATCAGCGTCGATGAAGTCTTCCAGTCGATGCCGAGAAAATGAACCGGCACCCAGACCACCAGCGCATACCGTGCGGCATTCTGGAAACCGATCGCGAGACCTGTGATGTAGAGCCTCCAGTTCTTCATTACGAGCGCGTAACGCTGCGCGCTCGTCAGTTCGCCGGAAGCGTCGTCGGGCGGCGCAGCGTCATTCGATTGACCCGTTTCCGGCAGATCGCGAGCCTGGGGCCGCTCGGAAACGAATAGCAACAGCACCAGTGCGCCGAGCAACATCGACAGCGGTGCGAGACGGAAGATCCAGACCCAGCCCAGTTGCATCGTGCCCAGAATGACGACCGGGAAGATATAGGCGAGCACGGAAGAGAACCCGGAAAAGCCCACATAAACGCCATAGACAAAGCCGCGATGCTGGTGGTCCCACCAGTTGGATAGCAAGCGGCTGCCTGGGGCGAACCCCATCGACTGGAAATAACCGTTAAGTCCCCATGCCAGCAGAAAGAACGGGAACGTATGGCCGAAACTGAATAGCCAGTTCGCCGCCAATGAGAGGACGGCCCCGGCGATCATCATCGTCTTGCCGCCCAGTTTGTCACCGAGGTTGCCATTGATGAACTGTCCGCCGGCATAGCACCAGAGCATCGTGGCACTAATCCAGCCGAGCTCGTACTTCGACAGACCATAATCATGTTGAATACCGGCAACCGCGAAGCCTAGCGTCTGGCGGCCGGTGTAATAGAACAGATAGCAGAAGGTCACGCCGATCAGTGCACGCCATCTAAATTGCGTGAAAGTCGTGGACGTGTTGACGGACGTGTATGGCAAGACATTCGACGTGTCTAAGGGCATGGGTGTCTCCGTGTGGCGCGCGGTCTTTGCCGCGCTAGCCGTTTGTCGCCATCAGGCGAGGTGGTTGAGCGCGAGGTCGATCACGTCAAAATTACGCAGGCGCCGTGTGTTGTCGATGTCAACGAGCTTGCGGTTGAAAATGAGCGGCACCTTTTGTTCGGACAGCCCGCCGTGCGAGCGCAGCGGCACGGTGAGCCCGGACAGGTCGTGATTGGCGGCGGCGCTGCCCAGTGCCGTCAATCGTTCGCCGAGCACCACGAGCTCGCCGATACGGTCAGGCGGCAGTTCGAATCGCTCGCTCGCCTCAGCACGCGTCAACACCGCCTCGACGCCGCCAATCGCCGCGATGAATGCCATCACCTCGCGTTGCCGCGCGTCGTCATCGCCATCGCGCAGGTAGACGGTCGCGTAGGAGCCCAGCGCGCCATGATGGACGACGTACGGATCGGTGATAGGCAGAATGACGCGCGTGCGCTGCGCACCGAATTGCGCGTCGAGACGATCCTGCAGGTACACCACGTTGGGCCGGCCGATCGCATCGGTCTTCGCGTTCATGCCGTGATCGGCGGTGAGCGCGAGTACGGCGCCCTCGTCGTGGAGACGTTGCAGGTAACCGTCCATCATCGCGTAGAAGGCGTTGGCCTCCGGCGTGCCGGGCGCGTGCTTGTGCTGCACGTAATCGGTCGTGGAGAGGTACATGAGGTCCGGGCGTTCTTCGCGCAGGATCGACAGACCGGCCGCGAACACGAATTCCGAGAGTTCGGCGCTGTAGACCGACGGCACAGGCATGCCGACCCGCTCCACCACATGCTCGATGCCGTGCTGCGCACGCGTCACCTGGTCGGCCTTCTCGGCGGAAAAGCAGATGCCCTCCAGCCGATGGCCGAGCAGGCTGCGCAGCTTGTCCTTCGCGGTCACCACGGCCACGCCGCCGCCCGCGCGCGCCATCTCGGCAAGTATGGTCGGCGCGCGCAGGTATTTGACGTCATTCATCAAGACTTCGGCCTGAGTCTCCTTGTCGAAGAAGAAATTCCCGCAGATGCCGTGGACCGATGGCGGCGCACCCGTGACGATCGACAGGTTGTTCGGGTTGGTGAACGACGGCACGACGCAGTCGCCCGCCAGCACTGTGCCGATCGACTGCAGGCTGGCCAGGAACGGCGCCTTGCCCGCGAGGATCGCCTGATTGATGTACTCCTGCTCGCATCCGTCGACGCACACGACGATCGTCGGAGCAGAAGGCCACTGATAAGTCCGGGAATTGACGCTGATTTGGCGGGCCATGGGGCACCTTCTTTGATTGTGTGACTGGAATGACCTCAGCGTATGATGAGCAATCCGCTCACACAATCGACAAAATTTCCCACAGCCCGTTAATTAATCTCACACATGCGATCGAAGATGCCTCCCCTCAACGCCTTGCGCGTGTTCGAGGTCGCCGCGCGCGCGGGCAGCTATTCCGCGGCCGCGCGCGAACTGAGCTTGACGCACGGCGCGGTGAGCCGCCATATCGGCATTCTCGAAGACTGGCTTGGTCTACCGTTGTTCTTGCGCGAGGGGCAGAGCATGGTCGCGTCCGCCCATGCGCGCGCATTCGCCCGTGAAATCAGCGCGGCGTTCGACCATATCGCCGACGCGGCCGAGCGCTACGGCAAGAGTCAGCACCGCAAAGTGATTCGGGTCAGCGCGGCGGCGACAGTCGCGATGCGCTGGCTGATTCCTCGCCTGCCGTTGTTCGCCGCGATTCGCCCGGACGTCGACGTTCGCGTTTCGACGACGCTGACGACCGACTCCGCGCTGCGCGGCAGCTTCGATCTGGCGATTCGTCGCGAAGTACCCCCTGAGGGCCAGTTTCAGACGTGGCCACTCTTCGAGGAGCGCAACACCGTGATCGCGAGCCCGGCGCTGATCGCGCAAGCCGGAATATCTTCTGTCGAGCAGTTGGGCGACGAAACATGGCTTACCACGGAATCGCGCCCGAGGGATTGGGAAAGCTGGACAGAGGCCGTGGGTCATCCAACCCTTCGAGCCAGCCGAACGCTGAGATTCGATCACTACTTTGTAACCTTGCAGGCCGTCGCAGATGGCCTGGGCTTCGGTATTGGGCCATTTCCCACGCTCGAGGCCGATTGCACTTCAGGTCGTCTGCAAAGGCCTTTTCCCGATCTGACGTCAAAGGGAGCGACCTACCATGCGTTGGTCCCGCTCGATGCCGATAAGCCCGTGCATATGAGAGATTTCATCGACTGGCTACGAACAAGGGAAGAGAGCGACCCTTTCGTCAGATGACGGGCTCCGGGTCACATGCGCGTAAACACCCGTTGTGAAGGACTGAGCCGGCACTCCAGGGGCATAAGCAACGAGCGGCCACTGGCGGTAAGTGGCCGGTACCTGAACTTCACAGGTACGTCCATCGCCCAAAGATGCGGTCGCAGCGTGCACTGCCGAACGCGACCCCTTGCGGTCAAAGCCAGTCCCTATCTGCAATGACCGTTTGCCAACTTCCTGCAACACCCTTTCGAATTCAGCCGCGTGAGGAGAACTGGCGGTTCAGCAGAATGGCATTCGGCAGGCTAGGCTGGACTCACCTCTGGATAATCGGTCGCTCGGAGCCGCTGAGACACTAGCGTTCGACGTCTCTGGGATTTCTCAAGACGACGCTGTCCAGCTTGTATCGCGTACTCTTTCCACTTCTCGCTCGTGACCGCCTCCTCGCCGAGACGTCTGATCTCCGTCTCGAGCGCTTTACGCACTGGCGGCTCTTGCGCCTGCTGCCCCGCCAGTTGTCGAGTCTCGATCTGGGACGCCACCAGTGCCGCGGTGGCCGCGCCAGCGCCGTTCCGTCCAGCCGAGCTGCGACGCTGTCCTTGTTGGCACTCTGCTGAATGGACATACCATCGGAAGCGTGACGATGGTCGTGTCCGTGTTGATGACGAGTTGCCGTCCTTTGAAGAATTTGAAGACCGGGCCGGACGCGAGCCAGACGGCCGCCACGGGAATGACCGCAAGCCCGAACCCAAATGACGATCCTGCCCGGCGCGTCACCGTGCTGGAGAAGGCATCGAAAGCGCGCGAGACGGGATGCGCTTTCGCGTAACCGGGGTTGGAGGCAGTCTGAACCGTCCCCGTTGGCGCTGCGTCGGGAAGGGCATTTTCAGCGTTCATGGGACGTGCGGTTCTTACGTTCGAAATCACAGAAACCCGATGGAAATCCAGGGCACCGCCGCCACCAGAATCAGTCCAATTCCGAGTGCAACCATATATGACACGATTGGCCGCATGCCTTCCTCAGGCGCAATCCGGTTGATCGCGCGCGGTGTAATACCCGACGCGGAACAGTGGCGCGAAGAGGCCGATGCCCATGCCGAGAATGGCGATCATCGCGTAATGCACCGGATGCACGCCGAGCCCTTCGGCAATCGGGAACAGCAGCGACCCGAACAGCACGATTGCCGGTAAGGATGCGGTGGTCGAGGTCAGCAGCTTGCTTTGAACCAGACCCGGAGCAATGTAGGCGGTGAAGTAGATGTCGTATTGTTCGAAGAGGCGGCCGGCCGCGATCAGCAGCAGAAGCCTCCACATGTGCCGGGTCATCGGCTGCCGATCCAGGCGTCCGTTGATGGTGCCGGATACGACCTGCGGGTCCACGGAATCCATTCGATGCTCGGCCAGGGCGTCAAACCTGCACTATCAACGCGCGATCTCGTCGAGCGCAAGACCCGTGGTACGCGGCCCGAACAGCGCCACCGCGACCACAACGATAGCCATCGCCGCGAAGATGAACGCGAACACCCCCGGCACGCCGAACTCGCGCAAGAAGAACGCAATGAAGAAGCCGACGAAGATCGACGACAAGCGGCTCCACGAATACACGAAGCCCACCGCGCCTGCGCGCATGCGCGTGGGGAACAGCTCGGCCTGATACGTGTGCACGATGGTGGAGAGCCAATTGACCACCAGCGTCTGCACGATACCCACCGCGATCAACCAGCCCGGCGCCTTCAGCATCGAAAAGATCACGCCTATCACCGCGACCGAGATCGCGCTGCACACCAGTTGCCATTTCCGCTCGAAGCGGTCCGCCACCAGCATGACGATGAACGGTGCAATTGGATAGAGCAGCACGATCAGGAACGTATATTCGAGGCTGCGCGTCACCATCATGCCCTTGGCAATCAGCAGCGTCGGAATCCAGCTCACGAAGCCGTAATAACCGATGGTCTGAAAAAAGTTCACCACCACGAGCATGAGCGTGCGGCTGCGGTATTGCGGACTGAACGCCTCGCGCAACGTGCCTTCCTGCTCTTCCGCTTCGGGCGCTTCGGCCGGTGCGGGCAAGTCCTTGCCGTATTCGCGGCGCACGCGGGTTTCGATCATCTGCATCACGCGCTCGGCTTCATCCAGACGCCCCTTCTGCACCAGCCAGCGCGGCGACTCCGGCAGCCGCAGTTGCAGATACCAGACGAGCAACGCGCCCGCCGATCCCAGCGCGATCACCCAGCGCCAGCCTTCGAAACCGAGCGGCGCAATAGGCACCAGCACCCAGGCGAGGAACGCGATCAGCGGTGCGCAAATCTGCGCCACGCCATACACGAGCCCGAACGCCATGCCGCGCGCATGTCGCGGCGTGAGTTCGGAGACATATGAATCTATCGTCACATACTGCACGCCCACGCCGATGCCGCAGATCACGCGCCACACGTTCAGACCGAGCGCCGTGTCCTGAAACGCGATGAAGATGGTCGCAATGCAATACCACAGCATCGAGGCAGCGAACACGCGGCGCCTCCCGAAGCGGTCCGCCAGGCTGCCGAAGCAGATCGTGCCGATAAAAAGCCCGATGAACAGCGAAGCGAGGAAACCCGCGAGGCCGTTCATCGCGAAGAAGGTAGGCGTGGTCGCCGTGAGGATGCCCGAGCGAAACAGCCCCGGCGCAATGTAACCCGCGAAGTACACGTCGTAGAGTTCGAAGAAGCCGCCGAGCGCCACGAGGGTGAGGAGCTTCCAGAGCGTCGCGGTCATCGGCAAACGGTCAAAACGTGCGGTCACACCGCCTGCCGTGATGACGCGCGCCGGATAATCCGCGCTGTCGAGCGAGCCGGCGACATCGGCGCCAATGGCCCTGTTCGGGGTATTCATCCTCTTCTCCTCCTGTGCAGCCGGCTGGATGTCGAATGCGCACCGTGCCGGTCGTGAATATCGGGGATACTAACTATTCGATGAGGACGGTATGGATCGCCGACACGTTGCGCATCTTGAAGCGCGTGAGCTGGTCCGGGCCGCTGTCTCCTTTCGATTAGCCCAGTCTAGTGACGCATGGCATGGCCCACAATACTTGATCGTTGAATCAACATGCCTGCCTCGCGCCAAAAAGAACGGCCCTTGCGGGGCCGGTCGAATGGTTCCATGTCGTCTCACGCCGTGCGCGGCGATCAGGGCGGCAGGAGCGCGCCGTCCACGGGCTGCAGGTGCTCGTCCCTCGCCTGGAGATAATCGGCGCGCGGCCGAATCAATGCGCCTGATTCGCGTTGCTCGATGATGTGCGCCACCCATCCCGCCAGCCGTCCGATGATGAACAGGGAGAACGCGCTGCGCGGCGGCAGGCCCAGCGCCACGGTCAGCATCGTCAGGCCGATTTCGAGGCTCGGCAGACATCCATGGCCAGCCGCGATATGGAGCGCCGCGAAGAGCGGTTCGACTGCCGCATGATGCCCTTCGAGGCGCCGCGCGAGATCGATCAGATACTTCGCGCGCGGATCGCCATCCGGATACAGCGGATGATTGAAGCCCGGCAAATTGCGATGCGCCGCGTAATGTTCCTCGAAGAGCCGCTGCGCCTGCGCCGTGGTTCGGCACGCGCGCAACAGGTCTTCGGTCGCTTCGTAGGAGCGCGCGGACGTCAGACCCGTTTGCGTGAGGATCGCCGCCGCCACACATTCGCCGATATCCGCCCCCGCCGATGCCGCGATGCGCGCAACGAAGGTCGCCTGCGCGAGTTCGTGATCGGCGCACAGCACGAGCGCGGCATCGAGCGCGGTGCAATGCGCGGTGGATGCGCTTCCGCCCAGCACCTTCAGGAGCGTCGCGGCGAGGCCGTCGGTGCGCTTTCGCACAACGCTCGCCGCCGCGCCGCCCGAAGCGCGCCGCAAGTGCGCAAGACAATGCGCCATGGTTGCAATCATGCGGCTGCATTCGATGAGCTGCGCGTCCTTGGCCTGCAGCGCGCGAAGATGCTCGCCGCCGAAACGCAACGCGATATCGGCGAAGAAGCGCACGAGTTCGCGGCGCGGTTGCAGACCCGCAGTGCGCGACCAGGCGTCCGCGAAGCGCAGCGTGCGGCCGCACGGCTGCCACGACAGGGTCACGTCATAGCCGGGATTCCAGAGCGCTTTCGCCACCTGTTCGAAGCACTGTCCGCGGCGCGCCAGTTCGAGCGCCGCCACGCCGCGATAACGCGGGCCATCGGCGGTGATTTCGGTAAGCGTGCTCGATATGATCGGCTCGCCCCAGCGCATGGCGGCGGCGGCGACGGGTGCATGACCGCTGCGGGCATCGGCGCGTGACTTCATGCGCTCGACATCCTGCCGCGCATACAGCCGGCGGCCCTTGTCGCCCTGCGGCACGCTGCGGATCAGGCCACGGCTGACGTAGGCGTATAAGGTTTGCAACTTGATCTGCAGCAGCGCCAGCGTCTCGGCGCGCGTCAGGTAGTCTCCGGGCGCGTCGGGGGCGGCGCCCCGCCCGGCGTACGCGGCATCTCGCGGTTTGGATTGCACCTCGGTCTCCTGTCGACCCGGAGCACGCGCGCGGGCGGGCGCTCCGGTCCCGTGCAAAACTGCCGGCGTCGACGCGCCAGACGGGGCACAGTGAACCACAAGATAATCAAACGCGTGGATGCTCACAATCGGGTCATGCCAGTAGCCCTGAGATGGAAGAAGCCTCCTTTCTAAACCTGAAGCTCGGCTGCCGGATGGAACGTCTTCGGAATGCCGGCCTTCGGCACCTGCCCGTACATCGGCTCGCCGGGCAGGCCTTCGTGCAGGAGTTCACGCGCGGCGATCAGCCGTTCGAGGTCGACGCCCGTATCGAAACCCATGCTCTCCAGCATGAACACGAGATCCTCCGTCACGATGTTGCCCGACGCGCCCGGGGCGAACGGACAGCCGCCGAGACCCGCGAGCGCCGAATCGAAGGAACGGATGCCCTCTTCGAGACCCGCCAGTGCATTGGCGAGCCCGAGCCCCATGGTGTCGTGCAGATGCAGCTTCGTCAGCTTGTCGCCGATCTCCGCGCGCACGGCCCTGACCATGTTGCGCACCTGGAAGGGATTGCCGTAGCCGACGGTATCGGCGAGCGCGACGGCATCGACGCCCGCTTCGGCCAGCGCTACCGCCGTCTCGATCACCTTGCGCATGGGGATGACGCCATCGATGGCGCAGCCGAAGGCCGTCGCGCAACCGGGCTCGATAGCCATGGGCCGCTCCTGCTCCCGCACCCATTCGACGATGCGCCGCACTTCCTCAACCTGCTCCATGGTTCCCTTGCGCGTATTCGAGCGGCTGTGTCCTTCGCTCACCGAGACCGGCACGCCCACGCCATGCGCGCCCGCTGCATACGCCGCCTGCGCGCCGCGCAGATTGGGCACGAGCGCCATCACGCGCAAGCCGGATTGCTGCAGCGCAGCCCTGACGATGGCGTCGGTATCCGCCATCTGCGGCACGAGTTTCGGCGACACGAAGCTGCCGACCTCGATCTCGCCTATACCCGCCTGCGCAATTGCCGCGATCCAGCGCGTCTTGAGTGCGGTCGGCATGATTTCGTGCGCCATCTGCAAGCCGTCACGCGGCCCGACTTCGCACACCATCACTTTCTCTTTCATGTTCGCTGCTCCTTCGAATGGTCGCTTTTTCCGCGGATGCGATGCCGTCAGCGCAACACGCCCGCCTCGGTCAGGGTTTCGATTTCGTGCGCGTCCAGGCCGAGCAATTCGCCGAATACGTAGTCGTTGTGTTCGCCAAGACGCGGCGGCGGCGTGAAATCGCCGCGAAAGCCAGCGCTGTCACGCCACGGCAGCGCGATGCTGCGCGAGCCGTCGGGAAGCGTCGGAAATAGCCCGGCATCGGCGAAATACGGGTCTTCCATCACCGCGCCGATGTGTCTGGAACGCGCCGCCGGCACGCCACGCGAGTGCAGCGCATCCAGCGCGCGCGCGGGCGGCTGATCGTGCAGCCATGCCGCGATCAGATCTTCCGCTTCGGCTCGATGCGCCGCGCGGCTGAGTGCATCGGCGAAGCGGGAGTCGGCGGCGAGTTCGGGCTTGCGCATGGCGTCGCACAGCCCGCGCCACTGCCGGTCGTCACAGATGGAGACGGCGAGCCAGGCGTCGTCGCCAGCGCAGCGGAAGCATCCGGATGGCGCGGCGTCGGCTTCGTGTGCGCCGGTCGCCGTCGGCGTCTTGCTGCCGAGCGACTCGCGAAACAGCAGTTCGGGCAGAAGCGCGACCGTGCTCTCCAGCATCGACAGGTCGATGTAAGCGCCCTCGCCGCTGATGTGCCGATGCCTGATGGCCGCCAGCACCGCGCAGCTTTCCCACAGCGCGGTGATCGGATCGGTCCATGCGGGCAGGATGCCCATGGCTTCGACGCGCTCGTTCGGCGTGCCGACCACGCTGGCGCGGCCACTATATGCCTGCAATAGCGACCCGTAGGCGAGCGCATCACGCTGCGGCCCTTCGCGGCCCGTGCCCGATGCTGACACGAAGATCAGATCGGGGCGAATGGCGGCGAGCGTCGCATAATCGAGGCCGAACTTCGCCAGCACGCCGTTGGAGAAGTTCTCGACGACCATGTCGCTCTGCGCGATCAGGCGGCGGATCAGCTCTGGGCCTTGCGGCCGGCTCAGGTTGATCGTGCAACTCTTCTTGCCCGCATTCACCACGGCCCACCACGGTTGACGCTGCGTATGCTCGCGCCGCGTCGACGATTCGATCTTGATGATCTCCGCGCCCATGCCGGCCAGCATCTTGGTGGTCATCGGGCCGGCCAGCACCCAACTGAAATCGACGACGCGCAAGCCCGCTAATGCTTTCTGTGTCATCACACCACTCCGTGCAGGCGCAACGCTTCGACTTCGTCGGGCGACAGCCCGAGCCGCTCTTCGAATATCGCGCGATTGGCGCAACCCAGCGCGGGCGAAACCACGTCGCGTGCGCGCGGCAACTCCGCGCCTGAAGTCGTGCGCATGGCGAATGGCAGACCGGGCATCGGCAACGGCGTATCGCCCGCGCCTTGCCAGCGATCGAAGAAGCCGCGCGCGTTCAGTTGAGCGTTGTCCAGCAGATCGCGCGCGCCGCTTACGGGAAAGCATGCAACGCGGGCGCCCTGGGCGCGCTCGAACACGTCGGCGCGGGTGTGCTCGCGCGTCCACTTCGACATTTCGTCTTGCAGGATCATCCAGTTCTCGTTGCGCGCCGTGCGCTCGCCGCATAGCGCCGCATCTCGCGACCATGCGGGGTTACCCAGCAGTTCGACCCACCGTTCCCACTGATGCTGCTCGCGCGGCGAGATCATCACGAAGCCGTCCTTGCACGGCAGAAGCCAGATCAGCCCGCCCGCGACTTCGGTGCCTTGCAGTTCTTCGCGCAGACGGCTGAAGTTGCGTTCGCCACGGCCATAATCGGCGACCGGCTCGATGAGCAAGTGGGCGATCACATCCAGTTCCGCGCATTCGATACTGCGCCCCTCGCCATTCATCTGCGCTTCGAGTAAGCCCCAAAGCGCTGCGTTGGCGGCAGCCACGCCCGTGGCAAGCGCCACTTCGCGATCCGCACAGGCCACGGGCGCCTGCTCATCCGGCGCATGCACGGGACGCGCCTGATGGAACGCATAGCCTGCGTGATGCGTGAGCGTGAAGTCGGTGAAAGCGGACGGCGCGTCGGGCAATGCGTGAGTCGCCCAGGGTGTGACTGCGAGCGTGACGAGAGCCGGCTGGATCTGCCTCAGCGTATCGCCATCCAGTTGCAGTGCCGCGAGACGCGTCGCATCCGAAGTGATCAGGAGATCGGCCGGTTCGACGAGACGCCGCAGCAACGCCGCGCCCTGCACGTGCGACGGATCGAGCGTCACGCTTTGCTTGCCGTGATTCAGATAGGCGAAGAGCGCCGCATCGTTGCCATAAGGCGCATCGGGCGCGAACGGTCCGATGCGGCGCAGTGCATCGCCGGTGCCGGGCGGTTCCAGCTTGAGCACGTGCGCGCCGAGGTCGCACAATATGCGCGCGCAGAACGCGGCGGCCATGGAATGACTCCATTCGATCACGCGCACACCGGCCAGCGGCGCGGCAATCGCACGATTTTCACGCGCTTGCGCCGTGGACATGGCGGCGCTCATGCTGCCTCTTCGAGCACGGCGGGATCGAACGGATAGGGTACCGGCGCCCCATTGCGCAACGGCAGCACGACCGTGGCGCTGCCGGGCGTGCTCTCCCTGCCTTCCTGGTTGCGCAAGCCGATTTCCAGATGCACGAGACCATAGCCGCCGCGCCGTTCGGTTCCGGTCACGCGTCCCCATGCCGTGAGCAGATCGCCCGGCACGTTCATGCCGCGAAACTGGAATTGGAGCTTCCATGCCCAGCCGCTTTCGCCTACCCAGTCGGTCAGCAGTTGCAGCATGATGTGTTGCTTCCACGATCCGTTGACCATCACGTCGGGCAGCTTGTCGTGCTCCGTCGCGAAGCGCCAGTCGTAATGAATGCGATGCCAGTTCTCCATCGATGCCGACCAGCGCACGATGTGCGCCGTAGTCATCGGTCCCTTGACGAGCGATGGAATCTCGGAGCCCACCGCGATATCCTCGAAATACAAGTCGGCCATGATGATTCCCGCCTAGCGCATGATCTGAGTGTTGGTGACTTTCATGAGCTTCTCGCCGCTCTCGTTCACATAGGTCTCTTCTATGATGACGAACACCATCGGTCCGCTCTTGCCAGCGCGCTGCACGATCTCCTTGTAACGTGCCTGACGCAGCACCCTCTCACCCACCCGTGCATAGCGATAAAGCTCGTACTCGTAGCCGCCGTTCAGGTCACGCGGCAACTCCACTTCGACTGGGGGCAAGCCGCTGAAACTGCGGCTCAGGCCATCGTAATCGGGCTTGTTCATGTCATCGAGCGGATCGGGCGATGCCGGCGCTCTGCGAAACGCATGCACCGGAAAACCCGGCGGCGCAACCAGCGCGCCGTAACGGCTCGTCGCGGTCCAGTCTTCGTCCCAATAGCGGCGCGCGTCGTCCATGGTCGCGTGGTGGAAGCGGCGCACTTCGCTCGCTTCGACGGGATGAGTGGACGTGACCCAGTCCGTCTGTGCGCCGATGATGGCCTTCACCTTGCCGGTAATGTATTCGTTGCTCACGGCTCAAATCTCCTGTTGCTGCATCGACGAAACCAGTCTAGGTGAGCCGCCCTGCAGCGCACAATACTTGATCGTTGAATCAACGTCTTCTCAGCGTTGTTGCTATGTACTATCGTGCGTTTCGTGTCGTCTTTCTCGGCACATTCATCAAGGGAGAGAGGGCATGGACACAGTCCACTACGAGGCGAGCGCGCTCGTCGAATATGCAAACGAAGTGCTTTGCAAGGCGGGGCTTGAAAGCGCTCATGCGCACAACGTCGCGCATACGCTCGTCGAAGGCGCCCTGCTCGCACATGACACACATGGACTCGCTTTGCTACCCGGTTATGTGAAGCAACTCGAGCAAGGCGCAATGACCCGGGAGGGTTTGCCGCAAGCCATCTCGGACCGGCCGGCGGCGTTGCTATGGGATGGGCGCCGTCTGCCCGGACCTTCGCTCGTGCATGCCGGTATCGATGCCTTGCCCCACGCGCGCGCGAACTGGGTTCCGCCACGCTTGTGATTCGGCGCAGGTCATCACATTGCTTGCCTTGCTGCGTATCTTCTGCGCGCCACGCAGATGAATCTGGTGTTGATGCTCGCAAGCTCCGATCCGAGCGTGCAGAGCGTGGCGCCCTTCGGCGGCACACGCGCCTTGTTCACGCCGAATCCGATCGCGCTTGGCATCCCGACATCGACGACGCCGATGTTGATCGATATATCGTCATCCGTAACGACCAACGCCATGAGTGCCGGCCTGCATAAGCATGGCCAGTCATTCGATGAACCCTGGATGATCGATGCGCGCGGCAACGCGACGCGCGACCCCGGCGTGCTGTTCACCGATCCACCGGGACGATCCTGCCGCTAGGCGGACTGTCAGCCGGTCACAAGGGGTTCGGCATGGCGTTGATGATCGAAGCGCTCACCGGTGGACTTGCCGGCTTCAGCCGTGCCGATCCGCAGGAAGGATGGGGCGCGACGGTTTTCATGTCGCTGCATGATCCGGCTGCGTTCGGCGGTATTGATGCGTTCCAAAGGCAAATGGACTGGCTGAACGATGCCTGCCGCAGCAATCCGCCGCGCACGACGGATCATCCCGTGCGGGTGCCCGGCGAGCGCGCTATTGCCAGACGCGCCGAGCAGCTGGCCCATGGCGCAGGACCGCGCCGTTCCGGGGCACTGGGAAGGCGACCTCCTGTGCGGCAGCGGTAACAGCCAGATTGCAACGCTTGTAGAGCGACACACACGCTATGTCATGCTGGTCGAGATTGACAGCAAGGACAGTGAAACCGTGGCCAACGCGCTCATCAAACACGCCGGCAAGCTTCCGCAAGAGCTCTACAAATCGCTTACCTGGGATCGCGGCACCGAGATGGCGGGGCACAAACGGCTCACCATCGCCACTGACATTGCCGTGTATTTCTGTGACCCCAAGCATCCGTGGCAACGCGGCTCCAATGAGAATACGAACGGGCTGTTGAGACAGTCCTTCCCAAAGGCATCCAGCGCGGAATTCTTGAAAGCACCTGTCGCGAATGCGTTCGGCGCCCCTTCAAAAATGGCGACTTGCGGCATACCGATCTCAGCACGCTGCGCAAGCTCCCGTACCGTATCGACCAACACTGCTCGGTCGGATTCCTTGGCGAGCCAATGACACGCGTCCCAGTTGTCCATTTCGCCATCGGTTTAGAGATGAGCAGTGAAATGAACGATCCCACCGGTTGTGCCCCCTTCTCTAACGGTCCCTCTAGCCGGTTATCTGCTGAATCCCGGCCAGTCGCCACGTCTGATCGCCGTGCGTGCCCTTCACCAAATTCCAGATCTCCTGGAATGGCTCTGCGGTCGGATTGTCATCCTCCCGCATTTGACCGTGAAAGCGCACGCTTACCAGCGTTTCGTCCGCATTGCCTTCCGTGGACAGCACCTCGGCGTCGAGCCGCGTGACTTCCGTTACGCTGCGCTCGCGGCCGCGCGCTTCAAGGTCCTGCTTGAGCCGCATGAACATCTCCGGCGTCGTCAACTCGAACATGTCACCCTGCTCGTTCCGGTCCCATGCGCTCTGAAGACGCATGAACATGTCCTTCGCCGAAACCAGAAGAGCGGCCAGATCAACCTTTGACGAGAGGTCCGCTGCTGTCACCGCTCCCGCAGCTGCAGCCGCCCCTACCGCCGGGCGTCCCCAGCCCCCGGAATCGGCTTCGGGACGCTGTTGCCCGAACCGATTCCGGAATGGCGAGCCCTTCGTCTGCTGGCGGCTCGCAGCCCCCGGGCCATAAGCGAGATCCGGACGACGCCGGTTGGCGATGAAGCGATACAGCAACATTCCGCAGAAAATCACTAACCCGATGAGCAGCGCATTCGACAGCATTTGCGCGAGCTCTCCACCCAGGCCAAACGATGACAGCAACGCCGCAATGCCAAGGCCTGCGGCGAAGCCGGCGAGCGGACCCATCCAGCGGTTGCCCGCCGCTGCGGCAGGCGACTGCGCGGCCTGCTGCGCAGGCTGGGCTTGCTGGCTACGTTGCGCCTGCCCAGACTGCGGCGCCGCTTGCGTCTGACGCCCGATACTTTGGCTACCGCCTACCCGCTTCGCTTCGGCATCGTTCGAGGCCACCGCGCCTAGAGCAAGCAAGCCTGCCAGACCAAATGCCGCGGTTCCGCGCGCTATCGCACCGGCCGCATGCCGAACCTGATTGATGAATTGCTTGAACATAAGAAGCCTCTTCTGTTGATTCGCGGTACTTCCGTCATCACGCGTTTGGTATAGCCCATGCGATAAAAATACGGATAGCAAAACTACTGACTCATCGAACTTGCCGCCGATTGCGTCTTCAATTCAATGTGGCCGCGCTGAGAGGCGTTGCCGTGAATGTAACGCAACAGTTGTTGGATCGTGTCTCCTGATCAGCAATCAGGTTCTTGACGAGGTCGCCGATCGACACCTTTCCGATGACCTCTCCAGCCACGATCACGGGCAGATAACGTAGCCGGTGCTCGGTCATCAGCGCCATGCATTCGTCGGTCGTCTGCTGCGGGGTGATGTAGCGGAACGTGTCGACATGATTTCGAATACCTGCGTATGCCGTGACGAACGGTCCATCAGGACAATTTTCCCGGCATCATCGCGCTCGGTGACGATCCCGGCCGGGCGCCCTTTATGCGCGACGCTTAGCGCTCCGACGTGCCCGGCAAGCCATGACGCACTCGCGTCGTAGACTGATGCGAATGCCTCGGTAGCCCACGCTGTCTGCGCAACTCTAAAACGAAGGAGTTGCGCAATGGATGCCATATCCCACCTCTCCGCTGTTTGTTAGCGCCCGCTGGCGTCCGGACGTGATGTCTGAACTTAACCGAATTGGACAGAATATAAAATTCGTATTTTCGTTGCTAATCGTCCGGAAAAACCGTAGCTTTGTTCATCTCGGAGGCTCGCGTGAACTTTAAGCATTTGCATTACTTCTGGGTGGCAGCGCATGCAGGGGGAATCGCCCGCGCTGGCGAGCAATTGCACATCTCGCCGCAGACTCTCAGTGGACAGGTCAAACTGCTCGAGGAAGCGCTGGGCAAGAAGCTGTTTCGGAAAAATGGGCGCACGCTTGAACTGA
Source organism: Caballeronia sp. INML3B (assembly GCF_023631305.1). Taxonomy (NCBI): domain Bacteria; kingdom Pseudomonadati; phylum Pseudomonadota; class Betaproteobacteria; order Burkholderiales; family Burkholderiaceae; genus Caballeronia; species Caballeronia sp. INML3B. The sequence continues at coordinate 23,751 of NZ_JALQDI010000081.1, forward strand.
CCGATGTGGGCCGCCTGACGCTTGGCTACGCAGACGAAATCTTCTCGTTGGGCTCAGAACTCGAGAGTGCCGTGCGCCGCGAGAGCGAATCCGGCGCACAAACGCGGTTTCGTGTGGGGATTGCGGATTCCGTGCCGAAGGCAATCGCTTACCGGCTCTTGGAACCGGCGCTGGGCGCCTCGGTGTCGCTGCGTATGATCTGCCAAGAAGGCAAGCTGCACGCACTGCTCGCGCAACTGGCGGTACACCGGCTCGATCTGATCATCGCCGATGCTCCGATTCCTGCCGACGTGAACGTCAAGGCGTTTAATCACCAGCTCGGTCATTCGTCACTAGGCTGTTTTGGCGCGTACGCGCTGATGCAAGGCAACAAGCAAAGCTTCCCGAAACTGCTTGGCCAAGTGCCTGTATTGTTGCCTGGTACGGACTCCGCTGTCCGTCGCAAGCTGGACCACTGGTTAGCGCTACATGCCATCGCGCCGCATATAATCGGCGAATTCGACGATGGAGCGATGACCATGGCGTTCGGTCGCGAAGGGCGTGGCGTGCTGTTCGCGCCAACCGTGCTGGAGAGCCAGTTACAGGCAGAGCACAAACTGACGATGGTCGGACGGATCAGCACCATTGTCGAAGAATTCTTCGCGATTTCGATCGAGCGTCGCATCAGTCATCCGGCGGTCGCGATCATCATGGACGCCGCGCGCAGCGAGTTGTTCAACGCATAGACGGGTGTATTGCGTCATTACCCGCGTCCGCGTTGTCCTGCCTGGGACTCGTAATTCGCGGGAAATTCCCCGGCATTGCGGATATGCTGCCGCGAGGTCACGACGCATTTATCGGCGAGTACGCGCTGGCCTGCGTGTTTCCGAGCGACTGCGAGCAACTACTTGATCACTTGATGGCAGTTGATGAGCGCAACACGGCGCTCCCCTCAGAGCGACCGGAGTAGATCGTTGCCGCCGTTTGCTCGCCGGCCTATTCGCTGGATCTGACTACACAAACCGACAATGACCGCGGCTCGCGCTTCGGACCGGACAGATCTTGCGAGCCGTGGTCCCTGGTTTAACTGCATTTTGCGAGTGTCCGTTATCTGAATTGCCCGGGTCGCTTCGGCCGCTGCCTGGCGTGACGAGTCTGTCATTCGAATGCGCGCATGCCAAAGGCATGAACCGACCCAACCCGGCCGGCCGAAAGGTTTGCTTTGGTATGACCGCTTCCAATGGCGGCCGCACTGGCTTTACCGTTCTGAAGCTACGATCCTGAACGCGTAGGCTGCACCAAAGGCGCGTTCTCCAGGACCGCCGATGCCACGTCCTTTGCGAGCATGAACGCCGACGTCTCGCCCGAAGCGTGCGAAAGGGCCAACGCCCCCTGAAGAAGCAGGTTGAGTTGCTTGGCGAGACACTGAGGTTTGGCGAAGCCCGCCCGCTTGCACAGTTCGAGGAACTTCACTTCACCGCGTGAACTTGCCGCTATGCCAAGTTCTACAATGCCCTCGTGCTTCCCGGCATATTCCTGTGCCGCCTTCGTCCCCAGGCAACCTCGCGTTAGCACTCGACCGGTAACCTTTCGTACGTCGAAGAACTCAATGATCTGCTCGCGCGGGTCGCTGATGTGCGCGACCGGATCGAAAAGTTCGTGAACGACGCCTTCACTATAGAGCCGCAACACGGCCTCAATCAAATCCTCTTTCGACGGGAAAGAGCGCCTCTCGCAGCCGAATATCGAGGATCGAGCAGGCAGTGACCGATTGCCCGGCAAGACGAGCGGCAGCATGAAAGCCGTTGGCCCGCGCTTCGGCGGCAACAAGTACGGCGACGACGATCGCGAAGAGTCCCGGACGAAAAGCGGCAACGAGTGGAAAGGCGAAAGCGGCCGAGCGAACAAGCGCTCCGCCTGGACGGTAGCGACGACGCCGTATGAAGGCGCGCACTTCGCAACGTTCCCTGAAGCACTCGTCGAGCCTGCACCCTCGCAGGATCCCGCGCCAGCGATGTCGTGTTCGATCCGTCCTTCGGCAGCGGCACGACGGACGAGGTTGCACAGCGCCTCGGCCGCCGCTTCATCGGATGGGAACTGAATCCGCAATACGAGCAGCTTCAGCGCGATCGCTTGCGGCAGCCTGGTCTGATGCTCGAGCACGCATGACACGCACCATCATTACCTTCCGCGCGCTCCTTCGACAAACTGAGACGTTCGACGCCACGCACTGGCTGCGGCTATTCAACGAGACAGACGCCTGACTTGGCTTTCAATGGAAGGCACGTCGGTCAAATCGTCACCGCTCATGCCTAGCGCCCAACGCAGATCACGAACGAACTCGACGCAGGTGGTTTCCCACTCGGGCGTGTCAACCGCAAAGTCCCGGGGATTCCTTTTCCCACGGGCCCGACGGATAGCTTCGATGCTCGCCGCCAGAGAACGCGCTTCCGCGCCGAGCGGATCGTCGTTACCCAGTCGTTGAAATGGTTCGTTATTCATTCCCGGGTTTTCGGCAAAGACCTCACAAACTTTACGGGTAGCTTGAAACGAGCTTTTACTCCCAGATAACAGGTGCCCGAATGACTGGAACGAGGGCACCCGGATTCATGCGCGCGAAAATCCGTACGACGCGTAGGAGCACAGCGCCCATCGCATCCTCGTTCGTGTTGCCCGCGGCGAGCGCTAATTCTGCCAAGGCCGCGTAGGTAATGGTCCCGGACTGCACTCGACCACCAACGCGGACGGCAATCCGCACCCAGTCGCCGTTTGTTCGCTCGTTGACTAACCAAGCCTCCGTTATGAAATTAGGTTCCATCGCGCCCGCTCTTCGTAACGACATTTCGAAAGAGCAAGCGCCGTGTGCGTCAACCGCAAGAGAGGGCCGACTACTCCCACCATCGACGCCGCCATTGCCGATTACGATCTCCGTAACCCTGCGGCGCTTAACGAGACGACTCGGTCGCGTACAGAAGGACTATCCATGACCATTCAAACTCACAATCGCTCATCCGCACCGCGGTCCGTGCCGAACGGCATGCGATGCCGGCTTCGCCACCCGACAGCTGACCTTGCCCTAGCTCGAGAAAGCGCAGGCGTCCGCTAAAGCGTCTCCTCATATTGGCAGTTAACGAGCAGTTCCGCCACGCTCGTCGTATTCGGCAACTCGATGGTATTCACCACCAGAAGCGCCAGGTCTTGCGGCTGCGTCATCGCCATCGGTTCGATATCGGCGATGCCGGCGGCCATGTCAGTATTCACGAAGCCCGGGCACACCGCGGTCGCGCGCACGCCATCATCCCAGCCCGCGCGGCGCACGGCATGAGTGAGCGCCACCATCGCGTGCTTCGACATTTGATAACCGACGTTCAGGTTCTTCACGCGTTTGCCGGAGAGCGACGCAAGCTGCACGAAGCGTCCGGCTCCCGCGCGGCGCAAATGCGGCAGCGCCGCCTGCACAAGCCGGAAAGGCGCGTTCACATTGATCTCGAAGGTCTCATTTAGGTGCGCATCAGTGCCGGTATCGAAGTCGATCATGCGGCAGATGCCCGCGTTGCTCACCAGCACGTTGATGCGGCCGAAGCGCGCAATCGTCGCATCCACCCAGGCGCGGGCGGCTTCGGGATCGCGCGCCTCGTAGGGATGCAGGAACGCGTCCGGCACGCCATCGTAGGCTTGCGTATCTCGCAGGCCGAGCGACAGCCTGTAACCGCGCCTCGCCAGTTCCAGAGCAATCTCACGTCCGATGCCGCGGCTCGCGCCCGACACCATCGCCACCTTGTCCATATGTAACTCCATGCTGTCGGTTCTCGCGTATCAAAAGCCCGCGTCGATGGTGATCTTCGATCCGTCGCTGAAGCGCTCGAGACGGAATGCGTGCGGATCGACGAGCGGCGCGTCGCCGTTGACGAGGTCCGCCATCAGCCTGCCCGCGCCCGGCCCGATACCGAAGCCGTGTCCCGAGAATCCGGTGCCGATGAACATGCCCGGCACGCGCGCCACTCCGGAGATGACGGGAATCGCGTCCGGCGTCACGTCGATATAACCAGCCCACCGCTGCGCAATGCGCGCACCCGACAACTGCGGAAACGCTTCGGTAAAGGCCTTTAGACCCTTGTCAACGTAAGGCACCACCGGGTCCGGATCGAGCGTGCGAACGTGCTCGAAAACCGTGGATTCGTTGAGCGCCCAGCGGCGCGGCCGCTTCAGTTCGTCGAAGAAACGCTTGCCGATCTGAATCTGCAGCGCGCCCATCTGGCTCTTCAATGCTTCGATGTATTTGAAGAAGAGGCGGAACGAATCCGGCGTCAGATCGGCGTGCGTGCGCAAGCCATACGCGACCGTGTAGCCGCCATCCGCACGCTTGCGAAACGCGAATTCCTCGTTATTGGCGCTGCACGTGGGACCGCCTTCGAGCGGTTCGGTGCGCAGCACGGATGCACGCGTGAGCAACTGCGGCAGGTCCACGCCGAGATTGCCGCAGAAATAGCGCGTCCATGCGCCGCCCGCCACGACGACCGCATTGCAGCGGATCGTCCCGTGCTCGGTGACGACCGCGCTCGCGCGGCCGCCGCTCGTCTCAATGCCTCGCACCGCGCACGGCGTGAGAATGCTGACGCCTTTGCGTCGCAGCGCGTTGGCGATGGCGGGCGCGGCCTTTTGCGGTTCGGCGCGCGCATCGCCCGGCGTGAAGATGCCGCCCTTGTACGTCTGCGTCGCGCCGGGCAGCAGGCGTGCGACGTCATGCGTGTCCACTTCGCGCGTGTCGAAGGCATCGTCGCCGGCTATCTCGCGACCGCGCTTCAACCAGTCACGGTGACGTTCGAGCACGGCATCATCGTTCGATACGTACAGGATGCCGCACGGGTTGAAGCCCGTGTCGATGCCAAGCGTTCTGTCGAGCGTGCGCCAGATCTTGAGGCTTTCGATGCTGAGCAGAAGTTCGCGGGGATCGCGCCTCGTCACACGCACCCAGCCCCAGTTGCGGCTCGACTGCTCGCCCGCGATGTGCCCCTTCTCGCAAAGCGCGACGGACAGCCCTTTTTCGTGGAGCGAAAGCGCCGTTGATACGCCGATGATGCCGCCGCCGATCACAACGACATCGGCGCGTTCGGGCAGCGTGATATCGTCGGCGACGGTGTCGACTTTAGGACCCATGGTTTCTTGTGTCGAAGTGAGAGTTACGGACGACGCTCGGCCACGGCCGCCGTCTGCGATTGCAGCGCTTCCTCGGCGCGCACGTTGCGCGCGGCGCGCGATGCCTTTTGCTGGCGCGTTGCGGGATTGATGAAGCGATTGGTCCAGCGGTCCAGATGATTGATTGCGTGCGTGAGCGGCACGGTGATGAGTAGATACACGGCGCCTGCCGCGACGAGCGGCGACAGGTTGGCCGTATTGACCGCCGCGTTTTGCCCGATAGTGAACAGATCGCGCTGCGAAGTGAGCAGCCCGAGGAAGTACACGAGGCTCGAGTCCTTGACGATCGAGATGAACTGATTGGCAAGCGCGGGCAGAATGCGCCGCACGCCCTGCGGCACGATCACATGACGCATGCCGCTCCAGTACGTCATGCCGAGCGCCTGGCACGCCGACATCTGTCCGCGTCCGACGCTCTGAATGCCGGAGCGGAAAATCTCCGCGATATACGCCGAGGACACCAGCGCCAGCGCAACGATCGCAAGCGGATACGGATTCGGCCCGAACAGCGAGAGTCCGACGGGCGCCAGCCCTTGCCCGACCACGAGGATGACCAGCGCGGCGGGCAGCCCGCGAAAGACATCCACGAAGACGCGCACGGGCCACGTCAGCCAGCGCGTATGTGATACGGCGCAGAGCGCTAGCGCCATGCCTGCCACGATGCCGAGCGCAGTCGAGATTACCGACAGGATCAGCGTGTTGACGAGACCCGTGCCGATCAGCGTCGGCAGCGACTCGACGAGCAGCGGCCAATCCAGGAAGTTCTGCAGAAATGCATTCATGAGGACTCTCTCCATGCGCTTAACGCTTCGCGAGAAGCAACGATGGCGGACGGTTATTTCATGGCATACGGCGGCATCGGGTCAGGCTTCGGATAGCCGGGATTGAACTGCTGATATAGCTTGAGCCATGTGCCGTCCGCCACCAGTTCGCCGATGGCCTTGTTGACCGCCGCTTCGAGCTTCACGTTGCCCTTGCGGATAGGGAAACCGGCGGGAAGATTCGAAGCCGAGATATCGAGCTTGTCGGCCAGCTTCAGGTCCGGATACTTCCCTTGCAAGCCTTCAAGCAAGGTTTTGTCGATGAAGTAGCCGTCGATATACTTGTTGCGCAGCGCAAGAAAGCCCGCGTTGATATTCGGAAAGCGGACGATCTGCGCGCCCGGCAGATAGCTCTGCGAATAAGTGTCTTCGATCGTCCCCTGCACCACCCCGATGCGCTTGTCCTTCACCGATGACACGTCCGCGCCGATCGTGCTGTCCGGCAGCGTGCCGACGCTCAGAAGACCCGTCAGATAGCCTTCCGAGAAATCGACCATCTTGAGGCGCTCCTTGGTGATCGAGATCGAGCCCGCAGCTAGATCGACCTGCTGATTCGCCACGCTCGGTAAGAGACCCGCGAAGTCCTGCGCGCGGAAATCGGCCGTGAGCCCCAGCTTCGCGGCGATGGCGCGCACCAGTTCCACGTCGAAGCCCGTCATCTTGCCGTTGTCGATGTACGAGTACGGCTTGTTGTTCGCATCGACACCCGCGACGATCTTGCCCGGCGTCAATGTGCCGACATCATCGGCGGCGTGGGCGGCAGTCGTCGCGCCGACCAGGAACGATGCGGCCAGGGCGAAGTGGCGTGCGAGGCGAAGTAATCGCATGGTGAGGCTCCCTTGGATTGGACAGCGGTTGGTTCAATGCAGGATGCGCGAGAGGAAGTCTCGCGCGCGTTCGGAGCGCGGGCGCTCGAAGAAGGCTTCGCGCGTATCGTCTTCCACGATGACGCCGCGGTCCATGAACAACACGCGGTCGGCCACGCGTTTCGCGAAGCCCATCTCGTGCGTGACGCACAGCATGGTCATGCCGTCCTGCGCGAGCGTGCTCATCACATCGAGCACTTCGTTCACCATCTCGGGATCGAGCGCGGAAGTGGGCTCGTCGAACAGCATGGCGACGGGGTCCATCGAAAGCGCTCGCGCGATCGCCACGCGCTGCTGCTGGCCGCCCGACAATTGCGCCGGATATTTGTCCTCGTGACCGGTCAGGCCCACGCGGCGCAACAGCGAGCGTGCGCGCTCAGCGGCTTCGTCGCGGGCGCGGCCGAGCACGTTCATCTGCGCGAGCATCAGGTTGCGCTGCACCGAAAGATGAGGAAAGAGTTCGAAATGCTGAAACACCATGCCGACGCGCGCCCGTAGCCGCGATAAATTCGCGCGCTCCGCCGTCACGTCGATTCCGTCCACGACGATCTGGCCGCTCTGCACCGTTTCCAGCCCGTTCACGGACTTGATGAGCGTGGACTTGCCGGAGCCGGACGGTCCGCAAATCACGACCACTTCACCGCGCGCAACGTTCGCCGTGCAGTCGTTCAATACGCGATTGCCGCCATACCATTTCGAAACCTTGCTCAACTCGATCATTGGGAATCCTTTAGATACCTCGGCATCCTTATTGATTCGGTTTGTCTTCGCTTCAAGAAAGCGCTGCTCGCACGCGGCCGTGCCACATATCGCCGATCCGGTACAGCGCACTGCCGACGGGCACCGCGAACGTGCTGGCCATTCCCGCACCTGCGAGAGGAAAACCGCCCTCGCCGAACGCACCGACATCCTGCTCGACGCCGACCATATATTTGCCGATGCGATGCCCGAGATAGCTCATCAGCGCGACGCCATTGCCGTTGCAGCCGAGCGCATAGTGCACGCCGTCGTGCTGGCCGATGTGCGCGAGCCTGTCCCCGGTCATCGCGACGAAGCCCTTCCACGCATGCGTGACGCGTACATCACGCAGCGCTGGCCACAATTGCACGAGCTTCGCGTACAGCCGACGCGCGGCCTCGCGTTCGTCGATCTCGCGGATGGCGGGCCGCGCCCCGAAGATCATGCGCGTGCCGTCCGGCGACGGGCGCGTGTAGAAGAGATTGCGCTTCGAATCGCTGATCATGCGGCGGCCCGGATTGAGCACGTTCATGAGACCTTCGGGCAGCGGCTCGGTGGCGATCTGATAACTCGCGACCGGCAACACGCGGCGCGAAAAGAACGGCAGCAGCGGACCGGTATAGCCGTTGGTGGCTACCAGGACCTGCCGCGCATCGAACGCGCCGCGCGCGGTGTGCACGCGAAAGCGTGCATTTCCCGTGCGTTCGATCCGCTGCACCGCTGCGTGCGAGTGCAGCGTCGCGCCGCGCCGGCGTGCGAGACCGCGCAGCGCTCGATGATATTTGGCGGTATGCAGCCCGCCGTATTCGTCGACGAGAATACCGCCGTAGTAATAGTCGGAACCGATGACGCCGCGCTGCGCATCGCGCTCGATCACATGCACCGTGACGCGGGTCTTGTCGCGCAACAACTGGCCTTGGCGACGCAGGACGTGGAAATGCGCGGGCGTATAGGCGCCGAAGAAGCGGCCGGTGATACTTAGGTCTGCGTCGAGCGATTCGTCGGCGATGATGCCTTTGAGATAGTCGAAGCTGGCCATCGACTCCTGCATCAGACGCGTGAGACGTTCGGCGGACGCGCCGCGAATGGCGTTGGTCAGCGCGAGCTTCTGCCCGCTAGAAACCATGCCCCCGCTGCGCGTGCTGCCGCCCGCGCCGATCTCGGCGGCATCCAGCACCGCGACGCGCGCGCCATGCTTCGCGGCCTCCGCCGCCGCCGATAGCCCGCAATATCCGCTGCCGACAATCGCCAGGTCCACGTTCGCCGGCAATGGCTCGGGCGCGGCCTCGGGCGGTGCCGCATCCCACCAGTACGGGGTGCAGCGAAAGGTTTCGTGAAACAGCAACGCATCGGGACGCATGGACTCAACCCTGTTCGCTTGATTCGAGCCCAGTGTCGTCCTCGCAAATCATCCGGTCAAATAGCGCCAAAAACGGCTTCCATTCATTTCTGATATGGCAAGCTGACGGCTTCGGCCGGTGTCTCCACGGCCCACGCCCGGGGAAAGCGATGAATCTCAGGCAGGTCGAGGCGTTTCGGCTGGTCATGCTACGCGGTTCGATGACGGCCGCCGCCGAAGAACTCGGCACATCGCAACCGAGCATCAGCCGGTTGATCGCGGAACTGGAAGCCACCACGGGATTGACGCTGTTCGTGCGCAATGGCGGACGCATTCACGCCACCGATGCAGGCAGCGCGTTCTATCGCGAGGTGGATCGCAGCTTCGTCGGTCTCGAGAAGCTACAGCATTCGGCGCGCGAGATTCTCGAGCTCGGCAGTGGACGGCTACGCGTCGTGGCGGCGCCGGTGCTCGCACTGTCATTTCTGCCGGCCGTGATCGCGCGCTTCGCGGACGCCCATCCGCGCGTCGCGGTATCGCTCGAAATGCGCAGCGAGAGCACTATCCAGCGTTGGGTGTCGTCGGGACACTGCGACGTGGGCTTCGCGACCACCACACCAGATGCGTTCGGCGTGACGAGCGTGGAACTCTATGAGCTGGCCGGGCTATGCGCGTTGCCCGCGCGCCATGCGCTTGCTGCGCGCACTCAGATTCGCGCGGCCGACTTGCGTGGCGAGCGGCTCATCCTGCCCTCCTATGCTGACGATACGCGCGCCGCGCTCGACCGCGCGCTGCGTCCGGCGGGGGTGGACCAGGTGCCTGCCATCGAGACGCCGTATGGCGCGACCATCTGCGCGCTCGTGACGCGCGGCGCGGGCGTGGGCATCGTCAATCCGCTCGCGACGGTGGGTACCGATCCGGCGCGCATCGTGTTCCGGCCGTTCGCGCCGGAGATATGGTTTCGCGGCTTCACCCTTTATCCGCAGACGCCGCGAGGCAGTCCGGTGGTCGGCGAATTTCTCGAACGCGTCCATGAAGAGATGGCCGCGTTTAAGCCGGGCGCGCATACGGTGAGATAAGTCAGTCGTTTTCGCCGGTTGCGTAGGCCACACATGAGGAGCACTCTTCAAAGCTGGGTCGTATTACAAAAACACGGCGACACCTATCTCCGCACCCTTCTCGTTCGGGGAGCGCGAGCGGTGATGCGCTTCGTCGGGCGGCGAGATGACCGGCACAATCTTGCTCATGGGCGGGAGTCCATGTATGCATATAAAGCTTTTGCAAATGGTTAATTCAGCCCGCAGAGAAATGAAGCGATAGACCAAAGGGCGTTCTAATGGAATACCGCACACGGGCCGAACGAATGTCTCGCGCCGGATGGATCGACGCGCGCATCTTCGTGGCCATGTCGGAGACATGAAGCAGATAAACGGCAGAAGGCGCAAAACTCCGCGGTTGACGACGTATCAGGTCGGCTTCGAGCGACCTTCAGTTGTCTAGCTGCCGTTATTTGCAAATTGCGCCTGCCATCAGGACGGTCGTTCCGGCGATCAGCACGTCCGGTTCGGCTTCGTGCGCGCATCGGGCGCCACGCAGCGGCTGCCGCGCCCTGTGGAGCTGAATCGGCCGCTTGATCCGACGCATGATCCGGGGGCTGCCAGCACGCTCACCCTCGATGAGACGGTATCCGCCATTGCACGTTCAGCAGATGGTCGCGCATGCGCGCAGCGGCGGTCGCGCCGTCGCGCTCGATCATCGCTTTCACGACAGCCTGATGCTGCTCCGCGAAATGCCGACGCGTTTCCTGATCAGCGGTTTTTTCGCGCGCGGTCGGCTTCATGCGCATGCCGTTCACGACCTCCATCAGCGCGATGATCGCCGGATTGCGCGTGGCCTGTGCAATGAGCAAATGAAAGCGATGATCCCACTGCTGCCACTCGTCGTCGTCCTTGGCCATGGCGTTGCGCCGTGCGCATTTCTCCAGCTCCGCGAGATCGTCCGGGCTCGCCTTGCTCGTCGCCAGCTCCACGAACGCCGGTTCGAGCACGAGCCGCATCTCCGCGATGTCGGCCGGGCTCGACCCCGCGCGCAGACTGCTGAACGACGCCGAAAACTTCAGCGGACGCGCGCCTAAATACGTGCCGCGCCCGACACCGCGCCAGACTCGCCCCGCCGCTTCCAGCGATGCCAGCGCCCCGCGCAGATCGCGCCGGCTCACGCCGAGCGCCTCGGCGAGGCTGCGCTCCGACGGCAACGCATCGCCATCCTTCAGATTGTGTTGCGCGACATAGTCGAGCAGGCTCTCAAGCGTGGGATTTTCCATGATCTGCTACATTGAACCAATAAACATTGGTTCAATGTAGCAGATTGCCGGCGGCACCGCGATGGATTGCTTTACTTTTTCTGTTCGCATACCCTACGCGAACAGCTTTCGATTTCACACGAAGTCGTAGGCATCGATGCAGTCTGGACCAATAACCAATGGTTCGAGATAGGGACAACAGTAATGAGTTTCACGACACGACCCGAACTGATCGGCACTTTCGGCATGGTGGCGTCGACGCACTGGCTAGCCAGCGCGTCCGCGATGGCGGTCCTCGAAAAAGGCGGCAACGCGTTCGACGCGGCCGCGGCCGCCGGCTTCGTGCTGCAGATCGTCGAGCCACATCTGAACGGGCCCGGTGGCGAGTTGCCCGCCGTGTTCTACAGCGCGAAGGACGACCGCGTGCGCGTGCTGTGCGGCCAGGGCGTGACGCCCGCTGCCATGACCATCGATCGCATGAAGGACCTGGGCCTCACCGTGATGCCAGGCACCGGTTTGTTGCCCGCCGTCGTGCCGGGCGCATTCGGCGGCTGGATGACTTTGCTGCGCGACTACGGGCAGTTGCCGCTGGAAGACGTGCTGAGCTATGCCATCGGCTATGCGGAGCACGGCTATCCCGTGCTGCCGCGCATGGCGTCGTCGATTCTCGCGATTCAGGATTTCTTCAAGCGCGAATGGCGCACGTCCGCCGAGCAATGGCTGCGCGACGGCGAAGCGCCGCGTCCCAATCATCTTTTCGCAAATCCGGCCATTGCGGAAACCTACAAGCGCATTCTGCGCGAGGCGAAAACGCGCGGCGACCGCGCGGAGCAGTGCGAACGCGCGCGCCTTGCCTTCTACCGCGGTTTCGTCGCGGACGCGATCGATCAGTACTTTCGCTCGACGGACGTGCTGGATACATCGGGTCAGCGCAATCGCGGCCTGCTGGATGCATCGGATCTCGCGAGTTGGGAAGCGACGTACGAAGACGCCGTCTCGTACGAATACGAAGGCTTCATGGTCCACAAGACGGGACCTTGGGGCCAGGGTCCGATGTTTCTGCAGCAGCTCGCCTTGCTGAAGGGCTTCGATCTCGCGAGCATGGACCCGCTGGGGCCCGACTTCGTCCACACGGTCATTGAATGCGCGAAGCTCGCGTTCGCCGACCGGGACGTCTTCTACGGCGACCCGAATTTCTCCGACGTGCCGATGGACACGCTTCTGAGCGACGCCTACAACGACGCGCGCCGCCAGCAGATCGACCCGCGTCGCGCATCATTCGAGTTCCGTCCGGGCAATCTGCTCGACAGCGCGGCGCGCGCCGAAAAAATCCTGGCCAACGCGGGCCGCCAGCAACCCGGCGGTTTCGGTCAGGGCGAACCCACTTTCGCGCCACTGCCCGAGTTGCGGGGCGACACGGTACATCTCGATGTCGTCGACCGCTGGGGCAACATGGTATCGGCAACGCCGTCGGGCGGCTGGTTGCAGGCATCGCCTGCGGTGCCCGGACTGGGCTTCAATGTGACGACGCGCGGCCAGATGTTCTGGATGGAAGAAGGACTGCCCTCGTCGCTCGGGCCGGGACGCCGTCCGCGCACGACGCTCTCGCCGACGCTCGTCACGCGCGACGGCAAGCCGTATGCCGCGCTCGGCACACCGGGCGGCGACCAGCAGGATCAATGGTCGCTGCAACTGCTGTTACGGCACGTGCACTTCGGCCTGAACCTGCAAGCCGCCGTGGATTCGCCCTCATTCCAGACCGCACACTTCCCCGGCTCGTTCTATCCGCGCGACATTCAGCTCGGCAAGATGTCGGCGGAAGGCACCTTTGCGCAAGCCACGCTCGATGAACTGCGCGCGCGCGGCCACGAACTCACGGTCGCCGAACCCTGGTCGCTCGGGCGCGTGTGCGCCGTGGGGATCCGTCATGGCCTGATGCGCGGAGCCGCCACGCCGCGGCAGATGCAGGCTTACGCCATCGGGCGCTGACGCAGCATCCATCGGAGAACATCGATCATGTCCGCTGTCGCCGCCCGCCTCGAACGGCTGCCGCTATCCGGCTTTCATCGCAAGCTGCTGATCATCGGGGGACTCGGCTATATGTTCGACGGCCTCGATTCGTCGTCGCTCGCCTTCCTGCTTCCGGTCGTCAGCAAGCTGTGGAGCCTGACGAGCGCGCAGACCGGGCTCGTCGCGAGCAGCACGTATATCGGCTATTTCTTCGGCGCGTTCCTGTCGGGCGTGCTCGCGGACATCATCGGCCGGCGCCGCATCATGATGAGCGCGCTCGCGATCTATTGCGTCGCGTCGCTTGCGAGCGCCACCGCCAACGACTGGCACACGTTCTTCGTGTTGCGCATCGTCGCGGGCTTCGGTTCAGGTGCCGAAACCGTCGTGATCGCGCCGTTTCTCGCCGAATTCGTGCCGCGCCGTTATCGCGGCATGTTTTGCGGCGCGTTGGTGGGCTTCATGTCGTTCGGATATCTGAGCTCGTCGATTCTCGGCTATACCGTCGTGCGCAATTTTCCGGACGGCTGGCGCTATCTCGCGGTCATTACAGCCCTGCCCGTCGTCATGCTGCTGTGGTGGCGGCGCACGCTGCCCGAATCGCCGCGCTGGATGGAAAGCCAGGGCCGCGTCGCCGAGGCCGGCAGCGTCGTCGACGACATCGAGGCGTGGTATGCGCAACGCGGCATCGCGCTCGCACCGCTGTCTGTCGTGGGCGCGATTCCGGCCGCCGCAAAGAGCAGCGGAAGCGCCTGGCAAAACGTGAAGACGCTGTGGTCCAAGCGCCTCGCGGGCACGACAGCCGTGAGCTGGCTGATGTGGTTCGCCGTCGCCTTCGCGTACTACTCGTTCTTCTCATGGATCCCGAGCCTGCTCGTCAAGGAAGGGCTCACGATCACGAAGAGCTTCGGCTTCTCCATTGCCATCTACGGCGCGCAGATTCCGGGCTATTTCTCGGCGGCGTGGCTCAACGAGAAGATCGGGCGCAAGGGCGTGGTGGCCTCGTACATGACGCTCGGCGGCATCGCGGCGATCATGCTGTCGCTGTCGCATACCGGCATGCAGATCATGGCGGCGGGCATCTGCCTGTCGTTCTTCATGAACGGCGCATTCGCGGGCGTCTACGCGTACACGCCGGAAATTTTCCCGACCGCGGTGCGCACGACAGGCACGGGATCGTCGTCCTCGTTCGGGCGCATCGGCTCGGTGAGCGCTCCGATTCTCGTCGGCATCGTGTATCCGTCGTTCGGCTTCTTCGGTGTTTTCGCGATGACGACCGCCGTGCTGCTTGCGGGCGCGTGCGTCGTGTTCTTCCTCGGCATCGAGACGCGCAATCGCTCGCTCGAAGACATCGAAATCAACGGCGCGATCGAGGACGATGCGCGCGACCGTCTTGCCTCCACCAATCTGCGCGGCTGAGCGCCTACACCGATAACGACATCATGCGGGACACAGAAGCAGATACGACGCGCCCACTGACACTGAACGACCTGCAACGGCTCGCACGCGCGATGCGCGAGCCCACCCAGCCCGCGACGCTCTTCGACGCGCTCGCCGCAGTCGCCGCCGAGACGATCGGCTTCCGGCTTTTCACCATCATGGCTTACGACGCGCGCAATCACGAGGTGGAGCGCGTCTTCACCAACATGCCCGAGGTCTATCCGGCCGGGGGCCGCAAGAAGAAGCGCGGCACCGCGTGGGCGACGCAAATCCTCCATGATTTGCGGCCGTTCCGCGGCGAGACCGCACACGACATCCGCCGCGCGTTCGACGACCACATGACAATGGCGAACATGGGCCTGGGCTCGATCCTCAACATCCCGATCGCCTATGACGGCGAATGCATCGGCACGATGAATCTCACGCACGTCGAGCACTGGTACAAGCGCGAGCACGAAGACACGGGCGTGCTGCTCGGCTCGTTTCTCGCGCCCGCGCTCGTCTCCCGCATGCCGCTATACGCCGACGAGGCACCGCGCCCATGAATCGCGCCTCTCCTGAAACCGGGCGCTGGCTGATGGTGTTCGCGCTCGGCTATCTCGCACTGCTCGTCGACGGCGCCGACGTCATGATGTACGGCCTCACGCTCACGCGCATCAAAAGCGAATTCGGCCTCACCAACGTCGAGGCCGGCGCCCTGGGTAGCCTCACGCTCGTCGGGATGGCGGTGGGCGGCATTCTCGGCGGATGGGCGAGCGATGCGCTCGGGCGCGTGCGAGTGGTGGTGTGGGCGCTCGCGCTCTTCTCGCTCGGCGCGGGCCTGCTCGGACTCACGCATACGTTCGCGCAGTTCGCCCTCGTGCGCTTCATCAGTTCGCTCGGAATCGGCTGCATGGTCCTCGTGAGCACGCTCGTCGCCGAATACGTACCGACCGAGCGGCGCTCGCTGATTCTCGGCATGTTGCAGACGGGCGTATCGGCGGGCTATATCGTCGTGATCTCGCTCGCCAACTGGATCTTGCCGCTCTACGGCTGGCGCATGCTCTTTTACGTCGCGACGATTCCCGTCGTGCTGGCGCTGGCGATTCATTTGTTCGTGCCCGAACCGCCCGGCTGGCGCGCAAGCGTGGCGATGCGGCAAGGCGCCCCGCGCGTGCGTCGCGCATGGCGCGAAAACCGCTATTACCTGATCTTCTCGGATCGCGAGGCACGCAAGATGTTCATTCTGTGGGCGCTCGCCTCCGTGTTTGCGCTTTCGGGCTTCTACGGGCTGAACAACTGGCTGCCGACCTATCTGGAGAAAGAACTGCACGTGCGCTTCGGCTCGATGGCGGGCTATATGATCGGCACGTACGTCGTCGCATTCGTGGGCAAGATCGTCGCGGGCTGGGTCGGCGATCTGTGGAGCCGGCGCGGCGTGTATGTGCTCGGCTGCATCGGCGCGGCCTTGTTTCTGCCGGTCATCGTCTTTCTTCACACGCGCGAGAATATCGTCTGGCTAATGCTTTTTTTCGGCTTTCTCTACGGCGTGCCACTGGGAACGATGGGTGCGTTCATGTCCGAGAGCTTCGCCACGCGCATTCGCGGCACGGCCGTCGGCGGTTCATATAACGTGGGTCGCTTCTGCTCCGGTGCGGCGCCGGTCGTGATCGGCTATATCGCCACGCAATTTTCGTTCGGTGTGAGCTTTCTGCTGGTCGGCGCAGTGTTCTTCCTGAGCGGTATCTGCGCGTTTTTCATTCCCGACCGCCTCTATGACACGAGCGCACCGGAACCGGGAGATCCCGGCCCAGCGACGCCCGCGCGCAACGCGAATTCCGATCAAGGCGCAGCGCAAGCGTTGAAGCCGCGTTGATGTTCCCGTTTCGGGCATGCGATACCGGAACGTCGTGAAGCCGTCGCCTGGCCGAGCGCCTTCGCTCATTGCGCATGGAAATTTCGGCCGCGCCCTGGGAACAGAATACAAGCGACTCACTACTTGCGCGCGGGACTCTTCGAGAGGGCATGAGGCTGCCATCGGCTGGCACCTTCCTTGCATAGGCGTCAATTGCGGGCAACGGTACCCGCTTGAAACTATGGAGAAGCGCCATGCAGATCCTTATCCTGGACGACGATCAAGATTTCGCGAACGGGCTCGCGGCACTTATCGCACGGATGGGCCATGGCGTAGCGATCGCACACAACTGCGCCGCAGCTCGCACGTTCGCTCATGATCGCGACTTCGACGTCATTCTTGCCGATGTTGACCTTCCGGACGGTGATGGAAGACACGTTTGTGACGGGTTGAGGGCCGAGGGCGCTTCGCAGGGAGCGTACATGATTGCCGTGACGGGCAAGACCGACCTCGGCGATGACGACTTTCCCTCGTTCGATGGTTATGTACGCAAGCCGGTCACCTACGACTTGCTCGAGCGCGTGCTCGAGGAATGGCGGCTTGCTGCCGGCCTTGACCGCGTGACGACCGCCCCTGAACCCTCCAAAGTCGTCGAAGCGCGATAGCGCGCGCTCCGCAAATCGCAACGGGCTTCGCAGCGGCAACAACCGGGGATAGAAGCATTTGCTTGCGATCATGCCCGGCGCTGCCGGGCATGAGATAGCAACGCGCCGAGAACCCTCTGCGCGCAGCAACAGGGAAGGCTCTAGTTCTCGCGCCCCTCTCTAGTCTGGTGTGCACTGCCGGATTGCGAAGAGCCGAGATCTGCCAGGACGTCCGGTCGACCGAATAGGTCTTGTCATTAGTTTCATATTTCGACTATTATCGAATCATGGAAACGAATGAAACCATTGCCGCGCTGGCGGCGCTCGCGCATGAGTCGCGGCTCGCGGTCTTTCGCGCCCTGGTACAGGCGGGCCCCGAAGGCATGCCCGCAGGCCAGATCGCCACGCTGCTGGATGTCGCGCCGTCGTCGCTGTCCTTCCATCTGAAGGAACTGTCTCGCGCGCAGCTCGTCACCAGCCGTCAGGAAGGCCGGTTCATCTACTACTGCGCCAACTTCGAAACGATGAACGGCCTGCTGGCCTATCTCACCGAGAACTGCTGTGGCGGCAACCCCTGTTCGCCAGCATCGGCATGTTCTCCCTCTCGGGAGAAGCAGTCATGAAGCGCTTTCATGTGCACGTCGCCGTCACCGATCTCACAGCGAGCATCCGTTTCTACTCGGCGTTGTTCGCGGCTGAACCGACGGTCATCAAGAGCGATTACGCGAAGTGGATGCTCGACGACCCGCGCGTCAATTTCGCGATCTCGCAACGCGGCGCCACGCCGGGCGTCGACCATCTGGGGGTGCAGGTCGAAAACGAGGCCGAACTGGCCGAGATGCACGATCGACTCCAAGGCGCCGCGTTGCCGGTCGACACCCAGACGGATACCGTCTGCTGCTATGCCAACTCGAACAAGTACTGGACCGTCGATCCGCAAGGCATCGCATGGGAGTCGTATCACACGCTGAACGACATTCCAGTATTCGGCGAGTCACGCAATTCGCCGAAAGGTGCACCTGCTTCTGAAGTCGCAGCGTGCTGCGCTCCGACGTCGGGCAAGTCGGTCGGTGTTCCGGTCAAATCCTCGTCATGCTGCTGAGTCCGACGCGCAATTCAACGACAAGCGTATGACAACCAACGTATTGATCCTGTGCACGCACAACTCGGCGCGCAGCGTGCTCGGCGATGCCATGCTGAATCACTACTGCGACAGCGCCGCCGCCGAAGCATGTGCGTTCTGGCCGGGTAGTCCGGTCAGGGTGCATCGGGGCGATGCCGACGGGTCGAACGCACCGGGCGGCGATGACGTCAAGCGTCAGGCGTTCGAGCTGACCCGCCAGGCGATCGGCTATCGCATGCTGCAGTTGCTTGAACTTCCCCTGGACCGTCTGGGCGATGCCGAGCTTCAGCAGGCGCTCAATGACATCCTGCAAAGCTGAACCCATCTCCATCGAGTCGTCTCATGAACACGCCCAACGTCGCCGCTTCGCGCAGGACCGCATCGAAGCCAGCCATCAGCTTCTTCGAGCGGTACCTGACCGTCTGGGTCGCGCTGTGCATTCTCGCAGGCATCCTGCTCGGCCAGGTCATGCCCGGCGTCTTTCAGGCAATTGGCCGGATGGAGTACGCGCAGGTCAACCTCCCGGTCGGGCTGCTGATCTGGGTGATGATCATCCCCATGCTGGTCAAGGTCGATTTCGGTTCGCTGCATGAAGTGCGTCAGCACATCCGGGGCATCGGCGTCACGCTCTTCGTGAACTGGCTGGTCAAGCCTTTTACGATGGCGTTCCTCGCCTGGCTGTTCATCAAGCACCTGTTGGCGCCGATGCTGCCCGCAGCGCAGCTCGACAGCTATGTGGCCGGCCTCATCCTGCTGGCGGCCGCGCCCTGTACGGCAATGGTGTTCGTGTGGAGTCGTCTCACCGGCGGCGACCCGCTCTTCACGCTCTCGCAGGTCGCGCTCAACGACAGCATCATGGTGGTCGCGTTTGCGCCGCTCGTGGGCCTGCTGCTCGGCATTTCCGCGATTACGGTGCCCTGGGCGACGCTGCTCACCTCGGTCGCGCTCTACATCGTCATTCCGGTGATTCTCGCGCAGATCCTGCGCAAGGCGCTGCTCGTCCAGGGAGAAGCCGCGTTTGAAGCAGCAATGGCGAAGATCGGTCCCTGGTCGATCACGGCGCTGCTCGCGACGCTGGTGCTGCTGTTCGCTTTCCAGGGCGAAGCCATCCTGAAGCAGCCACTCGTCATCGTGCTGCTCGCCGTGCCGATCCTGATCCAGGTGTTCTTCAATTCGGCGCTCGCGTACTGGCTTAATCGCGCGGTCGGCGAGAAGCACAACATTGCCTGCCCGTCTGCCCTGATCGGCGCGTCGAACTTCTTCGAACTGGCCGTTGCCACGGCAATCGGCCTGTTCGGGTTCAACTCCGGCGCTGCGCTCGCGACCGTCGTGGGCGTGCTGATCGAGGTGCCGGTCATGCTGCTCGTCGTACGCATCGTCAATCGTTCGAAGAACTGGTACGAGTCCGCCTGAAGGCTTTGGAAACGAGCACATGAACGACGTCATCATCTATCACAACCCTGGGTTCGGAGCCCCGCGTGACACGCTCGCGGTGATTCACCGCGCGAACAACGAACCCACGACCATTACCGATGCGGAGGGAAAACGTGTCTGATCTTGCGACCGAACTGCCGCAGGTTGACCCGGCGCTGTTCCGCGTTCCGGACATCGACCGCCTGCAGGCCGCGAAGGCTTCGCCGCACCCCCCGCGCATCCTGCTGCTCTATGGCTCGCTACGCGAACGCTCCTTCAGCCGACTGCTCAGCGAAGAAGCCGCGCGCCTCCTTGCGGCGATGGGCGCCGATGTGCGGACGTTCAATCCGAGCGGCCTGCCGCTGCCGGACGATGCGCCGGACACTCATCCCAAGGTGGCCGAGCTGCGGGACCTGGTGCTGTGGTCGGAAGGCATGGTCTGGTGCTCGCCGGAGCGCCACGGTGCGATGACCGGCATCATGAAATCGCAGATCGACTGGATTCCGCTTTCGCTCGGCGCGGTCCGGCCGACGCAGGGCAAGACGCTCGCGGTGATGCAGGTGAGCGGCGGCTCGCAGTCGTTCAACGCGGTCAACCAGATGCGCGTGCTCGGGCGCTGGATGCGCATGCTGACGATCCCGAACCAGTCGTCGGTGGCCAAGGCGTTCATGGAGTTCGATGAAACCGGCCGCATGAAACCCTCGGCCTACTTCGATCGAGTCGTGGATGTAATGGAAGAGTTGGTGAAGTTTACGCTGCTCACCCGGGATATTGGTCCGTATCTGGTCGACCGTTATAGCGAACGAAAGGAAAGCGCCGCGGAACTGATGAAGCGGGTGAACCAGTCGGGCATCTGATCAGTGTCGCCCGCCGCTCCTGATCGTCGTAGTTCACAGTGAAGAAGCTGCAAGTCGAACTTGCACGCGATGCCGGCGAGCCTGCTTGCCGTGTTCAGCAGCGTCTGCACGTCGCCGCGATCTTGAAGCACCTGGGGGTGGACCCGGCGCTTCTCCACGTCCCCGACATCGACCGCCTTCAGGCCGCGAAACGCATCGCCTTATCCTCCGCGCATCCTGTAATTCGACACTGGTTGCGACCGACAAATCAGCGAAAAGAGGCCAGAACAAAGGTCTGTTCGTGACGCCAGCGCAAGCACGTGATCGATAGAATTTCGTCCTATATCGACGTTACGCACTGTCACGCATCCGATATCTGTCGGATCGCTTTCTCACATCGGATTTCCGGTTCATCCAGCATGACACGGCTCGCACGGCACTACGTCCCAGAACAACCGCAGCACGTTATCTTGCAGGGGTTCACGGGCCCCGCCTTCCTGGACGAAGGAGACTATCTGTACTTCCTCGCCTGCCTGGCAGACGCAGCGCGCGTCGCCGATCTGGCCGTCCACGCGTGGGTACTCATGCCCGAGGCGGTACAGTTCCTTGTCACCCCTTCGTATGAGTCGAGCGTGGCCATTACGTTGCAGGCCGTCGGCCGTCGGTATGTCGAGACTTTCAATCGCCGCCATGGACGCCGCGGTGCGGTATGGCGTGGCGGGTACCGAGCCGCAGTGATTGAGCCCGACCGGTACTTCCTGCTCGCAAGCCAGATCATCGATCAGGCGCCGGTGCGCAACCGCCTTGTAGCCGACCCGGGAAGCTACCGGTGGTCGAGCTACGCGCACCATATCGGGCTGCGTGTCGATAGCTTTATCAAGGACCATCCACTTTACGGGGCGCTCGGCAATACGCCGCTCGAGCGCTACCGGGCATACCGCGATCTGGGCGCACATCCTGCTGACGAACGCGAGGTCGATAACCTGATGCAGTCGACCCTCGAGGGCTGGGTGCTCGGCAGCGCCGCGTATTGCGAGTGGGCTGCGCAGACAGCCAACCGGCGTTTAATGCCGCTGCTGCTGCGCGACCGGCCGCAGAAAGAACGTCAGCGTACTTAGGCTGCTCATCGCTCGCTTCGAGCTATTCGACGCGACGCCGCGTTGAAATAGCCGAGGCTGTGGAAATGACCAGATCGGCGAAGCGCCTTTCGTCGCGGTCGGCATGCCACCGCGATCTCGCCACCGCGATATTCACCGCGCCGATCCCTCGCCCGTGCGCATTGGTGATGGCCGCCGCAGTTGAAATGTCGCTGACGAAGTACTCGTCTTCTGTATGGGCGTACCCCTGCCTGCGGATTTGCGCGATCCGGTCTTTGATCTTGCGTGGCTGATACACGGTCGACGACGTGTACGGCACGAGATTCGTGCGGGACAGGAGGTCGTCGATCTCCCCGTCAGGAAGCGTTGCCAGGATCGCGAGTCCCGGCGCCGTGCAGTACGCAGGCAGGCGCGAACCGGTAATCACATGGGCGTTGAACACGTTGCGGCTCACGATCCGCAGCACGAACACGATGTCCGTGTCGTCCAGCACGGTGAGATTGGTGGCCTCCTCCGTCTCCGAGCCGAGTTGCTGGAGATAAGGCGTGGCCCGGCTCACGAGCTCGTTCGATGTCAGATAGTGGTAGGTGAAGTCGAGCAGCCGGGGCGACAGTTCATACTTGCGGCTGTCCGGATCCTTGAAAAGATAACCGAGGGCGGCGAGCGTGAAGGTGAAGCGTTGCGTCGCGCTCATGTCGAAGCCGGTGAGCGACGAAATCTCCGACAGCGACAACTGACGCTTGCTGCCGTCGAAGGCGGTGAGCACTTTCATCGCCTTTTCGACGGACTGCACGTACAGGGACGATGCACTCGGATCCGCCGCCTCGGCCCGCGGCTTCGTCGCTGGGCTCTTGCGTTTGCGCGGGGCTTTGGGCGCTTCGATCATCACAGGTTCGTCTTTTCGATTGTTGGCGGATTATCGCATGGCCCTAACACCCTATCGTTTGCCGATATCAGACCCGCGCTTCGCCCATTCGGTCCCATGCGTCGTCGACGCTGCGCGGCAGCAGATGCTTCCTTATACGCTCGCTGGCCGTGAGTTCGAAGCTCGCCACCGCCCGGTAATAACGCGGCAACTGGAAACTGGCGAGCCGCTCGCGCGCCCACGCGTGCAGGATGTTCCAGTCCACCGGTTCTTCCTTGAACTGCACGTTGAGCAGGATATCCTGTTCGCCGATCGGTGACGCCACGCCGATCGCAGCGCTCGCGCGAATGGCCGGATGCGCCGCGAAGATGCGCTCGATCTCCCACGCCGAAACGTTCTCGCCGCGCACGCGCATGCTGTCCGTTTGCCGGCCGATGAAGAATAAATCGCCGTCGGCGTCGCGCCGCGCGCGATCGCCCGTGTGCAAGCGGCCGCTGCGCAGGGCGGCGCTCGTCGCGTCGGGATTCTTGAGGTATGCCGGCAGGAACGTGCCTTCCACCTTGCTCGACAGCACGATCTCGCCCGCTTCGCCCTCCTTCACCGGCTGGCCGTTTTCATCGAGCAGTTCGATCTCCATCCATGGCAGCGCGCGACCGATCGACCCCGGCTTGCCCGTTGCGTTCGCAGTCGCAAAACTGGAGCATTCGGTCATGCCGTAGCACTCTCGCAAGCGCACGTTGAGCCGCTCCTGCACCGGCGCCCAGGCCGAGGCGCTCACACCCGCGCCCCACGCGACGCGCAAGGTGTGCCTCTCGGGCTGGGCGTCCGGCGGCAACTGCATGAGGATATCGAGCACGCCCCCGAGATAGTGCAGTTGCGTGGCGCCCGCGCGCTCGATCTGCGGCCAGAACTGCGAGGCCGAGAAGCGCGGCACCGCGTGCAGGCTCACCGTTTCGAGAAACGGCAGCAACAGCATCTGCGCGCCGCCGATATGGCACAGCGGCTCCCACAGGAACATTCGGTCGCCTTCGCGCACATCGGCGACGCGCAGCGCGGCCTCACCCGCAATGCGCATCATCCGGTGCGTGAAGATCACGCCCTTCGGCGCGCCCGTCGTGCCTGATGTATAGATGATGCACAGCGGATCGTGCACACCGATATCCGGGCTCGTGAATGCACTACTTGCTTTTCGCGTGTCGAACGCGGGCAAACGCACGCGCCGTGTGGTCCCGCAGTCGATCGTCGCAGAAGCGGCGTCGAACTCGTCCTCGATGATGAGGAGCTTCGGTTCGGCGTGCTGCACCAGATATTCGACGCCCGCGGTGCGCAACTTCGTATTCACCGGTACCCACACGAGCCCGCTCAGCACGAGTGCATAGATCAGATGCACGTGCGCCGCGCTGTTGCCGAGCATGACGGCGACGCGATCGCCCGGAGCGAGTCCCTCTTCCGCGAACCAGCACTGTAGATGCGCGACGTGCCGCGCGATGTCGTCGCAGGTAATCGCCTCATCGTCGAAGTGCGCGACGGTGCGCGCCGGGTCGCGGCGCAATCCGGCCGCGAGCAGTGGCACGCAGTCGAGTTCGTCGTCTGCGTGGCGATGAGCGAAGTATTCCGTATAGCGATGCATAGGGTTACCGATTGAGAAGCCCGTGACTCAGCGCGCGCGGCGCTTGAGCCAGGAAGAAACCGCCACGACGAGCGCGATGAGAATGACGAGCGTGGTCGACACAGCCGCGAGCGTCGGCGTGATCGCAAGCTGGATGTCGTCCCACATCTGCTTCGGCAGCGTCGAATTGATTCCGCCGCTCACGAAGATCGCGATGGTCAGATCGTCGAAGGAAACGAGGAATGCGAACAGGAACGCCGCCGTCACGCTCGCCATGAGTAGCGGCAGCACGATCGACGTGATGCGCCGCAGCGGCGACGCGCCCATCACGCGGGCTGCGTCGTCCAGCCGCCAGTCGAAGCGCTGGAAGCCGGCCGCGAGGGTGACGACCACATAAGGAATCGCGAGAACCGTATGCCCGAGCACGAGGCCGAGATTCGTGCCCGTAAGCCCGAAGCGGCCGAAGAGATACAGGAGCCCCACCGCGACGACGATGCGCGGCACGATCAGCGGCGCGACGAGCAGCGCGAACACGGGCTTGCTCACGCGGCGCGGCATGCGCGTCATCGCGAGCGTCGCGCCGAAGCCGAGCAGAAGCGACAGCAGCGCGGTGCCCAGACCGACTTCGAATGAACGGATGATGGCGCTGTGCCACACCGGCGAATCCATGAAGGTGCCGAACCATCGCGTGCTGAAGAACTTCGGCGGAAACGCGATGTAGTCGCTCTTCGTGAACGCATATGGAATCACCGAAAGCACCGGCGCGACGAGCATCGCCATGATGACGCACGTATAGAGTCCGAGCGGGCTTGCCGCCCGCGCGGTAGTGTCGGCGCGAACCTTGCGGCGCATCATCAGCGGCGCGCAGACGCGGCCCGCCGTCATCAGCAGCGCGAGCTTGAAACCCTGTGCGCGCGAGCCGCGCGAACGTTCCGTCACTTCGCCCGTCAGCGAGGTCAGGCCGACCATGCGGTCGTAGACGAAAAAGATGACGATCGAGCAGACGAGAAGCACCGTCGAGAGCGCGCCGGCGAAGCGCATGTCGAAGAGTTCGAGCACGGACGAGATCACGAGTTGCGCGATCATCGTTTCCTTCGGCGAACCGAGCAGCGCCGGCACGATGAAGAACCCGAGGCTGGAGATGAACACGAGCAGCCCCGCCGCCGCCACGCCCGGCGACGAGAGCGGCAGAAACACCGTGAAGAAGCTCGTGCTGCGTTCAGCGCCGAGCGTCTCCGCCGCCTGCGCGAGACGGTCGTCGATGCCGCGCATCACGGGAAGCATCGTCATGACGGCGAGCGGCAGCATCGAATGCACCATGCCGATGAGCACGCCGGTCAGCGACGGTATCGTGCCGCTCGTCTCGCGCACGAGCCCGAGCGAAAGCGCGATGGTCGAGAGCACGCCGGTCTTCGAAAGCAGCAGCATCCACGCGTAAGTCTTGACGAGATAGCTGGTCCAGAAAGGCAGCATGATCCAGAGGAGCCAGCGTTCGCGCACGCGCTCCGACAGCCGGCTCAGCATGTATGCGACCGGATACCCGAGCAGGATGGACAGCGCCGCCGTCAGGAACGATATCGCGAAGGTGATCCACAACACCTTGGCGTAGACGGGCGTGCGCGCGATGCGCTCGAACTGCGCGAAGCCGATATTGCCGTCGGGGCCAACGAGGCCGCCTTGCAGGATTTCGCCGACCGGCACGACGAAGAACACCAGCAGGAACAAGAGCGTGGGCACGATCGGCAAAAAGCGCATGAAGCGCGCCAGCACGACGGACCGGCCGCGCCGCGCGGCCTCGTTTTCGCGGTGCGCATGAAGAGCGATGGTCATGACGGTTCCTCAGGCGTGTAGCAGCGTCGTGCGATGTGGGTCCCACGTGAGGCCGACTCGGTCGCCGACGCGCGGGCTCACGCTGCGCCCGCAGCGTACGGTCAGCTCGCTGCCGTCGCTCATCGAGAGATGCACGCGCGTGTCGCTGCCGAAGAACACGACATCCGAAATCGTGCCGTCGACAAAGCCGCTCTGCGGTTCGACGATGCGCGGCGCCTCGGGACGCAGGAGCAGCGTGTGGCGCGTCGCGTGCGCGCCCGACGCGCCGGTCGGCAGAGGGATGCGGCCGCCCGCCGCGAGCAGGATCGGTTCGCCGCTGGCGCCGCGTGTCGCGTCGAGTTCGCCTTCCAGCAGATTCGAATGGCCGATGAAGCCCGCCGCAAAGCGAGTGGCCGGACGATCGTAGAGATCCGCAGGCGTGCCCACCTGTTCGATGCGCGCCTGGTTCATGAGACAGATGCGATCGGAGAGCGTGAGCGCTTCGTCCTGATCGTGCGTCACGTAGACGAAAGTCGCGCCGAGTTCCTTGTGCAGGCTTCGAATTTCGGCCTGCATGTGTTCGCGCAGCTTCTTGTCGAGCGCGCCGAGCGGCTCGTCGAGCAGGATCACCGAAGGCCGGTACGCGAAGCATCGCGCGAGCGCAATGCGCTGCTGCTGCCCGCCCGACAGCTCCTTGGGAAAGCGCTTCGCGTACTCGCTCATGCGCACCATGGCGAGCGCGTCGTCGACTGCGGCGCGCACTTCATCGCGTGACTTGCGGCGCATGCGCAGACCGTATGCCACGTTGTCCCACACGCTCATGTGCGGGAACAACGCGTAGCTCTGAAACACCATGCCGATGCCGCGCTTGCCTGGCTCGACATGCGTGACGTCGCGCCCGTCGATTTCGATGCGCCCCGCGCTCGGCGCGACGAGGCCGGAAATCATCTGCAACAAGGTCGTCTTGCCCGAACCCGAGGGACCGAGCAGTGTCAGGAATTCGCCCGCCTGCACGACGAGGTCCGTCGGTTCCAGCGCGACCGAATCGCCGTAGCGCTTCGCGATGCCGATCGCCTCGAGTTTAGAGCTCATCATCCGCTCCTTACGAAATGATCCAGGAATTGAACCGTTCGGTGACCTTCTGGCGGTTCTCTTCCCACCATTGCGGGCTCGGCAGCTTCATGTTCCTGATGTTGTCCGGGGCCGTCGGCAGCAGGGCCGCGCGCTCCTTGCTGATGGTCTCGAAGGACTTCCTGTTGGTCGGGCCGTAGGCCAGCGTGCGCGTGAGCAAGGCCTGACGTTTCGCATCGGCGCAAAAACGCACGAACTGTCTGGCCTCCTCGGCGCGAGGCGTGCCCTTCGGAATGCCCCAGCCTTCGATCGAATAGAGGCCCTGATTCCACACGATCGTCACCGGCGCGCCGTTGTCCTTCGCGGCTTGCGCGCGGCCGTTCCAGGTCGAGATCATGTCGACGTCGCCACTCTGGATCGCCTGCATCGCCTGCGCACCGGACGTCCACCAGATGTTGATGTGCGGCTTGATCTTGTCGAGGCTCTTGAACGCGCGGTCGACGTCGAGCGGATAGAGCTTGTCGAGCGGCACGCCGTCCGCGAGCAGCGCCTGTTCGAGCGTGTCGAGCGGACTGCGGCGCAGGCAGCGGCGGCCCGGGAATTTCTTCACGTCCCAGAAGTCCGCCCATGACTTCGGGCCGTTGTCCTTGAACTTGTCCGCCCGATACGCGAGCACGGTCGAATAGACGTCGACGCCGAGCCAGTTGGGCGTAATGGCTTCGGGCATGATGTCCGGATAGTCGCTCGCTTTGAGGCCGATCGGCTCCAGCAGGCCTTTCGCTTCGAGATACGGAATGTCGGCCGAGAGGGTCAGCGTCGTGACGTCCCACACATAGTTCTTCGTTTGCACCATCGCCGCGAACTGCGCGACCGGTTGCGACTCGCGCGCGACGCTGACGACCTTGATGCCGGTCGCCTTCTCGAACGGGTCATAGAAGGCTTCGCGATATGCGGTCGTGTACGGGCCGCCCGGGTCCGATACGACGATCTGCTTCGTTTGAGCGCGTGCGGCCAGCGGCATCGCGCCAGCCACGGCGAGCGCGCCCGCGCCGTGCAAAATGCGGCGGCGCGCCGGGTTGAAGTCTTGCGTCATGGTTCAGGTCTCCCGCACTGCGGTTAAGAAGAAGCGGCTCGACTTCAGCCCGGTTTAATTGGCCCGATTCATTTGGCGCGCTTTTTGAAGAACTCTTCCATCATGCGAGCGGGCTCGCCGGAGTCGTAGGCCTCGCGCTGGATGCGCATGCCCGCCTCGATACAGTCGACGAAACCCGGCTCGGTCATCTCGCGGAAACGCTGTTTGTCCAGACGCATCGCGACAGGCGGCTTCGCGGCAAGCTCGGTGGCGATTTCCAGCGCCTTCTCGAAGACCTTGTCCTGCTCGACGACGTGATGAATCAGCCCGATGCGATAGCACTCGTCGGCATCCATCAGACGGCCGGTGAGCGTGAGTTCGATGGTGCGCGACATGCCGAGCATCGAATTCATGATCCACGGGCCGGTCGTGCTGGCGATGCCCGCATTGATCTCCGGCTGGCCCATTCGCACGCCCGGATGACCCACGCGGATATCTCCGAGCAACGCGACCTGAAACGCCGAGCCGGCGGCCGTGCCGTTGAGGGCCATGACGAGCGGCTTGCTCAGGCCACGCAACGCCGCGTAATAGCGCTGCCACTCCTTGACCCACGCCACGGCGCGTTCGCCGTCGAAGTCGTGCGCTTCCGACAGATCCTGCCCCGCCGAAAACGCGCGGTCGCCAGCGCCCGTCATGATGATCGCGGCAACATCGTCGTCGGCATTGAAGCGCTCGAGCGCCGCGATGATCATTTCGCGCATCGGCGTGGTCCACGCGTTCAGGCGATCGGGACGATTCAACGTGATGACCGCGACGCGGCCGTGATTTGAAAACAGGACGTCTTGGCTCATGGTTTATCGCATAGCAATAGTTAGTGGTGTAATGCAATATAGAACCATCAAAAATACGGTGCAAGCGGGTTTACGCGAAAGCAGTGCGAATCGATGAAAAGTTGCCCTCCCCGACATTCGCCACGCGATGCGGCGCGGGCAAGCATTGCCCCCTTGCTTTCCTTACGTGGAAACCCTTGGTTGACGCAGCTACGAACCTGGACGCAAACTTGAAGCGCTTCAAATCCGGCTCGAATGAGACAGGACGCGCCGTGTGTGGCGACCGTGAATCGAATCGCTAACACGCAATTCTTAAAATAACAACAGTTTCGCGTCTAGAATTTGAAGCGCTTCAATTTCAAACAATACATGGAGACACCGCATGCCGACGCGCCTTCCCCGCACGATCTTTCGCTCACTCGCCGCCGCGTGCATCGCTGCATCGAGCCTCGCCGCGGCGCAGGCCGCGGACATCAAGATCGGCGCCCTCTTTCCTTTTAGCGGCGGACTCGCGTTGCTGGGCGACGAGAGCTATCGCGGCGTGCAGCTCGCCGTCGATGAACGCAACGCCGCGGGCGGCATCAACGGCGAAAAAGTGGTGCTCGTCAAAGCCGATGCCGTCGATGCAAACCAGGCCGTCGGCGAAGCACGGCGTCTGACTTCGGTGGAGAACGTGTCGGCGGTGTTCGGGAGCTACTCGTCGGCGGTGTCGTCGGCGGCGACTCAAGTAACCGAGCTCGCCGGCGTGCCCTTCTTCGAACTCGGTGCGACCGCGGACACCATCACGAGCCGCGGCTTCAAGTATCTGTATCGCAGCAACTCGACCACGAAGACCTTCGCGGACGGCACGCTGGAAGCACTCACCAAGGTCGTCGCGCCGCAGTTGAAGGTGGATCCGAAGACGCTGAAGATCGCCATCATTGCGGAAGACGGGCCGTACGGCACACTCGTATCCGGCTTTCAGAAGGAAGGCGCGAAGAAGCTCGGTCTGAACGTCGTGCAGGTGCTGCCGTACTCGGCGAAGAGCGTCGATCTGTCGTCGCTGATCCTGCGTCTCAAGGGCGCGGATGTCGATGTCGTGCTGCAAACCTCTTACCAGAACGACTCGATCCTGTTCTTCCGCCAGGCCGCGCAAGCAGGCTTCAAGCCGAAGGCGGTGATCGGCGCGGGCGGCGGCTACTCGCTCGCGGATACGGCCAAGGCCGTCGGCGCGCAGATGAACGGCGTATACGACATCGATTTCCCGCAAGTCGCGATGAACGAAAAAGGCGCGCCCGGCCTGGACACGTTCACCGCCGAATATCAGAAGCATTTCGGGATGGCGCCGCGCTCGGGTCACAGTCTCGTGAACTATGTCGGCGCGAAGGCTTTCCTCGACGTTCTCGCCAACGCGAAGTCCACCGACAAGGACAAGATTCGCGCGGCCGTGCTCGCCTACAAGAAAGCGGCCGGCACGACCGCGGCCGGCTGGGGCTTCCAGTTTGCCGACAACGGCCAGAACCAGCTCGCAACCACCAACGTGATGCAGTGGCAAGGCGGCAAGCTCGTGACCGTGTATCCGGAAGCGGTCGCGATCGCCAAGCCGGTCACGGCGCAGTAAATCCGCCGCACTCGCTCCGCCGCAGTCAATCCGCGTTTCTCTTTCACTCGAACCGCGTGGCGCCGACGCGCTGCGCGGTCTCCAGGAAACGGGCATGTCCATTCTTCTGCAACTTCTCGTCAACGGCCTGTTGCTGGGCGGCGCGTACGCAATCATCAGCATCGGCCTGACGCTGATCTTCGGCGTCGTGCGGGTGGTCAACTTCGCGCACGGCGAACTGCTGATGGTCGGCATGTACGCCGTGTGGCTGCTCGCCGCGAAGCTCGGCTGGCACCCGTATGTATCCGCGGTGCCGGTCGCCTTGCTTCTGTTCGCCCTCGGCGTGCTGATCCAGCGCTTCATCATCCAGCCGCTGCTCTCGGCCGACGCGCACATCCAGATCTTCGCGACCGTCGGCGTATCGACCGCACTCGTCAATCTCGCGCTCATGATCTTCGGCGCGGACGTGCATCCCGTCGACGTGAGCTTCGGCACCGAGCACCTGCAATTCGGCGACATCAACATTGTGAGCGGGCAGCTGATCACTTTCGCCGCGGCGCTGGCGGTCGCGGGCGGCGTGCATCTGTTCCTGCAGCGCACCTACACGGGACGCGCGTTTCGCGCGGTGGCGCAGCATCGCTACGCGGCCTCGCTGATGGGCGTCAACGTGAAGACCACGTATGTGCTCGCGTTCGGCATCGGCGCGGCGCTGGTCGGGCTCGCGTCGGGCCTGCTCGTCGCGCAGTATCCGGTGTTCCCGACCGTCGGCCAGTACTTCGTGCTGACCGCCTTCGTCATCGTCGTGCTGGGCGGGCTCGGCAGCCTGCCGGGCGCGCTCGTCGGGTCGATCGCGATCGGGCTCATCGACAGTCTCGCGGGCTATTACATCTCGCCCGACATGAAGGAAGTCGTCTACTTCGCGATCTTCCTCGTCATTCTCGTGGTTCGCCCGACCGGCCTCTTCGGCCTCGGACGCGGCTCCGAATAACGTTCAGCGAGGCATCCGATGTTTCCCAATCTCCTGCATCCGCGCGGCTACATGGGCGCGCTGGCGCTCCTCGCGCTGCTCGCGGTACCGTTCGCGCTGCAATCGCCGTTCGCCTTTCATCTTGCCGTGCTCGTATGCATCTTCGGTGCGCTCGCGACGGCGTGGAACATCGTCGGCGGCTTCGCCGGGCAGCTTTCGCTCGGACACGCGGTGTTCTACGGCATCGGCTCGTATGCGGCGACGCTGCTCGTCATCGACTTCGGCATCACGCCGTGGCTCGGCATGTTCGCGGGCGCCGCGATTTCGGCGGCGGCGGCGATCGTCATCGCCTATCCGACGCTGCGTCTGCGCGGGCCGTTCTTCGCGCTCGCCACCATCGCGTTTCTGGAAGTGTGCCGGCTGCTCACCGTGCACGAGGAAAGCTGGACGGGCGGATCGGCGGGCCTGAACGTGCCGCTCAATATCGGTCTCCAATGGATGGTATTCCGCGAAAAGTGGGCGTATCTGCTGATCGCGTTCGGCTTTCTGCTGGTGACGCTGTGGGCCGCGTGGCTCATCCGCCGCTCGCGCTTCGGCTTCTATCTGATCGCCGTGCGCGAGCGCGAGGATGCGGCGCGCGCCGTCGGCGTGAACGCGGTCAAGGTGAAGATCGGCGCGGCGGTGATCTCGGCCGTGCTGACGAGCATGATCGGTTCCTTTCATGCGATGTATCTCACCTTCATCGATCCGTCCGCCGCGTTCTCGCTGGAACTGTCGGTCCAGATCGCGATGTTCGCGCTCATCGGCGGGCTCGGCAGCGTGGCCGGACCGCTTGCGGGCACCGTGCTCGTGCTGCCGATCGCCGAACTCGCGCGCGGCTGGCTCAGCTCGTTCGGCAGCGGCACGCACGGCTTCGTCTACGGCGTCGTGCTGGTGCTCGTCGTACTGTTCATTCCGCGCGGGCTCGTCGGGCATCTGGGCGCTTACGTGCTGCGCTTCATCGACCGTCTGCCCGGCGCGCGCACGCCGGCGCCCGAACCGGCGAAGTCGATCGCGCCCGCCGATGCCCTGCCGCTCGGCACGCCCTTGCTGAAGGCGGAGCATCTGAAGAAGCGCTTCGGCGGCCTCGTCGCCACCGACGACGTGTCCCTCACGCTGCATGCCGGGGAGATTCTCGGCGTGATCGGCCCGAACGGCGCGGGCAAGACCACCGTCTTCAATCAGCTCTCGGGCTTCATTCGCCCGAACGAAGGCATCGTCAAGATCCGACTCGCCGATGGCACCTGGGCCGAGCCGCGCACGCCCGATGCTTTCGCGAAGGACGGCATCGGCCGCACGTTCCAGATCGCGCAGCCGTTCGCGGGCCTCTCGGTGCTGGAGAACATCATGCTCGGCGCGTTCATGAATACGCGGGTGCGCATGGAAGCGGAATCCATCGCACGCGAAGTCGCGGAGATCACCGACCTCACATCGTTGCTCGATACCGAAGCGCGCAGCCTGACCGTCGGCGGCATGAAACGCCTCGAAGTGGCGCGCGCGCTCGCCACGCGTCCGCGCGCGCTCCTGCTCGACGAAGTGATGGCCGGCCTCAATCCCGCCGACATCGCGCGCGCGATCAGCATGGTGCGGCGCATCCGCGAATCGGGCATCGCCGTGCTGATGATCGAGCACATGATGCAGGCGACGATGGCGCTGTCGGACCGCATCATCGTCATCAATGCCGGGCGCATGCTGAAGGAAGGGAAGCCGTCCGATGTCGTCAACGATCCTGAGGTGATTCAGGCCTATCTCGGCAAGGGGTATCTCGATGCTCAAGCTGCATAACGTCTCGGCCGGCTACGGCAAGAGCGAAGTTCTGCGCGGCGTCTCGCTCGATGTGCAGGAAGGCGAGATCGTCACGCTCGTCGGCGCGAACGGCGCGGGCAAGACCACGACCCTGAAGACGCTGTGCGGCATCGTCGCGGCGCGCGGCGGCAGCATCACGTTTCAGGGACAGGAGCTCGTTGGCAGATCGTCGCACGACATCGTCGCGATGGGTGTCACGATGATTCCGGAAGGCCGTCAGCTTTTCCCTTTCCTGAGCGTCGAAGAGAACCTGCTGATGGGCGCGTTTCGTCACGCCGCACGCGGCGCGCGGCGCGAACGCATGGACGAAGTGCTCGAACTCTTTCCGCGCGTGCGCGAGCGTCTCACGCAGCTGGCCGGATCGCTGTCGGGCGGCGAGCAGCAAATGGTCGCCATTGCGCGCGGCATGATGTCCGCGCCAAAGCTCTTGATCTTCGACGAACCGTCGCTCGGCCTTTCGCCCCTGCTCGTCGAGCAGATGTTCGAAGTGGTCGGCACGGTGGCGGCGCGCGGTGTGACGGTGCTGCTCGTCGAACAGAACGTGTTCCATACGCTCAAGCTCGCGAACCGCGGCTACGTGCTGGAAAACGGCGCCATCGCGCTTTCCGGAACGGGCGCAGAATTGCTCGATAGTCCCCACGTGCGGCGCGCCTATCTCGGTCATTGATTCGCCGATCCGACGCATCGCATTCAGAAACCACGGAGAAAAACTCATGCAAACCGAAGTGAAGCCCGACGAACAGGTCATCGCCTACCAGTTGCAGCAAGTGCCGTACATGTCGAAGGATCTCGTGCACGGCGGCGTCATGACCGATTGGCTCGAAGACGACAAGCTGTGGGTCCCCGCGACCGAAACCGTGTCGTTCAAGCCGCTCATCCTCAACGCGAGCCAGGGCTATTACGTGAATCTGCTGCGCGTGCGCGGCAGCGGGGTCGTGTCGCGTCATCGTCATAGCGGCGCCGTTCATGCGATGGTGCTCAAGGGCCGCTGGTACTACCTCGAACACGACTGGGTCGCGGAACAAGGCGGCTATGCGTTCGAGCCCGCGGGCGAAACGCACACGCTCTTCGTGCCCGAGGACGTGCCCGAGATGATCACCTGGTTCCACGTGACCGGCGGCTACACATATGTCGATCCGCAAGGCGTCGCGCAAGGTTACGAGGACGTCTTCACGAAGATCGAAGCGGCGCGCAGGCACTACGCGTCGATCGGTCTGCCCGCCGATTACATCGAATCGATCATCCGTTGAACGTCATGACATCCACTCTTCCTGCATCGATGCAATATATCGATCACGGCACGGGCGGCGCGCCCGACTGCATGCGGCTCGTGCAAGGACCGCTGCCCTCGCCGGGCCCGAACGACGTGCTGATCGAAGTCGCCTACGCGGGCGTGAACCGCCCGGACGTACTGCAGCGCTCGGGCTCCTATCCGCCGCCGCCGGGCGCATCGCCGCATTTGGGGCTCGAGGTGTCGGGGCGCGTCGTCGCGACGGGCGCGGGCGTCACGCAATGGCGCGCGGGCGATGAAGTCTGTGCGCTCGTGCCAGGCGGCGGTTACGCGCAATACTGCATCACGGATGCATCGCATTGTCTGCGGGTGCCCAAAGGCCTCACGCTGCTTCAGGCCGCGGCCTTGCCCGAAACCTACTTCACCGTGTGGACCAACGTATTCGAACGCGGCCGCCTGCAGGCGGGAGAGACGTTTCTCGTGCACGGCGGATCGAGCGGCATCGGACTGACCGCGATCCAGCTCGCGCACGCGTTCGGCGCGCGCGTCATCACGACCGTCGGCAACACGGAAAAAGCGCGGGCGTGCCGCGAAGCGGGCGCGGATCACGCGATCAACTATCGCGATGAAGATTTCGTCGATGCCGTCGCGAAGCTCACCGATGGCGAGGGCGTGAACATCATCCTCGACATGGTCGGCGGCGACTACATCGCGCGCAACATCCGCGCGCTCGCGCTCGAAGGCCGGCTCGTGCAGATCGCCTTTCTCGAAGGCAGCCGCATCGAACTGGATGCCATGCCCATCATGCTGCGCCGCCTCACCTTCACGGGCTCCACCTTGCGCGCGCGCAGCATCGAACAGAAAGCGGCGATCGCGCAGGCGCTGCACGCCCACGTGTGGCCGCTGCTCGAAAGGGGCCGCGCGCTGCCGGTGATTCATCGCGTGCTGCCTTTTGCGGACGTGCAGGCCGCGCACGAGCTGATGGAATCGAGCAAGCATATCGGCAAGATCATGCTGAAAGTGGGAGACCAATGACATGCGGCACGACAAGCGCGTGGTTCTGATCACGGGCGGCAGCGGCGGTATCGGCGAGGCGCTCGTCGAGCGCTATGCGCGAGATGGCGCGGCGGTCGGCATCGTCGACGTCAATGAGGAAACGGGCGCGGCGCTCGCACAGCGTCTCACCGGTGCGGGCCTGCGCGTGCATTTCGCGCACGCCGACGTCGGCGATTTCGCCGCGTGCGAGGCCGCATGCCGCGCGATCGAAGCGGCGCTCGGTCCGGTCGATACACTCGTCAACAACGCGGGCATCTCGCCGAAGCACGCAGGCAAGCCGATGCCGATCTGGCAGATGGCGCCCGACGAATGGCGCCGCGTGATGGACGTGAACGTGAACAGCGTCTTCAACTTCTGCCGCATCCTTGCGCCGGGCATGGTGGAGCGGCGCTTCGGGCGCATCGTGTCGATGTCGTCGGTGGCGGGCAAGGCGTATCTCGACATCGTCGCCGCGCATTACAGCACGACGAAGGCCGCGCTGATCGGCATGACGCGGCATCTCGCGGGCGAGCTCGGACCGCACGGCATCACGGTGAACGCAATCGCGCCGGGGCGCATCGATACGCCGCTCGTGCGCGGCGTCGCGCGCGAAGCCAACGAAAAGGTCGCACAGGAAACGCCGTTGCGACGCCTCGGCGCGCCTGACGAAGTGGCATCGACGTGTCTCTTCCTCACGTCCGACGAAGCTGCGTTCGTCACCGGACAAGTGATCGATGTCGCCGGCGGATGGCTGATGACATGACGAATGCGCTCTGGCGGACCATCGGCTTTCCGGGGCGATATACACAGGGTCCGGGCGCGCTGGCCGCGCTCGGCTCGACGCTCGCGGAGCTCGGCGCGCGCCGCGCGTTCGTGCTCGTCGATGGCGCGGTAGCCGCCCGCGTGTCGGCTGACGTCACGCGATCGCTCGAAGAAGCGCGCGTCGCCCCGCACATCGCGGCGTTTCCGGGCGAATGCACGGCGGCGGTCATCGCGAAGCTGAGCGACGAAGCGCGCAAAGCACACGCCGATGCCGTCGTGGCAATCGGCGGCGGCAAGACCATCGACACCGCGAAGGGCGTTGCGCGGGCGCTGGACGTGCCGATCGTGGTCGCGCCGTCCGCCGCGTCGAGCGATGCGCCGACGAGCCGCCTCATCATCCTGTATGACGAGGCGCATCGTGTTGCCGGCATCGAGATGCTGCCGCGCAATCCCGATGCCGTGATCGTCGATACCGCGCTGATCGCCGCCGCGCCCGCGCGTCTGTTCGCGGCCGGCATCGGCGATGCGCTGAGCAAGAAGTACGAAGCCGCGCAATGTCAGCGCGCCGCCGGTCTGAATTCATACGGCACGCCGCCGCTGCCGGGCGCCTTGCTGCTCACGCGCGCGACGCTTGCCACCTTGCTCGACGACGGCGCGCGCGCCTACGCCGATGTCGGGCGCGGCGACCTCACCGATGCCGTCGAACGCGTGGTCGAAGCGACCGTGCTTTTGAGCGGCGTCGGCTTCGAAAGCGGGGGGCTGTCGCTCGCGCACGCGCTGATTCGCGGTCTCACGGCGATCCCCGCGATGGCCTCGATGATGCACGGCGAACTGGTCGCGTTCGGCACGCTTGTACAATTGTTCGTCGAGGATTCATCGCCCGAGGACATTGAACCGTTGGCCACGCTTATGACCGCAGTCGGATTGCCGCTCACGCTCGCGCAACTGGGGCAGCACGCCCCGCTCACATCCGTGGAGCTGTCGCTCATCGCCGAGGCGACGCTCGCCACGCGCTACAGCCGGCACATGATGCCGCCATTGACGGCGCAAAGGCTGATCGAAGGCATCGCTCGCGCCGATGCATACGGACGCACGCGCAGCGCGCCATGAAGCCGACCCGCGCCACGCTCGCCGATGTCGCGCGGCTCGCGGGCGTATCGCTCGGCAGCGCGTCGCGGGCCTTGTCCGTACCGGACCAGGTCAAGCCGCAGACGCTTGCGAACGTGCAGCGCGCCGTCGAACAACTCGGCTACGTGCGAAACGGCGCGGCGCAGGCGCTCGCCTCACGCAAGACGCGCACGGTCGCGGCCATCTATCCGACGCTCAATAACCCCATTTACGCCGATTCCATTCAGGCGCTTCAACAAACGCTGTGGGGCTATGGATATCAGCTGCTGATTGCGAGTCACGAATACAAGCCGGCGCGCGAACTCGAGGTGCTGCGCGCGATTCTCGAGCGCGGCGTGGACGGGCTCGTGCTCGTCGGCACCGATCATCCTCCCGAAGTCTTCGCGCTCACGCGTCAATACGACTTGCCCTATGTGCTTACCTGGTCGGTGGACGAAACGCAGTATCCGCACTGCGTCGGCTTCTCGAACTTCGAGGCCGCTTACCAGTTGGCACGGCGCATCGTCGGATTCGGGCATCGGCGCGTGGCCATGTGCGGCGGCTCCACGTTCGGAAATGAACGCGTGCGCGCGCGGCAGGCAGGCACGCGCGCCGCGCTCAGGGAAGCAGGCCTCGACCTGAGACCCGAATGGATCGTGGAAGCACCGTTCACGTTCGAAGGCGGACGGCAGGCGCTGCGCGAACTCTGGGGCGGCGAAGTGCACCCCAGCGTCGTGATATGCGGCACGGATCTGCAGGCCATCGGGCTGCTCGACGAATGCCGCGCGAAAGGCATTCGCGTACCCGAAGATCTTTCGGTGACCGGGTTCGACGACATCGAACAGGCACGGCTCACTCAGCCGCCGCTGACGACGGTGCGCGTGCCATCGCTGGAGATCGGCGCTCGCGCGGCACGGCATCTGATGGCCCTGATCGACGGCAAGGACGGTGACAATGAACTCGTGCTCGAAGCGCCCGTTGTGGAACGGGGCACGCTTTCGGAGCCCGCGCAAGGCGAGTCGGAAGTCTGATCGGACCGCTCAGCCCATGTTGTCGCATAGAATCGCCCAGCTCGCGCAGCCGTGGCGCGAGCGGCCGCACCATCCTTTCCCAGATGCGACTCACGCCCGAGGAATCGCGGCGTTGTCTCGTCGTTTCCGAACAGGACATGGAGGCGGTGACGAACGACATCGAACGAATTCGCGCCAGGGGATTCGGCACGCGCCATCACGAATTGATCGAGGGCACCGTAGTCGGCGCAGCGCCGTTCTTCAACAGCGCCAATCAGGTAGCGGGTTAG
The DNA here is from genome assembly GCF_023631305.1 of Caballeronia sp. INML3B. NCBI lineage: Bacteria > Pseudomonadati > Pseudomonadota > Betaproteobacteria > Burkholderiales > Burkholderiaceae > Caballeronia > Caballeronia sp. INML3B. The sequence goes on from NZ_JALQDI010000081.1 coordinate 62,468, forward strand.
ATCTGCATCTTTGGCCCCGGCGTCCGGGTCACGGAAGAGATCTTCGACCCTAGGCTGGCCGCCCTTCGCCTTCGGCATCCGCGCCGCCCCGCATGACGTGCGTCGCAATCAGGTCGACCAGCGAGGCGAGATCCGCGGGCTTGATCAGATGATGATCGATGCCGGCCGACTTCGACCTGAGACGGTCCTCGTCCTGACCATAACCGCTCAACGCAATCAGAAGACAATCGCCGAGGTCGGTGTCGGCACGAATGGCCTTTGCAACTTCGTACCCGTTCATGCCTGGAAGGCCGATGTCGAGCACGGCAACCTGAGGCGCGAATTTGCTGGCGAGCGCAAGCGCGGAGACACCATCGTGCGTGCATTGCACCTGATATCCATGCAGTTCGAGAAAGACCTTGAGGCTCTCCGTGGACGCGACGGAATCGTCCACGACGAGCACCCGTGCGCCACCTCTGCGACGCATCGGAAGAATATCGGCGACAGGAGCCGGTATGCCGGTTGCAATCGATGCCGGCAACTCGACCGTGAACCTGGCGCCCCGTCCGCGGCCGGCGCTCCAGCAGCGGATCGAACCGCCGTGCAGCTCCGTCAGATGGCGGGCAAGCGTAAGCCCGATTCCCAAGCCGCCCTGCGCGCGATCCAGCGCGCTGTCGCCTTGCGCAAAGAGCTCGAAGACGCGCGGGAGCAGCTTCGAATCGATGCCCTCGCCGTCGTCGGTGACGGTGATCACCGCGTTCCCCTTCGAAAAAGCCGTCGAAAGATTGATGTGCCCGCCGGGCGGGGTGAACTTCGAGGCGTTGTTCAACAGATTCGCAATGACCTGCGTGAGACGAACGACATCGCCTTCCACCATCAGATCCCTCGTGCAGGTCTCGCAGGAGAACGCCTGCGAGCGGGCGGCGAAGTGCGGCCGGCTGGTTTCGATTGCACGATCGACCACGACTCGCAGCGAAAGCGGCTTGCGCTGCAACGCCACCGCGCCGCGCGCGATCCGCGATACGTCGAGCAGATCGTCGACGATGCGTACCATGTGATCGAGCTGGGTACCTATGATTCCGGTCGCCCATGACATGACCTTTGCATCGCCCGGCTCCGTGTTCTTCATCACGCTCACCGCGTTGGAGATGGGTGCAAGCGGATTTCGGAGTTCATGGGCCAGCATGGCGAGAAATTCATTCTTGCGCCTGTCCTCGTCACGCAGGGCGGAGAACAAGAACGCGTTCTCGAGCGCGATGGACGCACGGCTCACGAACTCGGTGACGATGGGCGCCCGCTGATGATCTCCCTCGCAGTGCACAGTCCCGAATGCGATGGCTGCCTTTCGCTGCGCGCCGCTCAAGAGCGGGTGAAATCTGATTTCCTCGAACTTGGCCGGGTTCTTCCCTTGCGCCTTGTCGCTTTGAAACTCGAAGATACGGTCCGCCCCGGCCCGGCACACGAGACTCTCGCCCTTGTCAACGGTCTGTCTCGCGAGCTCGAAAAATTGCTCCGTCGCAGCCATGGTCTCGATCGCACGACCGCTAGCCGGGTCGATCAGCGCGCGGACAGCCGGCCCCCAGCGCAGCGACGTCCTCGGGAGCTGTTCGCCGTCCAGTTCGAGATAGACGCAGGCGACGTCAGCCAGTGCCGGCACCGATGTATCGAGGATGCGGGAGAGAGTCGTCTGCACATCCAGCGAGCGCGTGAATAGATGACTCACGTGCGCCAGGAAATCGGCGCGCTGGCGAGCCTGATCGGCGGACGCGCGTTGCGCCTCCGCCCGCGCGAGTTCCTCGCGCTGCGCGGCCCGGGCGCGCAGCTCGCGGTTCATCCTGTACATCTGCACGAACACGCGTACCTTCGCGCTGAGAATCTCCGGCACGACGGGCGACGAGATATAGTCCACCGCCCCCAGCGAATAGCCTCGAGCCATTTCTGCATCGTCCACATACGCTGTGACGAAGATGATCGGGGTCGATGCCGTCCGACGATATGAACGCAGCATGCTGGCCGTCTCGAAGCCATCCATGTCGGGCATGTTCACGTCGAGCAATATGACGGCGAAGTCCTGTTGCAGCACCGCCTTCAGCGCCTGCCGCCCGGACGACACCGTCACCACTTCCTGATCCGGTCCCTCGAGCACCGTGCGCAGAACGACGTGCTGGCTCGGCAGGTCATCCACTACGAGGATGCTCACCTTCTCCTCCGGAGATGATTCGAACATGGCCATGGCCGGCGCTCCTAACGATGCAGCCACGCGTGCAGCACGGCAAGCAGGTCATCGCGGTTGACCGGCTTCGAGAGGTAATCCCACGCGCCTGCCTCGATACACTTTTCGCGATCGCCCTTCATCGCTTTGGCCGTGACTGCGATGATCGGCAATGCCTTGCCTACCGGTCGCTTGCGGATTTCCCGCATCGTGGCGAGGCCGTCCATCTCGGGCATCATGATGTCCATCATGACGATCTGGATCTCGGGATCGGACTCCACCTGCCGTATCGCATCGCGCCCGTTGTCGGCCCAGACCTGACGCATGCCGAGATCCTCCATGATCGTCGCGAGCGCAAAGATGTTGCGCATGTCGTCATCGACGATCAGTGCCTTGACGCCCTTCAACGCGTTCTGTGACGCCCGCAACGCCTGCAGCATGGCGCAGTGCTCCTGGCTGAGGCGCTTTGCATCGATGTGCAGCGCGGCGACGCTCAGATCGAGCAATTGATCGGGGCTCGCCGCTTGCAGGGCGACGAACCCGTCCCTGACGCGCTGCCAGCGTGCAGGCGGGACCGGGCCCGCCGCGCTCACGATGACCGGCAATGGCGAAAGGGCTTCGCGCGAAGCAACTGCCGCTTCGATGTCTTCGGGTGAAATGCCCGCAATGTCGTCAGCGAGCACCAGCGCGTCAATGGCTGGAGACGAGAGTTGCTTTAGCAACTCCTCGCGAGAGCTTGCCGACACGACCGCGGCCGGCAAGGCCTGCAACGCACTGGAAAGCAACTCCCGCTCATTCGGCGACGAAAGCGCCACGAGAACGACGCGTCGCTCTGCTTCGATGTATCGGGCCAACGCAGCGAGCGCGTTATCCAGGATCGCCTGGGACTCGACCGGTTTGGACAGAAAGGCGAGAGCACCGGACCGTAGCGCGCGGTCACGCGATTCATCGGTCGAGATCACCCACACCGGAATGTGCCGGGTGGCCATGTCGTTCTTGAGCCGCGCGAGAACCTGCCATCCGTCCATATCGGGCAGAAACAGATCCAGCGTGATGAGGTCCGGTTTGAACTGGTCGGTCAGCGTCAAGGCGTAGGCGCCGAATGCAGTGGTGAGCGCCTTGAATCCGCGCTGCCGCGCCGCTTCGACCATCACGCCCGCGAATGCCGGATCGTTTTCGACAATCAGCGCAACCCGATCGCCCTGAACGATGTTGTCACGGTCGTCGATAAGGTGTGCGGCCGATACCTCGTGCGCAACCTCGATAGTCATCTCTGACTGCGCCGCCAGGTCCACGACCGCAAAGCTCGCGCGGGGCGAGCCACCCGGAACGGGCTCGCGTCCCTCTTCCCGCCGCATCAGCTTTCTTCGCCCGCTTCTGCCGAGATCGTTGGTGCGCGGCAAGAACAGCGTGAACGTGCTGCCCTCATTCGGCGTGCTGGTGAGGCGGATTTCGCCGCCCAGCAGCTTGGACAGTTCGCGGCTGATCGCGAGCCCCAGTCCCGTGCCGCCGTATTTTCGGCTGGTGCTGCCATCGGCCTGCTGGAAAGCCTCGAATACGATCTGCTGCTTGTCCGCCGAAATGCCGATGCCGGTGTCCTGAACTGAAAAAGCGATCACACTGCCTGCGCTGTTCAGCGCCTGATTGTCCTCGCTCCATCCGCCCCGCGCATGCTCGATCGTCAGTGATACGTGTCCGTGATGCGTGAACTTGAAGGCATTGGAGAGGAGATTCTTCAGAATCTGCTGCAGACGCTTGAGGTCCGTCACGATCGAGCCGGGTACACCGTCGCCGAGATGAATGACGAATTCGACATGGCGCGCTTCAGCAACGTGCCGGAAGGTGCGCTCGACATATGTCGTCATGTCGGCGAGGCGGTGCTCCGCAACGTCCAGAACGACCGTGCCGGACTCGATCTTCGAAAGATCCAGAATGTCGTTGATGAGCATCAGCAGGTCGTTCCCCGAGGAATGAATGGTCCGCGAGTATTCGATCTGCCTGGTAGACAGGTTGCCGTCGGGATTCTTGCAGAGATGATCGGACAAAATGAGCAGGCTATTGAGCGGCGTGCGCAGTTCGTGCGACATGTTGGCGAGAAACTCCGACTTGTATTTCGACGTCAGGGCAAGCTGCTTCGCTTTGTCCTCGAGCGCCTGGCGTGCCTGCTCGACCTCCGAGTTCTTGCGCTCGACTTCCTGGTTCTGATGCGCGAGCAGCCGCGCTTTTTCCTGTAGTTCCTCGTTGGTCTGCTGAAGCTCTTCCTGCCGGCTCTGCAGCTCCTGTGCAAGCGATTGCGACTGCTTGAGCAAGTCCTCCGTACGCGTGTTCGCTTCGATCGTATTGATGACGATGCCGATACTTTCAGTCAGCTGATCGAGAAACGCCAGGTGAGTCGAATTGAAGCATTCGAGCGAGGCCAGTTCGATCACGCCTTTGACCTGGCCTTCGAAAACGATCGGCATCACAAGTACGTTTTGCGGCACGGCGCTCAGCAGACCCGATTCGATCCGGTAGTCGGTGGACGCCGACGGCGCGAGCAGAATCTTGCGCTTCTCGAACGCGCACTGACCGACGAGTCCCTCACCCAGCTGAACCTGCTTGCCGTGCGAGCGATGGCCTTCGGACGCGTAGCTCGCCACGAGCCTCAGCGAAGCGGCCTCATCGACCATGTCGAATACGAAGAATTCGGCTTGTTGCACGCCGACGACTGGCGCAAGCTCGGACAAAATGAGCTGGCCGACGGTGACCAGGTCCTTCTGCCCCTGCAGCATGCGGCTGAACTTCGCCAGATTCGTCTTGAGCCAGTCCTGCTCCGTGTTGAGCTCGGTCGTGTCCTTCAGGTTGCGAATCATCTCGTTGATGGTGTCCTTGAGCGCCGCGACTTCGCCAAGCGCCTCGACGGTGATCGAACGAGTCAGGTCGCCTTGCGTCACCGCCGTCGCCACCTCGGCGATTGCGCGAACCTGCGTCGTCAGATTCGCCGCAAGCTGATTCACGTTTTCCGTCAGCCCTTTCCACGTGCCCGCAGCGCCAGGCACCTTGGCCTGTCCGCCGAGCTTGCCTTCGACACCCACTTCGCGCGCGACGGTCGTCACCTGGTCGGCGAACGTGGCGAGCGTGTCCGTCATGCTGTTGATCGTGTCGGCGAGCGCCGCGATTTCGCCCTTTGCCTCCACCGTGAGCTTGCGGCCCAAATCGCCGTTCGCCACGGCGGTCACGACTCGCGCGATGCCGCGAACCTGGCTCGTCAGGTTGCCCGCCATGAAGTTGACGTTGTCGGTCAGGTCCTTCCACGTGCCCGCGACGCCCTGCACGTCCGCCTGACCGCCGAGCTTGCCCTCGGTGCCGACCTCGCGCGCCACACGCGTCACCTCGGACGCAAACGAACGCAGCTGATCGACCATCGTGTTGATGGTGTTCTTCAGTTCGAGGATCTCGCCCTTGACGTCCACGGTGATCTTCTTGGACAGATCGCCTGCCGCCACCGCTTTCGTCACGTCGGCGATGTTGCGGACCTGGCTCGTCAGATTGCCTGCCATGAAGTTGACGGAATCGGTCAAATCCTTCCATGTGCCGGCGACGCCCTGCACATCCGCCTGTCCGCCGAGCTTGCCCAACGTGCCGACTTCGCGCGCGACTCGCGTCACTTCGGATGCGAAGGAACTGAGCTGATCGACCATGGTGTTGATCGTGTTCTTCAGTTCGAGAATCTCGCCCTTGACGTCCACGGTGATCTTCTTCGACAGATCACCCGCGGCTACCGCCTTCGTCACGTCCGCGATGTTGCGAACCTGACTGGTCAGGTTGCCGGCCATGAAATTGACGTTATCGGTGAGATCTTTCCAGGTTCCGGCGACGCCCTGCACGTCGGCCTGTCCTCCCAGCTTGCCTTCAGTGCCGACCTCGCGAGCCACTCGCGTCACTTCCGAAGCAAACGAGCGCAACTGGTCGACCATGGTGTTGATCGTGTTCTTGAGCTCGAGGATTTCGCCCTTCACATCGACGGTGATCTTCTTGGAAAGGTCGCCCGCCGCCACTGCCGTCGTCACATCGGCGATGTTGCGCACCTGCGCGGTCAGATTGCTGCCCATCGAGTTGACCGAGTCGGTCAGATCCTTCCAGGTTCCCGCTACGCCTTGCACATCGGCCTGGCCGCCCAGCTTGCCTTCGGTGCCGACCTCGCGTGCAACGCGCGTGACCTCCGAGGCGAACGAACGCAACTGATCGACCATCGTGTTGATGGTGTTCTTCAGTTCGAGAATCTCGCCCTTGACGTCCACGGTGATTTTCTTCGAGAGATCGCCCGCGGCAACCGCCGTCGTCACCTCTGCGATGTTGCGCACCTGTGCCGTCAGGTTGCCGCCCATCGAATTCACCGAATCAGTCAGGTCCTTCCACGTTCCCGCGACGCCCTGCACGTCGGCCTGGCCGCCCAGCTTGCCTTCGGTCCCGACTTCGCGGGCCACGCGCGTCACTTCCGAGGCGAAGGAACTCAATTGATCGACCATGGTGTTGATCGTGTTCTTGAGCTCGAGGATTTCGCCCTTCACGTCGACGGTGATCTTCTTCGAAAGATCGCCGGCCGCGACTGCCGTTGTCACGTCCGCAATGTTGCGCACCTGCGCGGTCAGGTTGCTGCCCATCGAGTTCACCGAATCGGTGAGATCCTTCCACGTTCCGGCGACGCCTTTCACGTCGGCCTGACCGCCGAGCTTTCCTTCGGTGCCCACTTCGCGCGCCACGCGCGTCACTTCTGACGCGAACGAGCGCAACTGATCGACCATCGTGTTGATGGTGTTCTTCAGCTCGAGAATTTCGCCCTTGACGTCCACGGTGATCTTCTTCGACAGGTCGCCGGCCGCCACGGCCGTCGTGACTTCTGCAATATTGCGAACCTGGCTCGTCAGATTGCCCGCCATGAAGTTGACGTTGTCGGTCAGGTCTTTCCACGTGCCCGCGACGCCCTTGACGTCCGCCTGACCGCCGAGCTTCCCTTCGGTGCCGACCTCGCGCGCCACGCGCGTCACTTCGGAAGCGAAGGACCGCAACTGATCGACCATCGTGTTGATGGTGTTCTTCAGTTCGAGAATCTCGCCCTTGACGTCCACGGTGATCTTCTTCGACAAGTCGCCGGCGGCGACCGCCTTCGTGACTTCCGCGATGTTTCTGACCTGGCTCGTCAGATTGCCGGCCATGAAATTGACGGAATCGGTCAGGTCTTTCCATGTCCCGGCCACGTCCTGCACGTCTGCCTGACCGCCGAGCTTGCCTTCCGTGCCGACCTCTCGCGCCACACGCGTGACCTCTGCGGCAAAGGTGCCGAGCTGCTCCACCATCCGGTTGATGATCTTCGCCGTGCGCAGGAATTCGCCTTCGAGCGCACGTCCGTCGGCTTCGAGGGCCATGCTTTTGCTGAGATCGCCTTGCGCTACGGCGCCGATCACGCGCGCCACCTCGCTCGTGGGGTGAACGAGATCGACGATGAGGGAATTCACCGAGTCGATCGATCGGCGCCAGAAGCCCCGGGGATCGGGCAGTGTGGCGCGCTCGTAGATGCGGCCTTCCTTGCCGACTGCCTGGCTGAGTCGCGCGAGCTCATCCGACATGCGGATGTTCTGGTCGACGACGTCATTGAAGACATCCGCAAGCTTGCCGTGCAAGCCGGTCCAGTCGGCGGCGAGCGACGCCCCTTCTCCCTTTCTCAGCGCGATGAGCGCCGTGTGAATGTCCCGAGTACGTGCGTGCGCGGTATCGGTCGCCTCGAGCAGCGCGTTGGCTTCACGCGCCTGTTGCAGCCAGAAGCCGCTCAACCCTTCTTCATCAACGCGGCCCGCAGCACCCAGGCTTGCCGCGGTGTTGCCGGTTGCGCGTCCGAGCGCCAGCCCTTGACGCACACATTGGTCGGCCAGCATGTTCAGCTCGACGGCTAGCTGTCCTTTTGCACCGGTCCAATCGGCAGGCAACTTCTGAACGGGTTCGCCTTCCCGCAAGGCGGCGACCGTCCGCAGCATGAGTTGGACTTCGCGGTCCGTCAGCGTGTTTGCCTCTTCCGATATGGTGTTCATACGATTCCCTTGTAGGCTGGCTTGCTCTTGTAGCGCATCAGGCTGGAGTTGTAGGAAACCGAGTTTCGGCTTCAGCAGGTCGCCCGTTTGCGTTCGCGCGCGATGCTATATCAATACACATTAAGCGATGCTGAAAGCGACGGCGCATCCAATTACTGAGACGAAACGCGCTCAGTTCGATGGCGGAACGGTATTAGTTACCACGTCGCAAGAGAGTATGCATTTACTTGGGAGCCGGCGCCATCGATGATCTCGGCCACGACAAAAGTCACCTTGAACCGCTCACGCGCTTTCCCTTCGACCATAGGAAGATCGACCGGCGATTTTCCAATCACAGGTGCGCCGGGTCGGAGCCGGTTGGAGTACCGTTCGCGCAAGGATATCTGTATCGGCGGCCGTTGAAGGCACAACTACTCGCAGCGTCCTTAACGCATGCGAAGCGACGACCGACTGACTTGACAGCCGTTTGGACAGAGGATGTAAAAGCGGTCGAATATTTCTGTCGTGGGCTTTAACGTTTCTAAAGCTGCACGTTGGCAAACTCGTCGGCGGCCGGTTGTCCGGGCCCGGATATGGGCGACGTGCCGAACAGGTCGGAGCGGATCAAAAAGATATCCGCAAAAGGCGTTCGCGACGCCCTTTGACGAATATAGGCCGTCCTCAGCCCCGCTCAGAAGAATCAGCGTCGTGTGCGACGCGTCGCCATCGTGCCATCGATACTTTGATCGAGACGGCATGCGCGCTCGGGCTCAATGGAAGCCGCCCTGGTGTAACTGCTTGATGATCAACGTCGCGAGATAGCGCGGTTCATCGAACATCGTGGCGAGTTCGAAAAAGAACAGAAAGGCAAGCATGTAACCCGCGGCCGGCCGATATTCCATGAATCGCACGAAGAACGGCGCAAAGCGGGTGCGTATCGGCGCGCGCGAGAGGAGCCATGCGCAGACGGCGCCGATGGCCGCCCCTCCGATGACGTCAGTCGGATAATGCAACCCCAGATAAACGCGAGGCAGACACACGAAGACCACGCAATGCACAATCGCGAGCACACCGATCCATCGCCAGACCAGGAAAATGCCGACGGCTATCGCCATCCAGAGCGAGGCATGGTCGCTGGGAAACGAACTCCACAGGCGCATGCCTTCACCGGTCTTGTCGGCCAACGGAAACGACAAATGAATGGAGGGGTCGTAAAGCGGACGGAGTCGAAACGGCAGCGTCAGCGCGAACAAGCGGCCGAGCAAGAATGCCAAGAGCCCGGCGCATAGGTTCGGCTTCAAAGCCCGGCTCTTCTTCGCGCGGCAGTGTTTGCCGAATCAACGCTTCAATCGCAGCCAGTTGCGGCGCTTCATCGGCACACACGAGGGACACCGCCACGCCGCTTGCGCCCGCACGGCCGGTACGCCCAATACGATGCACATAGTCTTGGGCCACGATCGGCAGATCGACGTTGATCACCAGCGGCAGGTCGTCGATATCCAGCCCGCGCGCGGCCACGTCGGTGGCGACCAGCATATTCACTTCGCCCGTCTTGAAGCGCTCCAGGGCACGCAGGCGCGCGGGTTGCGGTTTGTCGCCGTGAATGGTGTCGACCGCATAGCCCGCTTCATCCAGCATGGCCGCCAGGTAATCCACGCCATTGCGTGTTTTGACGAACACCAGCGCGTGCTCCCACTTGTTCTCAGCCACAAGGTGCATGAAGAGTTCAGGTTTGTTCCGCTTATCGACCGGCACCACCCATTGCTCGATGTTGCCGGCCGCGGCATTGGGCGGGCTGACGCTGATATTGACGGGGCTGCGCAGAATGCTCGCCGCGATGGCGCGAACATCATCGGAAAACGTGGCGGAGAACAGCAGGGTCTGTCGCCGAGCGGGCAAGGCAGCAAAGACGGCGTCGAGTTCGCGCGCAAAGCCCAAATCCAGCATGCGGTCGGCTTCATCCAGCACCAGCGTTTGTACTTCATCAAACTGCACGGCGTTCTGGCGATTGAGATCCAGCAAACGGCCCGGCGTGGCAACGAGCACATCCACGCCTTTGCGCAACTTCATCATCTGCGGGTTGATACTCACACCGCCGTAGGCGGACAGAAATCGTAAGTCGAGGTCTTTGCCGTACTCGATAAAGCTTTGCAGCACTTGTTCGGCCAGTTCACGCGTGGGCACCAGAACCAGAACGCGCGCGCGATTGCTGGACACCGCCGGGCCATGTTGCATCAGCCGTTGCAAAAGCGGCAACGCGAAACCCGCCGTCTTGCCAGTGCCGGTCTGTGCCGCCGCCATGACGTCCTTGCCACTGAGCACAACAGGAATCGCCTTGACCTGCACCGGCGTAGGTGTCTGGTAATTGAGGCGCTGCAAATTACGCAGCAACGGATCGATCAGGCCAAGCGAGGCAAAAGACATGCACGTATTCCGGGGTAAAACCGCAATTTTAGCGGTTACCGCGTTGATCGCGCCGCGCAGGCCGATCGACGCCAGGGACGCCTCAGGTGCTTGGTCAGACTCTGTCTCGAACTGAACTTGAACCTCGTCATCGACGGAAGGAAGCCATTCTCCAGGCCCGAAACACGCGCGGTGAAACGATCCTTCCGTCAGGGCAATCTATACCAGCGCTAATGAAATTCCGGCACGCATCAGTAGTCCCACTGCACCGGTATGAAACGAAAGCCGTCACCGTTCTTTGCGACGTGACCGATGGACGGGAACGCGATATGTGCAGCGGCCAGCAGAGCGCCCGTTTCAGCGGCTTCGTCCAGCAGCGCCACCCGTACGTCCGCGGCCACTTCGGGATCGTGCTCGAAGCCATTCTGCCAATCGGGATGGTCGAAACCGACTTCGAAGATCGCGTCGCCTACGAAAGTCAGCCTTTCTCCGCCTGATGCGACGTCCACGACGCAGTGTCCCGGTGTGTGCCCACCCGTCACGCGCGCCTTCACGCCCGCCGCGACCTCGACGGTCTGATTGAACTGCACGATGTTTTCGCTGTATCGCTCCATGAACTTCGCGGCAGCCTTGCGAAGCGCGGGGGGCACCGTTTCCGGCATCACTGTCCTGGTGAAGTCCGGATTCTTCCAGAATTCCACTTCCGCAGCCGACACGTGGATGCGCACGTCGGGGTTCAGCCTGGCCTTGACTCCGTCGACGTTCAGCCCACCGACGTGATCCATGTGCATATGCGTAATCACGATATCGGTGATCGCTGCCAGGTCGATGCCGGCCGATTCCAGGCGCATGACCGATCGACCGGCACGCGTGAAGTATTCGAAACCGTCACCCACGCCTGAGTCGATCAGGATTACGCGTTCTCCGCTGCGCACGAGCGCAATATTCAACGCCCAGTCGAACGTGTCACGTTGCAGGAAACGACCGTCGAACCAATCATTGCGGTCAGCTTCGCTCGCGTTAGTGGACATGGTGGAGGTGGGCAGCGGCAGAATGCCGTCGCTGATCATGACGACGTCGACGTCGCCCACGCGCACGGCGTAGCGCGACGGCACGAGTTCGCCAGAACCTTCTTTGCCAAAGCTGGCGGTAACCGGCCGGACGTTGCGGGTTGTTTCTCTCATTTCAGTACTCCTTTTCCTTCGGTGGGTAAGCCGCACTGGGTAGCCGGTTCACAAGCACCGTCACGTATTTGACGCTTCGCTTTGCCCGTGATTCGACCGACCGCGTGACAGATGCTACTCATGAGAGAAGATCGCCAGTAGCATCGCGATTGCGTACAGGATGTTGTCCCACCGGCAACAATCAACGAGGACCGGTACGACGGCGCCGGCCTCGGCTTTGTCGACGGCCTCACGCGGTCATGAGTCTCGCCTCCTCACCAACGAGCGTCCGGTGCGGGCCATCGTCGTGCAGCGCCCGCGCGATCGGCATGGTTCGCTCTATTCAAGAAAGCGTGCCGATCGCTTCGCTACTCGCCGCGCGCAAGGCTCGCCGCGACCGCCTCATCCGCGCATTGCAACAAGCCCTGAATCAGGCGCGCTCGCGGCGATGCCCTTTGCCACACCATGCCGAAGCGGCGCGGTTCCGTCCGAACCGGCAACGCGAGCCGCGCGACGGAAAGCGCCGACGTCATCGGCGAGACGATGTCCGGCACCAGCGACACGCCGAGGCCGCGATCGACCATCATCGCAATCGCCATCAGCGCGTTCAGCTCGAAAAGCTCGTGCGGCACGATGCGTGCGGCCTGCAAGTACCGATCCGCCTGCTTGCCGCCGCCGAGCGTGCGGTCATAGCGGATGAACGGCTCGCGCCGCAGCAGTTCGTGCGGGTCTTCGTGCGCAAGCCGCGCCGGCGCGAGCACGACGAGCGGCTCCTCGCGCAGCAGATGCCAGTCGTATGCCTTGGGCAGCGCGAACGCGGGATGCAGGCAGATGGCGACATCGAGATCGCCGCGTTGCAGCGTGTCGTAAAGCTCCATCGAGGTGCCCGCGCGAATCAGCAACTTCGCGCGCGGGAATTCGCGCGCGAAATTGGCCAGCACATCGGGCAGCAGGCTCAGAAGCGCCGTCGTGATCGTGCCGATGCGCAGTTCACCCGTCGCCTCGCCTTCGAGCGCATGCGCCTTCAGATCCGCGAAATCCGCGACGAGACCCCGCGCCCGCTCGATCACGCGATGCCCCGCCTCGGTCGGCATCACGGTGCGGCCGGAGCGCACGAAGAGCGCGATGCCCAGTTCGCGCTCGAGCGCCGACATCTGCTGCGCGATCGCCGCCGGCGTAACGCCGACGCGGCGCGCGGCCTCCGCCATCGATCCCGTATCGACGACGAGCAGCAGATTGGAGAGAAATGCCGTGTCCATCGGATAGATTTACTTTTCTTTAAAGATAGCTGTGGATAGTTTATCTAAAACGTGAGCATCCGTAGACTGGGCGGCATATCGAAATGAAGGGAGACACATGAGAAGCAAGCTCTTCGTGCCGGCCTCGCGCCCGGAACTCTTCGCCAAGGCGCTCGCGAGCGCCGCCGACGCCCTCTCGTTCGATCTGGAAGACGCTGTTTCGCCTGAGCGCAAACCGCAGGCGCGCGCCGATTTGCGCGCGCTGCTCGCCACCGACGACGCCCTCGCGAGCGACAAGACGCTCATCGTGCGCGTCAATGCGCTATCGACGCCGCACTTCGCCGCCGATATCGACGCCGTCGCGCGCAACGGCGTGTCCCTGATCAATCTGCCGAAGCCCGAGCATCCCGACGACGTGCTGGCGGCCGCCGCGGCCCTCGAAGCCGCCGAGCGCGCGAACGGCGTCACCACGCCGATCGGCCTGCTGCTCAACGTCGAGTCGCCGCGCGCATTGCACATTGCCGCGGAACTGGCGCTCGCGCATCCGCGCGTCGCGGGCTTGCAACTCGGCCTGGGCGACCTGTTCGAGCCGCTTTCGATCGCGCGTCGCGAAACGGCCGCGATCCAGCAGGCGATGTTCGCGCTGCGCATCGCGGCAGGCGAAGCCGACGTCTTCGCCTACGACACCGCGTTCGCCGACATCAAGGACAGCGACGGCTTTCGCGCCGAGGCGCGGATGGCGCGCGCATTCGGTTTCATCGGCAAGAGCTGTATTCATCCGAGCCAGATCGCGATGGCGAACGACGTGTTCCGTCCATCCGATGACGACATCGCGCATGCGGTGCGCGTGGTCGAAGCCGCGCGCGAGGCGGATGCGAAAGGCATCGGCGCGTATCTCGTCGACGGAAAGATGATCGACCCGCCCTTTGTCGAGCGGGCACGCGTGCTCGTCGCGGATGCCGTGCGGCTGGGTCTGCTCTCTGAAGCTCAGCGCGCCTCGGCAAGAATCTGAAAGGAGAAGGTTTCATGGAACAGAACGTCGAACGCGGCGGGCCGCTGGCGGGCGTGCGCGTGCTGGATCTGAGCGCCTATATCGCCGGTCCTTACGGCTGCACGCTGCTCGCGGATCAGGGCGCGGAAGTCATCAAGATCGAACCGCCCGCGGGGGATAACCTGCGCAAGTATCCCTCGACGCTCGAAGGCGAAAGCCGCGCGTTTCTCGGCGTGAATCGCAGCAAGCGCGGGCTCGTGCTCGACCTCAAGCAGGCGGACGCGCTCGACGTGCTGATCGCACTCGTGAAAGAGGCCGACGTGCTCGTCCACAACTTTCGACCGAGCGTGCCCGCGCGGCTCGGCATCGCGTACGAGCAGCTGCGCGCGATCAATCCGCGCCTCGTCTATTGCGCGGTGACGGGCTATGGCGAAACCGGTCCGAACAAGGACAAGGCGGGCTACGACCAGGTGCTGCAAACGATGACCGGCATGTGCACGCTGCAAGGTGCGGCCGGCGGTCCTCCCGAAGTGCTTTACGGCTCGGTCGTCGATTACTACGCGGCGGCGCTCGTCGCATCGGGGGTGTCGTCGGCGCTGTTCGCGCGCGAAAAGACGGGCGAAGGGCAATACGTCGGCGTGTCGCTGCTGCGCAGCGCGCTCACGATGCAATCGGCGCGCATGATCTGGGCGGACGGCGAGCCGAAGGACGTCGGCCGCGACATGCGCTCGGGCGGCATCACCGGCATTCATCCGACGCGCGAAGGGTATCTCTATCTCTCCGCGAACACGCCGCATTTCTGGAAGTCGCTGTGCGCGCTGACCGGTCTCGATGCGCTCGCGGCCGACGAACGTTACGACACGGTGCGCAAGCGCGCGGTGCACCGCGATGAGATCGTGCCGAAGCTGCACGCCGCGCTCGCGCAACGCACGGCGCTCGAATGGGAAGCGCTTTTCGGCGATGCCGTTCCGTGCGCGGCCGCGCGCAGCGTCGAAGACATGTTCGACGATCCGCAAGTGCTCGCCGAGGACATGGTCGCGCGCTTCGACTATCCGGGCGTGGGCGCGTATCGCGGATTCAAGCATCCGGTGCGCTTCACTTCGACGCCCCTGCCCGAGCCGTTCGCCGCGCCCGCTTTCGGCCAGCACAGCGATGCGCTGCTGCGCGAAGCCGGCTTGAGCGATGCAGCAATCGAAGCGCTGCGTACGAAGCGCGCAGTGCTTTGAGCGGAGACTCTTCGTAATGAAATGCGATTCCCACATTCATATCTATGACCGCGCGTTCCTGAAGCCGGGCGATGCCCAGGTCTTCGTCGAGCATGCCGATGTCGCCGCGTACCGCCAGGTGCAGTCGAAGCTCGGCACGCAGCGCGTCGTGATCGTCACGCCGCGTGTGTACGGCACGGACAATGCCGTCACCGTCGACGCGATCCGTCAGCTCGGCATCGACAATGCGCGCGGCGTCGCGGTGCTCGATCCCGACGTCACCGACGACGAACTGGATGCGCTGAACAAGGGCGGCATTCGCGGCATCCGCTTCACGCTCTATACGGCGCAGAACGCGGCAGTCGGCTTCGACATGGTCGAGCCGCTCGCACGGCGCGTCGCGGAACTCGGCTGGCATGTGCAGCTGCACTGGACCGCGGAGCAGATCGTCGAGCACGAAGCGCTGCTGCATCGCCTGCCCGCGAAGATGGTCTTCGATCATCGCGCGCGCCTGCCGTCGAAAGACGGCGTGCGGCACGCGGCATTCGGCATCGTGCGCCGTCTCGCCGATGCGGGCCGCGCCTGGATCAAGCTCTCCGGTCCTTATCTCGACTCGGCGGCAGGCCTCGGCAACCGCTACGACGACATTACGCCGATGGCCCGCGCATGGGTGCAAGCCGTGCCCGAGCGCCTCGTGTGGGGAAGCGACTGGCCGCACGTGACGGAGACCCACAAGCCCGACGACGCGTTCCTGCTCGACCTGCTCGCCGAATGGGCCGAAGACGATGCGGCACGCGAACGCATCCTCGTCACGAATCCCGCCGTGCTCTACGGCTTCGCAATCTAAAAGAACAAAGACTTCAGGAGACACCGCATGAAATCCGCCGCCGCACCGACGCCCGTGCGCAAGACACGCTTCACCGAAGCGACCATCCGGCTCTTCGAGCGCGTCATCCCCGATCCTTTCGTGCTCGCGATACTGATCACCGCGATCGTCGCGGTGCTGTCGCTGATCTTCGCGCCACATGCTTCCGTGCCCAAAATGATCGGCGGCTGGTACAAGGGCTTCTTCGACATTTTCACGTTCGCGTTCCAGATCACGCTCGTGCTCGTCACGGGCCATGCGTTCGCGCACGCGCCGCCCGTGCAGCGCGTGTTCAAGGCGCTCGTGTCGATCGCGCGCACGCCCGCGCAGGCGGGCGCGCTTACCTTCGTGCTCGTCGCGGTGACATCGTTCTTCAACTGGGGCATGGGCCTCGTCGTCGCCGCCTTGCTGGCGCGCGAAGTGGCCAAGCGCATGCGCGTCGACTTCGCGTGGATCGTCGCGGCGGGCTTCTCCGGCTGGGTCGTGTGGGCGAGCGGCATTTCAAGTTCCATCGCGCTCGCGCAATCGACGCCGGGCAGTTCGATGAATGTCGTGCAAAAGCTGACGGGCGCCGTGCTGCCCTTCGGCGAGACGGTGTTCACGCGCTTCAATCTCGTGCCGACGCTCGTGATGCTCTTCGCCATGCCTTTCGTGCTCGCCTGGCTCAAGCCGCGCGATGAAGACGCCGTCGTGCTCGACACCGCCCGGCATCCCGACGAGCCGATCCGCAAGCGTCCCGACGGCAAGCTGAGCTTCGCGCGCTGGATCGAGCATTCGTGGATCGGCAGCGCGTTCATCGGCGCTGCGGGCATTGCGTTGATCGTCCTCACGCAGTTCCAGCACATCGCGTTTTCCGGCGTGAATGCAGTGATCTTCGTGATGTTCATCGCCGGTGTGATCCTTCACGGCTATCCGCTCGCCTATGCGGACGCGATCAGGAACGCGGCGAAGCAGACCGGCTCGATGATGCTTCAGTACCCGCTCTACGGCGGCATCATGGGCATGATGGATGCGACCGGCCTGCCCGACGTGATCTCGCACTTCTTCATCGCCATTTCCAACGCGCACACGCTGCCGTTCTGGAGCTACGTGTGCTCGCTCATCGTCACTTTCTTCATTCCGAGCGGCGGCGGACACTGGGCCGTGCAAGGTCCGTTCGTCGTGCCTGCCGCGGTCGCGCTGCACGCCTCGGTGCCCGCGACGACGATGGCCGTCGCGATGGGCGAGCAGGTCTCGAACATGATGCAGCCGTTCTGGGCCGCGCCCGTCGTCGCGATGGCGGGCGTCGGCGTGCAGCGTGTACTCGGCTTCACGGTGATGACGTTCGCCGTCGGCCTGATCGTCTACGGCGCGGCCTTGCTGATCTTCGTCTGAAGCGCGATGAACGGTGCGCATCGGCGGCGCGTGGCTGCCCTGACTCGCGCTGACGCCGGCGCAACGCTTCGACTACGCGTAGCGCCGCGCTTCGTCCATCAGTTCCGGCGTGCCGATGATCGCGTTGATCTCGTCGAAGTCGGCCATGCGCTCTTTCCACGGCGCACTCGTGCGATGCTCGCGCAGGCTGCCGTAGAAGCCTTGCAGCGCATGCGCGACCGCGCGCGCCGCGCCGCCCGGAAAGATCACGATGCGAAAGCCGCGTGCCGCCAGCGCATCGGCGCTCTGCACCGGCGTCTTGCCCCCTTCGACCATATTGGCGAGCAGCGGCACGCGTGAGGCGAAGCGCGCACAAGCCGCATCCATCTGCTCGGCCGAGCGCAGCGCTTCGATGAATAGCGCATCGACGCCCGTTTCCAGATAACGTTCGGCGCGTTCGAGCGCGGCATCGAGACCCTCCACCGCGAGCGCGTCCGTGCGAGCCAGAATGAGCGTGTCGCTGCGTTCACGCGCATCGAGCGCGGCGCGCAGTTTGCCGCACATTTGCGCGACGGGAATCACGCTCTTGCCGTCCAGATGACCGCAGCGCTTCGGGAAGGTCTGATCTTCAAGCTGAATCATCGCGGCGCCCGCGCGTTCGAAGCCACGAACCGTGCGCTTGACGTTCAGCGCATTCCCAAAGCCCGTGTCGGCATCCACGATGACCGGCAGCGACACCCGCTCGGTGATGCGCGCGAGCGTATCCGCGACTTCGGTGAAGGTCGTAAGACCCACGTCGGAGCGTCCCAGCTTCGTATAGGCGATCGACGCGCCCGACAGATACAGCGCATCGAAACCGGCCTGCTCGGCGATCAGCGCGGAAAGCGCGTCGTAGACGCCGGGCGCGAGGACGGTTCCGTGCGCGAGTTGTTCAGCGAGAGTCATGCGTTACCGCTCCTTGACGCTGTAGCGCTGCTTCAGCAAATTGAAAAGCCCGCCTGCCTCGGCCATGTCGAGCAGGAACGAAGGCAAAGGCTCGCAGACGAGCGTTGCGCCGCCGGCGCGCGTAATGCGCCCGTGCAGCGGATCGATGGCTATGCGCTCACCCTCTTCCATCGCTTCAGCCTCTGCGCACGTGAGCAGCACGAGTCCCACGTTGAACGCGTTGCGAAAGAACAAGCCGCTGAACGCGGGCGCGATCACCGCGCGCACGCCGAGCCGCACGAGCGCGGCCGGCGCCTGCTCGCGCGACGAACCGATGCCGAAGTTCGGCCCCGCCACGATGACGTCGCCGGGTCGCACGTTCGCCGCGAACTCCGGGCGCTGCCGTTGCAGGCAATGCCGCGCGATCTCGTCGATGCCGAATTTCATGTACGCGCCGGGCGCGAGCGCATCGGTATCGATGTCCGCGCCGACGCGCCAAACGCGATGCGTCTCGATGCCTTCGCTCATGCCATCACCTCGCGCGGGTCCGTGATGCGCCCGCGCAATGCGGACGCCGCGACCGTGAAGGGCGAGCCGAGATAGACCTGCGCCGTTTCAGCGCCCATGCGGCCTTTGAAGTTGCGCGCGGTGCTGGAAATCACGGTGCTGCCTTCGGGAATCTGTCCGCCGTAGCCGGAACATGCGCCGCACGATGTGCCGAGCACCTGCGCGCCGGCGTCTTCGAGAATCGACATCACGCCTTCGCGGCGCGCGGCTTCGCGATCGTGCACGCTCGCGGGCGCGACCATTAGTTGCACGCCTCGCGCGACGCGCCGATGTTCGAGCACGCTGGCCGCCGCGCGCAGATCGTCGAGCTTCGCGCCCGTGCATGCGCCGATGTAGGCAACCTGCACGGCTACGTCGCCGAAAGCGTCAACGTCACGCGTATTCGCGGGACTGTGCGGCGCGGCCACGTGCGGCGCGAGCGCGCCGGCATCGAAGTCGTGAGTTTCGGCTTTTGCATCGGGATCGCTTTGCCAGTGCGCGATGTCCGTCTCGTCGGTCACGCCCGCTGCGCGCAGATAGTCGAGCGTCACCGCATCCGGCGCGATCAGGCCCGTCTGCGCGCCCATCTCCGCGCTCATGTTCGAGAGCGTCATGCGCTCCTGCATCGACAATGCGGTAACGGCTGCGCCGCAGAACTCGACCGCCTGATAGCGCCCGCCGTTCATGCCGAAGCGGCCGATCATGTGCAGCATCATGTCCTTCGCCGTGACGCCGCGCGCGAGCCTTCCGCGCCAGTGCATGCGCAGCGTCTCGGGCACGCTCGCCCAGATCTGCCCCGATACCGCGACGCCCAGCATCTCCGTGCTGCCGATGCCGAACATGTATGCGCCGAACGCGCCGCCCGTCGGCGAGTGCGAATCGCCGCCGACGCAGAACATGCCAGGTCGCACGTGCCCATGCTCCGGCAGCACGACATGACAGATGCCGACGCTGTCGTACACGTTGGGCAGGCGCTGCTCCGTGGCCCACTCGCGCGCGATGCGCACGATGCGGCGCGATTCGTCGTCTGCTTCGGGCACGTAGTGATCGATCACGAGCACGATCTTCGACGTGTCCCAGAGCGGCGCGCCAAGCGCCTCGAGCATCGGCTTCAGACGGCGCGGACCGCTCGAATCGTGGAACATCGCAAGATCGACATCGCAGGTGACGATCTCGCCCACCGCGACTTCGGCGCGCCCGCACGCCTTCGCGATGAGCTTTTGCGCGAGCGTCTGAGGCGCGGCCATGGTCGCGCTCAATCGACCATCTGCGCGACCTGCCCTGCTTCGAGCAGCAGGCGATCGTGCGTGGAAGGCAGCTCCGCGAACGGGCGGCGATATTGCGCCCACATGCGCAGGTCCTCGGGCTTGTGGAACACTTGAGCGTCGGGCATCGCGGGCCACTCGGACACCGTGAGCCACAGGCGCAGCAGATGACGCCGCTCGTGGAGCGCCTGTGCATCGACATAATCGGTGCGGCCGTGCACGAGCACGCGATTGTTCAGGAACTGGATGTCGCCGTCGCGAAAGCCCATGTCGAGATAGAACTCCGGCGACGCCGCGATCTTGCGCACCATGTAGAGCGCCTCGGACTCCACCTCGCTGAACGGAACCTGGCCGCTCTTCTCCGCCAGACGCGCATAGCCGGTCGGCAGATAACAGATCACCTCGCCTGCACTGTCCGTGAAGAACGGCACCTTGTGCTCGCTGAACGTGCGGGTCGCGCGGCGGCCGTCTTCATCGGTGCGCTTGCACCACAGACCTTCGCGCAGCGCTTCGAGCAGATCCGGGCGCGTGCGCAAGAGTTCGTTGTGCACGGCGAGCGCGCTGGAGATGCGGCTTTCGCCGCCGGAGATCGCCGTGCGCAGACACATGAGCCCGATGATGTCGCACGAATCCGTGTGCATGAGCTGCCCTCCGCCCTTGCGATAGCCGCGCGATTTCGGCTCGTAGTCGCTCACGTTCACCACGTGGCCGAGCACGTCGCCGAGATACGACTGGGTCACAGGCTTACTGACGTACGAACCGAGGCCGAAGTAGATCCGCGTCATGTCGTCGTCGGAGTAACGCTCGCGCGGCAGGCCGCGCAGCATCATGAAACCCCGCCCGTTGCGCAGGAAACCGGGCAGCTCGCGCATGAAGCGGCCCATCGTGTCGAGCGGGAAGGTCTCCGGGCTGATGTCGGGAAAGTCGATGTCGCCGAGCGAATGCAGATGCGCGAGCGCGGCGTCGATTTCAGCGATCTCCGCATCCGTGAGGACGTGCAGGCCTTCGCGCGTCCAGTCGAGTTCGGGGCCTTTCCAGACAGCGGGGGAATCGATCTGTTGTCCTACTCGGTTCATCTCATGCTCCTCGATGGAAATGGTTCAGGCGCGCACGGCGTCGTGACATGCGTCGATTACGGCGCCGCATCCGATGAGTTCGTCGAACGCGCACTCGCCGATAAGCGGCGCGAGAATCTCGCGCGAATGCTCGCCCTTTTTCGGCGCGGGACGCGTGAAGCCGCCCGGCGTCGCCGAAAGACGCGCGACCACGTTATGCACGGCGACGTGACCGAGCTCGTCGTCTTCGATCTCGACCAGCGCTTCGCGTCCGGTGACATAGGCATCGGATGCAAGATCGCTCGCGTCGAGCACGGGACCGGCCGTGACTTCCGCGCGCGCGAAGAACGCGAGGTTGTCCGCGAGCGTGCGCGCCCGGATGAAGGAACCGACCACCTGGTCGACTTCATCCACATGCTGGAGGCGCGCGCTGTTGGTCGCGTAGCGCGAATCGGTGTTCATGTCCTCACGGCCGATCGCGGCGAACAGGCGCTGCGCCATGCTCTGCGTCGACGTCGAAATGCAGAGCCACTTGTGGTCCGCGGTTGCGTAGGTATTGCGCGGACAGGTGGTGCTCGAGCGGCTGCCGGTACGCGCCTTCACCTCTCCGGTGAGCCGATAGTTCGCGACCTGCGGACCGAGAATCGAAAGCATCGGATCGAACAGCGACAGGTCGATCACCTGCCCGTTGCCGCCGTTCACGCGCGCTTCCCACAGCGCGACCATCGCGGCGTGCGCGCCGTAGAGGCCCGCGGTCATGTCGCCGAGAAACATCGGCGGCAGGACGGGCTCGCGATCGCCGAAGCCGTTCATCGCGGCGAAGCCCGAATAGCCCTCGACCAGCGTGCCGAAGCCCGGGCGCTCGCGGTACGGTCCCGTCTGCCCCCAGCCCGACACTCGCACGATGACGAGCTTCGGATTGGCCGCGTGCAGCGACTGCGGCGAAAGATCCATCTTTTCCAGCGTGCCGGGCCTGAAACTTTCGACCAGCACATCGGCATCCCGCGCGAGGCTAGCGATCAGCTTCGCCCCGGCCTCGTGATGGAAGTCGATGCACACGCTGCGCTTGTTGCGCGCATACGCCTTCCAGAACACCTCCGCGCCCTGAGTGCGGAAGGCGCGCAGCGTGTCGCCCTTCAAGGGCTCGACCTTGATGACATCCGCGCCGAAATCCGCGAGCTGCAATGTCAGCATGTTGCCCGCGACGAGACGCGACAGGTCCACCACCTTGACACCGCGTAGCGGCCCGATGTGCGATGCGTCGAAGGCTTTGCGCTGCATGGTTCGGATCTCCGGATTACGCTCGTGGCGCGCCGAAAATCCCGGCGCGATGTCATTATCTTCGAAAACAGACATCATGTCTATTTTCGCTTTCCGACTTGCGGCGATGAGTTTCGCCGCGAAGCCGGCATCCATCGCCCTTGCGGGCCACATGCCTTACACGGCAAGATACGCGGCAACACACAGACAACGGCGCAACCGACCGGAACACAGCAATGGCAACCGAAGAACCCGGCGTCGCGGCGGTCAACCGCGCGCTCTCGATCCTCAAGGCCTTCGAAGACAGCATCGACGGCATGACGCTCACCGATCTCACCAACGCGACAGGCCTCTACCACAGCACCATCTTGCGTCTGTGCGAATCGCTCGAGCACTTCGGCTATCTGAAGCGTCTGGAAGACGGCCGCTACATGCTCGGGCCAATGCTGTTCCATCTCGGCATGATTTATCAGAGCTCGTTCCGTCTGCGCGATTACGCGTTACCGGTGCTGCGCACGCTCGTCAAGGAAACCGGTGAAACCGCCGCGGTCTACGTACGAGAGGGCGACGAGCGTCTGTGTCTCTATCGCGTGGAATGGCAGCGCTCGGTGCGCATGCATGTGCGCGAAGGCGAACGTCTCACGCTCGAGGCCGGCGCGGCGGGTCACGTTCTGCGCGCGTTTTCCGAGGGCACGGTGAAGGGCAATCTGAAGAAGGTGCGCGACCACGGCTATTGCGTGTCCCTCGGCGAGCGCGAGCCGGAAAGCGCCGCGATCGCCGTGCCGGTGTTCCGCACGGGGCAGGAGCTCGTCTGCGCGATTTCTCTCGGCGTGCCGCGCTACCGCTTCGATCGCAAATCCTTCGACGCTTACCTGCCGAAGGTGATGGAAGCGGGCGCGGCGCTCACGAAGGCGCTGGGCGGCGATGTGTCGATGTTCCAGCCGCCCTACGCGCATTTCAGCGGGGTATGAGCGCGTGTTTCTGAGCGCGCGTCAGATGTTCTGCTGAATCGCGGGGCTCGTGCCGTCGGCTTCCGGCTCGCGGCCGTTTATGCGCGATTGCAGCGCCGCGAAGCAGCCCGCGCCGATGACGAGCGCCGAGATCATGAACAGGAAGCCATTGTTGTACGAGCCGCTCGCCTTGACGAGATAACCCACGCCGAGCGGCGCGAGCAGCCCGCCTATCTGCCCGCCCGTATTGATGACGCCTGCGAACACGCCGCGCGCGCCTTGCGGCGCCAGTTGCGCGACCAGGCCCGCATACGGCGAGAGGCAGCCGTACAGCAGAAACGCCGCTGCCGAAAGGCCGATCACGCATGCGACGATATCATCCGCGCTGTACGCGAGATACAGTGCGAGCCCCGTGCAGACATAGCCTACGGCCACGAGCGTCGGCCGCCTGCGATGCAGCAGTCCGCTGCCGAGCCAGCCGAATACCACGATGCCGAGGAAGCCGAAAAGATAAGGCACCGACGCCGCGACGCCCAGCGATTTCAAATCGATATGCCGCTGGTTGGCGAGATACGAAGGGATCCAGCCGAGAAAGCCCCAGTAGCCGACGCTGAAGGTCATATAGCCGAAGAACAGCAGCCAGGTGCTCTTGCGCCCGGCGAACAGACGCCATTGCTCGGCGCGGTTCGCCTTGTCGTGCGTCGTGCGTTCCTTCGCTTCGATTGCCTTACCCGGAATGATGAAGAGGATCAGCAGCGCGACGATCACGCCCGGAACCGCGAACACGTAGAACACGTTGCGCCAGTCGCCGTTCATCAGCAGGCTTGTGACGACGGGCGCGACGACCGCCGGTCCGATCGCGAGCGCCGAGAGCCAGACGGCGTGCGCCTTGGCCGCGTCCTTGTGACTGAAGTTGTCCGCGACGGCCTTATAGACGGCCGCGTTGCACGATCCTTCGGCCAGGCCGAAACAGAAGCGCGCCGCGATCAGCACGGCCATCGACGTCGCGAGTCCCGTCATGCCGGTGAAAATCGAGAACAGGACCGGCGCCACGACCAAGAGCGCCTTGGTGCCGAACCGGTCCGCGAGGAAGCCGCCGGGCAACTGCATCAGCGCGTAGCCGAGCGCGAAAGCGGCGAGCAGGACGCCGAACTGCGCGGCATCGAGACGCAACGCTTTCATCATCGTCGGGCCGGCGACGGAAATGCTCACCCGATCCAGATAGTTCACGAACTGCAGCAGCCAGGTCAGCGCCAGCAACCGGTATCTCAGACTCATCCTTGTCTCCTCGCTTCGTGCGAATGTCCCTGCAGCCGAAAAATAGAAATCATGTCTATTTTCGCAACGGTAACGGACCGGCAGGGACTACACAAGAAAAGGAAGGTCGGGGATTTCCCCTAGCGCGCCAAAACGCGGCGCGAAAATCGGCGTACGCCGATCCCACGCCGTCACCGCAGCGGAAGGTTTTGAAGGCACAGCGGCCGGAGTTCCGTTAGACGGCACCGGTGCAAAGCTAGACCGCGTCGAGCAATGCGCGCTTGAATCGTGATAAGAACGTCATGCAGGACTATTGGCGCTACGACCACACTTCGGGTGAACCAGGCGCAATCGGAGACATCACGCATCTACCACGCAATGCGCAACCAGAAAAATGAACGAGACAATGAAACTATTCAGCCTGCATGGCAGGCGGGCCCTGATCACCGGCTCCGGGCGCGGCATTGGCCTGGCGCTCGCACGGGGACTCGCGGGCGCCGGTGCTTCGATCGTGATAAACGATCGCAATGAGCAAAAAGCCGCCGATCTCGCCGCAGACCTGCGAGGCGAAGGCTTCGACGCCGGTTTCGCCGTGTTCGATGTGACCGACCGCGAGCAGGTCGTCGCGGCGATCGAACGTGTCGAGAAGACCATCGGCGCGATCGACATTCTGATCAACAATGCGGGCATCCAGCGCCGCGCGCCGCTCGAAAACTTCGACGAAGGCGACTGGAACGACCTGCTGCGCGTGAATCTCGACGGCGTATTCCAGGTCTCGCAGGCCGTCGCGCGGCACATGCTGGCGCGCGGGCGCGGCAAGATCATCAACATCGGGTCGGTGCAAAGCGAGCTGGCGCGACCGGGCATCGCGCCCTATGCAGCCACCAAAGGCGCCATTCGCATGCTGACCAAAGGCATGTGCGCGGAATGGGCGCGGCACGGCATTCAGGCCAATGCGATCGCGCCCGGCTATTTCGAGACCGATCTCAACCGCGCGCTCGTCGACGATCCGGCTTTCTCGGAGTGGCTCTGCAAGCGCACGCCCGCGGGCCGCTGGGGCCGCGTCGAGGAACTGTGCGGTGCGGCGGTGTTCCTCGCGTCGGCGGCGTCGGACTTCGTGAATGGGCAGACGCTTTTCGTCGATGGCGGATTGACCAGCGTGGTCTGAGCCCGGTCGAGCCATGACCGTGTCCGACGACGTAGGAAATCGCGATGCTCTCGATAGTCCCGAAGATATCGGCGATGTGTTCCAAGCTTGCGTTGATGCCGCTCGATCGGCCCCGGTTGACTTGCCACGGACTCCGTGACTATTCTCGTTTCACATGAAAGCGTCGCGGCAAGAAGACCGCGCTCAGGAGACTCAGTTGCGTTTCGACCTACAATCGCTGAAGCTGTTCATCGCCGTCTGTGAGCACGGCAGCATCGCGCGGGCAGCAGAATTCGAGAATATCGCCCCTTCGGCGCTCAGCAAGCGCATGTCCCAGCTTGAGGACATACTCAAGACCGCTCTGTTCGTGCGCAGCAACAAGGGCCTGGAACTGACAGTCGCGGCGGCAGCACTGCTGCAACACGCCCGGACGCTTCTGCGCGACATTCAACAGATGGAAAGCGAGCTGCTTGACCACGCCGAAGGCGTGCGTGGTCAGATCCGGCTGCACGCGAGCCTCTCGACCATCGTGCAGTACATTGCCAAAGATATCCGCGTTTTTCTGGACCTGCATCCAGGTCTGCGGATCGACCTACAGGAAAGCCTGAGCCCTGCAGTGGTGCGCGCCGTGGCCGAAAACACTGCCGATATCGGCGTGTTCGGCGGCACCACCGTGACCGCTGGACTGCAGGTCTTTCCCTACCGCAGCGACCGGCTGGTCGTCATCATGCCGCCCGATCATCCACTCAGCCGTGCGGGCCGAGTGAGCTTCCGCGAGGTGGCCGAATACCCGCTCGTAGGACCTCAGGAAGGAAGCTATCTTAATTCGCTGGTGTTGCGCGCAGCGGCAGACCTTGACCACCCGCTTAAGCTCTCTATCCGGGTGAATGGCTTCGAGCCGGTGCGCAGCATGGTCGAGGCGCGGCTTGGCGTCGGGCTTGTACCCGAGCATCATGCTGAACGCTACGTCAGCTCGGCGCCCTTGGTCGCCGTGCTGTTGGACGAACCTTGGGCTGAGCGGCATTGGAAAATCTGTGTGCGCGAGGCAGAGTCGCTCCCCGCGCCCGTCCAGCTCTTTCTCAAGCATCTGCTAGCAAGTGCGCAGCAGCAAGCCGGAAATCACGAATAGGCGAGCTTCAACCCCGCTTGCGGCCACGACAACGCACCCAGACGTCCGGTGCCGGACATCGTGACATATGCTGTCTTCATGTCGGCGCCACCGAAGCATATGTTCGTCACCATGCCGTCCGGCACCGTGACTTGCCGCATCACCTCGCCAGACGGCGCGACCACGGTGATACAGCCGGTGACCAACGTGGCCACGCAGATATTCCCTTCCACATCCACTGCCAAACTATCGAATCGCTGGTAGCCGGCAAGCCCGCACACGAGACGCCCGCCGTGCGGGGATGGATACGGATGCTTGCGTGCCCTGCCCGGTGCCTCCAGGTCAAAAGCCCATAAGCGCGCCGTCTCGGTTTCCGCCACATAGACGGTACGGTCGTCCGGCGACAAGCCGACGCCGTTCGCCGTGGTAAGCGGATAAGCGACTTCGACAATCATCGACCCATCGGCTCGCCCGTAATACAGGCCGGCGTGATCGCGATCACGCAGCCGGTTCTTGCCAAAATCGGTGAAATAAAAACCGCCTTCGTGGTCGAACACGATGTCGTTGGGGCCGCACAGCGGATGATCGCCGCAGCGGTCGTAGAGCGTCGTGAGCGCACCCGTACGCGGGTCGAACCGTTCGATTCGACCGCTCGTATAGCCTGGATGGATACCCGGCCGAGTGCGATTGAGCCCGGCAACGGTACGGAAAAGGAACCCCCCGTTATTGCAGATGTAGAAAGCACCATCCGGACCCAAGGCCAAACCGTTCGGCCCTCCGCCGATTTTCGCAAGGACGCTCACCGTACCGTCAACAGCTACGCGACTGATGGTCTCACGCTCGATTTCGACCAGCACGACCGAGCCATCAGACATCGCCACGGGTCCCTCGGGAAACATCAAGCCTTCCGCGAGGATGCGGACGTCGCTCTCCATGTTCATTCTCCTCAGTTCAGCGCTTGCCCGCATTCTCGACGAAATGGTTGTCGTACGTAGCCTTCAGGTCGATCGAGGCTTTGCCGATGTCGGGATCGAATGCAGTCAACACATCATGTACGGTATGCGCGGCAGCGTCGGTCATCAGGCCGTCGCGCGAAATGCAGCTTTGCATGTTGGCGTAGGCACGAGCGAAGACATCCTTCTCGGCGAGAGCATATTGTGGCGGTACGGCGGCGGCGACCTGCTCAGGCGTTGCATGCACCATCCAGCGCTCAGCCTCGAGGATGGCATTCGTTACCGCTTGCACGGTGTTCGGATATTTGACGAGGAAGTCTTTGGTCGTGTAGATGGCAGCTTCCGGATAGTCGCCGCCCAGTGTCGCGCGCGTTCCGGCCGGGTCTCGCATCACAGCCAACGGAAACAGATCGCCGCTGCCCTGCAGAACGGTAGCGACCGGGTCGTTGCTCATCAGTGCGTCGATCTGACCACTGCGCGCTGCAGCGATCGCCCCGGCAGAGGAGCCGACGCCAATGATCGATACGTCGCCGGGCTTTACGCCGGACTTGCTCAGCAGATAGTTCACGCCCATGTGAAAGCTCGATCCGGGCGAGCTCACGCCAATGCGCATGCCCTTCAGATCCGCATAAGTCTTGATCCTGGCGTGGCTTGCGCGAGTCGCACCGAATACCCATCCGGGGCACGAGGCCAAGGTCACGAACGAGACCAGCTTCT
The DNA here is from genome assembly GCF_023631305.1 of Caballeronia sp. INML3B. Taxonomy (NCBI): domain Bacteria; kingdom Pseudomonadati; phylum Pseudomonadota; class Betaproteobacteria; order Burkholderiales; family Burkholderiaceae; genus Caballeronia; species Caballeronia sp. INML3B. The sequence continues at coordinate 91,103 of NZ_JALQDI010000081.1, forward strand.
GCCCTTTGGCGGCCATCGTTATCGTATTGGAGTAGGCCCCAGCCACTATGTCGGCACTACCGCCCATCATTGCCTGCAGCGCCTTGGCGCCTCCACTGAACACGCCGATTTCAACGTCTAACCCGGCCTGTTTGAAGTATCCCCGACTGTCCGCGATGACGAACGGCAGGTAAGGAAAACCGACACCCGCCGCCGCCAGGTGGAGCTTGGGCTTTTCCGGCACAGGCGCGCCGCTGGCGGCCGACGCATTCGAGACGGCGGCGAAGGTTGCCAATGCGATAGAAACTCGACGCCAAAGCGCTGTCACGATGATATGTCTCCGTTGGAAATGTGTCTTGCGCGGCCGTGTCGTGAAGCGTTCAGCCTTGCACGACGTTCTGGCGCTGCTGCCCGAGGCCCTCGATGCCCAGCGTCACAACATCGCCCGGTTTCAGATAGACCGGAGGTTTTTGCCCCAGGCCGACTCCGGGAGGTGTGCCCGTGGAGATAATGTCGCCCGGCTGCAATGACATGAACTGCGACAGGTACGACACCAGGTAGCGCACGCCATACACCATGGTGACCGTACTGCCGTTCTGATAGCGATGTCCGTTGACTTCCAGCCACATCGGCAGCGTCTGCGGGTCGCGCACCTCGTCCGCGGTTACGAGCCAGGGCCCGGTCGGACCGAACGTATCGGCCGACTTGCCCTTGGTCCATTGGCCCTGACGCTCCGCCTGAAACGCGCGCTCGGACACATCGTTGATGACGCAATAGCCCGCGACATGGTTCATGGCATCGGCTTCGCTGACGTACTTGGCTGTCTTCCCGATGACCACGCCCAATTCCACTTCCCAGTCGGTCTTGATCGAGTCGCGCGGAATCTCGATCGTGTCGTTCGGACCAACGATCGCGCTCGTAGCCTTCATGAAAATGATAGGCTCCGGCGGGACCGTGGCACCGGTTTCTGCCGCGTGGTCAGAGTAGTTCAAGCCGATGCAGATAAACTTGCCCGTGCCACCCACGCAGGGCCCGAGGCGCGGACTGCCTTCTACGCGCGGTAACGACGCGGCATCGAGCGCCTTCAGGCGTGCAAGGCTATCGGGTAGCAGAGCTTCGCCGGCAATATCGGCAACATGGTTCGACAAGTCCCGAATATTTCCCTCGGCATCGAGAAGACCCGGCTTCTCCTGGCCCGGTGAACCGTAGCGCAACAGCTTCATATGTGTATGCTCGCTTCAATAGGTGGCGCGTCCGCCAGACAGATCAAAAACCGCGCCAGTGGTAAAGGAGTTCTCTTCGCTCGCGAGCCAGGCGATCATGGCGGCGGCCTCATTGAGTTCGAGGAAACGGCCGCGCGGGATCTTGCCCAACATGTACTCGATATGCTCGGGCGCCTGCTCCATCGCGCCAGGTGTGCGCGCAACGGCAGGAGTGACGCAATTGACTGCTATGTCGTGACGCGCCAGCTCCTTTCCCAGCGACTTGGTCATTGCGATGACCGCGGCCTTGGCCGAGCTGTAGGCCGACGCATTCGGGTTACCTTCCTTGCCGGCGACCGAGGCGAGATTGACGATGCGGCCATAGTTCTGGCGGACCATCTCCGGGACCACCGCACGGCAGCAGTGAAAGGTACCGTTGACGTCGATCTCCATCACCTGCTTCCAGATATCGATCGGATACTCGATCAGAGGCGCATTCGGGCCAACAATCGCCGCGTTGTTGATCAGGATATCGATACGTCCCGCGGATTTCATCGTTCCCGCGACAGCCGCTTGCACGCTCGCGAAGTCGGCAATGTCGACGCACTCAAAGTGAACGTCGTGCTGGCTCAGCTGGGTACGGGCCTGCTCGATGCCGGCAGGATTGACGTCCCAGATCACGAGCCGGGCACCCGATTCGAGCAGCCGGCGGCCGACTTCCAGACCGATGCCTTGCGCGCCGCCGGTCACGACGGCGACGCGGCCCGTCAGATTGATTTTGTTGGTCTGCAATTTAGTTCCTCAAGGTTGAATCACGCATCCCATGCACTCGCGCTCAGGCGCTAGCGGCCACCGTCTGCCCGGCCACGGGGCGCCAGCGCAGCAGATAGTCTTCGATCATCGATACCGCTGTATCGAGCACGAGAGCGAACACGGTGAGCACGAGGATCCCCGCGATGACCGAGTTGATATCGAACACGCCTTCGGCCAGCAGAATCAGGTAGCCAACGCCTTTCTCCGAGCCCAGATACTCGCCCACCACGCTGCCGACGAAGGCGATGCCGATCGCGTTATGCAGGCTCGAAAACACCCAGCTCGTCGCCGATGGCAAATACACGTGCCTCATCAGTTGACGCGAGTTGGCGCCTAGCATCCGGGTGTTCGACAACACTGTCGGGCTCACCTCGCGGACACCCTGAAACACGTTGAAGAAGACCACGAAGAAGACAAGCGTTACGCCCAACGCTACTTTCGACCAGATGCCCAGTCCGAACCAAAGCGCGAAAATGGGCGCAAAGATCAATCGCGGCATCGAGTTCATTGCTTTGATGAACGGATCGAACACGACGGCCAGAAACGGGCTAAGGGCAAGCCAAAGGCCGCATCCCAATCCCAGGACCGTGCCGATTGCAAACGCAAGCATGGTCTCGAGCAGGGTCGTGTACAAATGGCGGAAGACCGAGCCCGTCACGAACCACTCGACGATGCGACGAGCCACACCTACAGGGTCTCCGAAGAAGAACGGGGACAGCCACTTCTGATAGGTGCCAAGCCACCAGAGGAACAGGACACCGATCAAAATTGCCAGCCGCGTCACCAGAACGGTGAAACGATTGTTTGGACTAAACTCGATTGCGCGCATAGCTTTTCAGAACCTCGCCTCGAAGCACGTCCCAGATCTGGGTATGCAGTTGAAGGAAACGCTGCGTCATCCGGATCTCCGACATTTCGCGCGGCCGCTCCAGATCGATCTCGAACTCGGCGATGGGTCGTGTACCGGGTCCCGCCGACAGCACGATGACCCGGTCGGAAAGCGAGATAGCCTCTTCCAAATCGTGAGTCACGAACATCACGGACTTGCGATCGCGTGACCACAGTTGCAACAGCTCGTTTTCCATCAGGTGGCGGGTCTGGATATCGAGCGCGCTGAATGGTTCGTCCATCAGAATGATGCGCGGATTGAGCGCCAGGGCTTGCGCCAAACCGGCCCGCTTGCGCATGCCGCCGGACAGCTGATGGGGGTATTTCTTCCCATGACCTTGCAGCCCCACTCGCTCGAGCCAGCCACGGGCGACACCCAGGGCTTCTTCGCGCGGCATTCCGCGAAAGACCAAGCCGATCGCAATGTTCTCTTCGGCCGTCTTCCACGGCATGAGCGCATCCACCTGAAACAGGTAGGCCGCCTGTGTATTGAGACCCTGGGTCAGCTTCTTGCCGAACACGCTCAGACTGCCGGACGAAGGCCGGGTGAGCCCGGCCGCCACGTTCAGCAGTGTCGACTTGCCGCAACCCGTGGGGCCGACAATCGAGACGAACTCTCCGTCCCTTATCGTCAAACTGCCGCCAGAAACTGCGGTGTAGGTCTGGGCATGCTTGCCATTGCCGGCAAAGGTGCAGGTCACGTTGTCGAAGCGTAACGCTTCACGCACTTCTGCCTGTCCGCTGTCGAGCGGGATGCTACATGCTGCGGTGCTCATGGCTGGACCTCCGCCGCCTTTCTGACGAACCGATTGTCATAGGTCGTGGCGAGGTCGATTTTGGCCGACGCTACCGCAGGGTCGAAGGCTGCAAGCACCTCATGCACCGTCTGCGCGCCTTTGGGGGTGATCTCCCCGTTCTGCGCGATGCAGCGGCGGCTATTCGTGAAGGCCTCGGCATAGAGCGCCTTGTTCTCGCCCAAAAACTGCGGCGGCACGTTGTCTGCGACTTGTTGCGGCGTGGCCTTGGCTATCCACTTTTCCGCGCGCACGATTGCATTGGCGACTGCCTGGACCGTCTTGGGATTCTTGTCGATGAAGTCCTGCGTCGCGAATACGCTCGACTCGGGATAGTCGGAGCCGAACACCTTCACGTTGCCGTCCGCCGTGCGCATGTTCTCGAGCGGTCTCAGGCTGCCATCCTTCGTCAGAATCGTGGCACTCGGATCATTGACGATGAGCGCATCGATCTGACCCGCACGCACCGCTGCAACGGCACCGGCCGCCTGCCCCACGCCGATGATCGACACGTCCGAAGGCTGCAGCCCCGCCTTGTGCAAGATGTAGTTGACCGCCATGTGCGTGCTGGAGCCTGGCGCGCTCACGCCGATTCGCATGCCCTTCAAATCCTTGGGCGACTTGACGTCTGTCTCGTGTTTCTGAGACACGCCAAAGATCCAGCCCGGGCAAATCACTTGTGCGGCCACCACGACGAGGTGCTGACCCTTCGTCGCCATGGTGATCGTGTTCGAATAGGCGCCCGCCACCATATCGGAGCTGCCGCCCAACAAGGCCTCCAGCGTCTTTGAACCTCCGGAAAATGCCGCGATGGTTACGTCGAGCCCTTCGTCCTTGAAGTAGCCGCGCTGCTTGGCAACGAGCATGGGCAGGTATGTGATGCCAGTCGACGCCGCTGCAATGTGCAACTCGGGCTTCTCCGGCGTGTCCTTCGCCACTGCCGTGGCTGATGCGCAAGCGAGTTCCACGGCTGCGCACAATGCAACAGCGAATTTCAGCTTCATGGTTGTCTCCTCCCTTTCTAGGGATGTTGGTGCGAACAACTGCCCTGGACGGACTGGCACTTCGTGACCGTGACGCCGAGATGGCAGCCAGCCCAAGGCGCGATCCGCCCTAAACGACTTCTTTTCGCAAGGCTTCGACCACTGCGTCACCCATGTCACGGGTGCCGACGCTTCGGGTGCCCTCCTGGTAGATGTCGGCGGTGCGGTAGCCGGCGGACAGCACTGTTCGCACGGCCTGCTCGACGCGGCCCGCAGCATCCTCCATCTCGAAGCTCTCGCGCAGCATCATCGCAAGCGACAAGATGGCGGCAAGCGGATTAGCGATGTCCTTGCCGGCAATATCCGGCGCCGAGCCGTGCACCGGCTCGTACAGCCCTTTGCGGTCGTACCCTAGCGAAGCCGAGGGCAGCATGCCGATCGATCCGGTCAACATGGCCGCAGCGTCCGACAGAATGTCGCCGAACAGATTGCCCGTAACGATCACATCGAACTGCTTGGGCCGGCGCATCAGCATCATGGCAGCGGCGTCCACGAAGAGATGGCTCAGTTCGACGTCCGGGTAGTCTCGCCCGACGCGCGTGACAGTTTCGCGCCACAACTGACTCGCCTCCAGCACGTTGGCCTTGTCCACCGAGCACAGCTTGTGGTGACGGCGACACGCGGCTCGAAAAGCCGCGTGCGCGACGCGCTCAACCTCCGACTCGGAATAACGCATCGTGTTGAAACCCACGCGCTCGCCTGCTTCGTTGGTTTCGAAGCCGCGCGGCTGACCGAAATAAGCGTCGCCATTCAGCTCACGAACGATCACGATGTCCAGTCCATCGACGACTTCCGGCCGCAGAGTGGAAGCGCCAATCAGTTCCGGGAACATATAGGCCGGACGGAAGTTCGCGTACAGTGTGAGCGCTTCGCGCAGTTGCAACAGACCGGTTCCGGGACGACGCTCGCGAGGAATGTCCGCCTCATCGGCTACGCCCACCGCACCGAAAAGGATGGCGTCAGCCTTGCGCGCCACGTCGAGCGTGGGCTCCGGAAGCGGCACGCCGTGCGCCTGGATTCCGGCCTCGCCGATGTGCGCCTCTTGAGTCTCGGCATGAGGTGCCACGACTTGCAGCACCTTGAGAGCCTGCGCCACTACTTCGGGACCGATACCATCACCGGGCATGACTGCAATCTTCATCTGAACTCCTCCAGGGTCGTTTTAGAAAGCGCGCGCCTCAATATGCGTCGGCGCGATTGCGCTCGAATGCATCAATGCGATCTCGATGCGAAAGCGTGTAATCGATCTCGTCCATGCCACGCAGCAGGCATTGCTTGGCGAAGGGCTCCATCTCGAAAGCATGCGAGGCGCCGTCGGGTAACGTCACACTCTGTGCGGGCACGTCAATGGAGATTCGGCTACCCGCCTTCGTGGTCAGGTATTCCAGAAGCGGAAGAACCACGGTCTCCGGCAGCACGATGGGAAGCAGCCCGTTCTTCAGGCAGTTGATGAAGAAGATATCGCCGAAGCTCGGGGCAATCACCGCCCGGATGCCGTAGTCGTACAGCGCCCAGACAGCGTGCTCACGCGAAGATCCGCAACCGAAGTTGTGGTTCGCCACCACGATGCGCGACTCGCGAAACGACGCCTGGTTGAGCACGAACTCAGGCTTTTCGGTGCCGTCCGGGCCAAAGCGCAGCGCACGAAAGAGAAACTGGCCGAAATCGTCGGAGCGAGGTTTTTGCAGGAAGCGCGCCGGCAGAATCTGGTCCGTATCGCAATTGATGACGACGATCGGGGCTGCGACTGCGTCGAGGTGAGTCAGGCTTTCCATCTCATGCTCCCAAGAGGCGGCGCACATCAGTCAGACGTCCCGTTACGGCAGCGGCAGCCGCCATAGCTGGACTCATCAGATGCGTGCGCACGCCCGGCCCTTGACGGCCCACGAAATTGCGATTCGAAGTGGAGGCGCAACGCTGCCCAGGCGCGGCAATATCGCCGTTGGTTGCAAGGCACATCGAACAGCCCGGGAAACGCCACTGGAAGCCGGCTTCCTTGAACACGCGGTCCAGTCCTTCCGCCTCGGCTTGCGCTCGTACCTCATGCGAGCCCGGCACCACCCATGCCTCGACGCCAGATGCGACATGGCGGCCCCGCGCGACCTCGGCCGCGCTGCGCATATCCTCGATGCGCCCGTTCGTGCACGAACCGATGAAGACCCGGTCGATCGCAACGCCTTCCAGCGCCTCGTTCGGGGCTAATCCCATGTAGTCGAGCGCCGTCGACATGGCAGCGCGCAGATCGGGGTCCGCCTGCAGCGCGGGATCGGGAACACGCCGGTCGATGGCGCAGGCATATTCGGGTGTTGTGCCCCAGGTCACCATCGGGGCGATCCCGGCGACGTCGATATGCACCTCCCGGTCGAACGTTGCATCGGGGTCGGTGAACAAGGTGCGCCAGTGCGCCATCGCGCGGTCCCACTCTTCGCCCTTCGGCGCGAAGGGACGACCGGCCAGATACGCGAAGGTGGTGTCGTCTGGCGCGATCATGCCGGCGCGACCGCCGGCCTCGATGCTCATGTTGCAGAGCGTCAGCCGAGCTTCCACCGAGAGACCGGCGATCGCGGAGCCCCTGTACTCGATGACATGCCCCACGGCGCCAGCCACGCCGATGCGCGCGATGACGGCGAGGATCAGGTCCTTGGCGGTGACACCCGGGCCCGGCGTGCCGTCGAAGGTGACGCGCATGTTGCTCGACTTGCGTTGCCACAGGCATTGCGTGGCGAGCACATGAGCCACCTCGGTTGCGCCGATACCGAACGCGAGCGCGCCCATCGCCCCGTGTGTCGACGTGTGACTGTCGGCGCAGACGACGGTCATGCCAGGCAAACTCAACCCCTGCTCGGGCCCGACCACGTGAACGATGCCGCGACGCGAATCGTCCATGTCGAACAAGGTGATGTTCGACGCGGCTGCGTCACGCTGCAGGGCCACGATCATGGCGCGCCGCTCGGGGTCGGTCACCGCCGACATGTCGTTTGCCGCGCTGGAAACGTAGTGGTCCGCCGTACCGAAGATTCGCTCAGGCGACCGTGGCTTGAGCCCGCGCTCGCGCAACAGATCGAATGATTGCGCGGTGACGTCATGAATAAAATGCCGATCGATGAACAGCAGGTCCTGCCCGTCGTCGCGCGACATCACCCGGTGACTATTCCAGATCTTGTCGTAAAGAGTCTGTGGACCGCCCACCCCTTGTTCGAGTTGCATCGCTTCGTCTCACTCCGTCAATGCGCCGATCGCGAAGGCACGCCTTCGTTCGGCGAGTCAATGTTGTGAGAGCATGATGCGCCTGACAAGCCGCTTTGTACGTGCTTTTTGGGAAAGGCACCATCGTCAAACGCGATGACGAAGCGGCGTCGCCGTCGACCGGAAAGCGGATTCGAGAAACCCGCTCTGCGACTTCGCGCGGAATCAGACCGTGAAGCGCCGCGCAAAGGGACGTGGAAACTGTTTTATCGATATGCGCTGAGCCTTTCGGTGTCTTCACCGAAGCGCATCTTCCACCAGCTCGATCCAGTGCCGCACGCCGGTACGCCCCGCGCCCGCGAGATGCGTCTGGCACCCGATATTCGCCGTGACGATCATTTCAGGCGCTTCGCTTTCGAGCGCGTCCATCTTGCGCTCGCGCAGTTGCGTCGATAGCGCCGGCTGCGTGATCGAATACGTTCCGGCCGAGCCGCAGCACAGATGCGCATCGGGCACGGCGGTCAGGTCGTAGCCGAGGCGTGTCAGGATCGACTCCACTGCGCCGCCGAGTTTCTGCGCGTGCTGGAGCGTGCAAGGACAATGAAACGCGATGCGCTTACGGTCGGTGGATCTGAGCGCGTCGAGCGGTTCTTTGCGCATCACTTCGACGAGATCGAGCGCGAGTTCACTGACGCGCGCGGCTTTCGCCGCATACGTCGGATCGCCCCGCAACAAATGGCCGTATTCCTTCACGAACGCCCCGCAACCGCTCGCGGTCTGCACGATCGCTTCCGCACCCGCTTCGATGGCGGGCCACCATGCGTCGATGTTGCGCCGCGCGCGCATCAGACCTGCCTCCTGTGCGTTCAGGTGATAGTCGGTCGCGCCACAGCAGCCGGCCTGCGGCGCACCGATCACGCTGATCCCGAGCCGATCCAGCACGCGCGCGGCCGCTGCGTTCGTATTCGGCGACAGCGACGGCTGCACGCATCCCTCCAGCATGAGCACACGACGCGCATGCCGCGCGCCCGGCCGCACCTTGGCCGCGGTCGCGCGTGCAGGAATCTTTTGTCGCAAAGCGCTCGGCAGAACGGGACGCGCGAGACGGCCAGCCTTCAGCAAGGTATCGAACACGGCAGGACGCGTAATCGCGTGACGCAATCCGTTGCGCAGCAAGCGTTCGCCGGCGGGCCGCTGAACGCGACGCTCCAGTTCCCCGCGGCCGATGTCGAGCAGCGCGTGATAGGTGACGCCCGAAGGACACGTCGTTTCGCAATTTCGGCACGTCAGGCAGCGGTCGAGATGCAGCTGCGTCTTCTGCGTGACCGGCTCGCCTTCCAGCATCTGCTTGATGAGATAGATGCGCCCGCGCGGACCATCGAGTTCATTACCCAACAACTGATAGGTCGGGCAGGTGGCATTGCAGAACCCGCAATGGACGCACGAACGCAGAATGTCTTCCGCTTCCTTCGCGCGCGCGAGCGTCTTCGCTTCGTCGCTGAGATTCGTTTGCATGGCTTGTGCGTGTCGATGGCGTCAGTAGTCGGCGTACATCCGGCCCGGATTGAACACACGGTGCGGATCGAGGCGTTGCTTCAGTTGCGTGTGAAAGCGCATCAGCGCTGCGGGGATCGGCTGGAACGGCTCGGGCGTCACGCCCGGAACGAAACACGTCGCATGGCCGGCCGCCGCACTCGCAATACCTCGAATGACGTCCGCGCTCGCTTCGCTCTTGAGCCAGCGTTGCGCGCCCCCCCAGTCGATGATGGCGTCGCCGGGCAGCGCGGCGAGCGGCGTTGCATTCGGCAAGGACAGGCGCCAGAGCGGACGATCATCCTCGAAGAAGGCGAGACGATGTTCGCGAAGGGATGTCCAGAAATCGTCATCCAGATGCTCTCCACCGATGCGATCCGCCGCGGCGCGCACCGAACCCGCGCCGCCTTCGAGGCGAACGTGCAGCCGGCCATCGACATGACAGGCGCCGCTCACGGGCAATGCCGCCTTTCGCCAGGAAGAAAGCTCACGCATTGCTTCGGAGGCTTCCAGTGCGAGCGAGAGACAGCGCGTTTCACGCGGCTTGGGCAGAACCTTCATCGATACTTCGGTGATCAGCCCGAGACAGCCGAAGCTGCCGCTCATCAAACGCGACACGTCGTAACCCGCGACGTTCTTCATCACCTGCCCGCCGAAGCGCAGATGCCTGCCTTCGCCGGTAACGATGCGGCATCCCAGAACGAAATCGCGCACCGAACCCGCCCACGGACGGCGCGGACCCGACAGACCCGCTGCGACCACGCCGCCTATCGTCGCCGCTTCGCCGAATGTCGGCGGCTCGCACGGAAGCATCTGGCCGGCTTCGTCGAGGATCGCGTTCATTTCGGCGAGCGGTGTGCCTGCGCGCGCGGTGATCACGAGTTCGCTCGGGTCGTAGCTGACGATGCCGCGATGCGAGCGCGTGTCGATCTCTTCGCCTCGCACCTGCCTGCCGAGGAATGCCTTGCTGTCGCCGCCGCGAATGCGCAACGGCTGGCGGCGTGCGATCGCGCACTGCACCTGATCGACGAGACGCGCGCTGTCGTCGATGGAAATGAGGTCGCGTCGCATCAGAAGCGCTCCAGTTCGGGATGCGGCAATGCGCCGTGATGCACGTGCATCGAGCCGAACTCGGCGCAGCGATGCAGCGTCGGCACGTTCTTGCCCGGGTTCAAAAGCCCCGATGGATCGAATGCGGCTTTGACGGCATGGAAGAACGTCAGTTCGTCGCTGTTGAACTGCGCGCACATCTGGTTGATCTTCTCGCGTCCGACACCGTGTTCGCCCGTGATGCTGCCGCCTGCTTCGACGCACAGTTCGAGAATGCGTGCCCCGATCGCTTCTGCGCGGTCCATCTCGCCCGCAGCGTTGGCATCGAAGAGAATGAGCGGATGCATGTTGCCATCGCCGGCGTGGAATACGTTCGCGACGCGCAGCCCGTATTGCGCCGAGAGGTCCGCGATCCCGCGCAGCACGCGCGACAGTTCACGGCGCGGAATCGTGCCGTCCATGCAGTAGTAATCGGGCGAGATGCGGCCGACTGCGGGAAACGCGTTCTTGCGGCCCGCCCAGAAGCGTTGCCGCTCGGCTTCGTTGGCGGCGAGGCGGATGTCGGTCGCGCCCGCAGTGCGCAGCAGGGCTTCGACGCGTGCGCAGTCTTCCTCGACGTCGGACTCTGCGCCATCGACTTCGCAGAGCAGCAGCGCTTCGGCATCGACGGGATAGCCCGCGTGAATGAAATCTTCGGCCGCGCGGATCGCAAGGTTGTCCATCATTTCCAGGCCGCCGGGAATCACGCCCGCGGCGATGATCTTCGCGACGGCGTTGCCCGCCTTCTCGATATCGTCGAAGCTGGCGAGCAGGACTTTCGCGCTCTGCGGCTTCGTCAGGAGCTTGACCGTGACCTCGACCACAACGCCCAGCATGCCTTCCGAACCGGTGATGAGCGCGAGCAGATCGAAGCCGGGCGCGTCGAGCGCTTCGGAGCCGAGTGTGAGGCGCTCGCCGTCGATCGTTACGATCTCCACGCGCAGGATGTTGTGCACCGTGAGTCCGTACTTGAGGCAATGCACGCCGCCCGCGTTTTCCGCGACATTGCCGCCGATCGAGCACGCGATCTGCGACGAAGGATCGGGCGCGTAGTAGAGCCCGTGCGGCGCGGCGGCCTGCGAAATGGCGAGATTGCGCACGCCCGGCTGCACGCGGGCGATGCCCGCTTCGGCATCGACTTCGAGAATGCGGCTGAAGCGCGCCATCACCAGCAGGATGCCTTTCTCAAGCGGCAGCGCCCCGCCGGACAGTCCGGTGCCTGCGCCGCGCGCGACAACGGGAATGTCGTGCGCGTTCGCGTACTTCAACAAGGCCTGGACTTCGTCGATGGTATCGGGCAGCGCAACCAGCATCGGCGTGATGCGGTACGCGGAAAGGCCATCGCACTCGAAAGGCCGCAGATCTTCTTGCGCGTGCAGGAGTTGCAGATCGGGAAGCAGTGCCCGCAGATCGCGCACGATCCGGGCCTTGTCGTGGTCGCGCAGCGGGCCGTCGAGCTTCTCGTCGTAAGCGTAGGACATGCGGTGTCTCCGGTGGGGCGAGGGCTCGTTCCAATGTGTGTTTTTTCTGCGATTTTTCCGGTTCGAGCCAGTCATGTCGATGGTTTTTGCACTGGTAATACCAGTTTATAAAGCGACTTGACCGGTCCGAAAAGTTCCAGATGCAATTCCGAAGCGCTCCACGGTTCCGTCCAATGCTTGAGGGCGTGCTACGATCGAAAGCTGGTAATACCAGTGATCGAGCCATGAAAGACACGGAACCGAGCAAAAGGAAATTGGCGGATGTCGTCGTCGAGCGCATCGAGGCACTGATCGTCGATGGCGTGCTGAAGGTCGGGCAGGCGCTGCCTTCCGAGCGCCGCTTGACGGAAAAGCTCGGCGTGTCGCGAACCGCGCTGCGCGAAGGGCTGAAGGTTTTGCGCGCCAGGGGACTGATCGAAACCGCGCAAGGCAAGGGATCGGTCGTCGCAAGGTTGACGGCGGAGCCTGCGCAGACGCCGATGATGCATCTGCTCGGATCGCAACCGCGCACGCTTTACGACCTGCTGGAAGTGCGCGAGATGCTCGAAGCGGAGGCTGCGCGCCTCGCGGCGCTGCGCGCAACGGCCGCCGATCTCATCATGATCCGCCGGCGCTATGAAGAACTGGTGGCCGCCGATCCGCGCGACACCGATGCATCGACGCACGCACGGCTGGATCATGCCTTTCACCTTGCGATTTGCGAAGCGTCGCACAACCCCGTGCTCGTGCATACGCTCGGTATGCTGAACGATCTGATGCTGAGTTCGGTGTTCGCGTCGGTGAACAATCTCTATCACCGTGAGCCGCAGAAGCGCGTGATCGACAGGCAGCACGCCCGGCTATACAACGCGGTCACGGGCAAGCTGCCGGAGCAGGCGCGCAGGGCGGCAAGCTCGCATATCAAGAGCGTGCGCGAGAGTCTCGCGGAGATCGAGCAGGAGGAGGAGCGGCTCGTGCGGTCTACGCTGCGCCTGGAAGGCTGGGCCTGAGCCAAGCGGGCGCTCATGGCGTTATTCACCCGCGCCTCGCTCGTCAATGCGACCGGCGAAGGGAGCGCGATAGCATGCAATTGGCCGACAGCGAATCCGACCCACGCGCGGTGTTGACAGTATCCGGCCGGCTCGGCGGGTCAGGGTAGCAGCCTCGGCGGTCCGCACGTGTCTTTCGGAACCGGACCACCGTCGGCGAGCGCCACGCCCGCCTTACGTGTCGCGCTCCAAACGACATTGCGCCGCAACTTGTCGGGCGTGAGCCACCATCTAGCGTCCTGTATCCCTCCCCCGCCAAAACTCCGCACATCGGCTCGCGCCCTGCTGACCGACCTCTCCCTGTTTTGCTTCCCGTACACGCAGCGATTGGCGCGCAATGTGCAGTGCTTTCGGCAACGCCCGGCAGCCGGCATATGGAGCAGTCGGGGCAAGCCTTAAGCGAGTCGGCAGGTTCCGTACTCGCCCGAATCGTGGGGATCGTATGGCCGGGCGATTGCATCATCGATTATTGTGCAGCCTCGTTGCTTTCGCGGCGATCGTCAGCGTTTGTGCTTCGCGCAGCGAGCCGCCTTTGCCGACGATCCAGAGCGGCGCGATCGTTCGACCCGTCGTAGCAGTCGTCGATTCCTTGCCTCCCGTGGAAGCGGTTCTCCCGGCTGTCGCGCCACCCGAACCCGGCCGCGAGAATGGTTCCGAAGCGGCGCAAGAGGCATTCGATCTCGGCATCGAACGGCTGCGCAGCGCGACGTGGTGGGAAGCGAACCGCAAGCTGCGGCCTCAGCTTGCGCAGGTCGGCGACCTGATGTTCATCGCAAAGTTGCCCGAAGGCGAAATGGGACAGTCCGCCGAAGGCGCATCGCGCGTGCAGCGTCTGCGCCACGCGATGCGCGCGCATCAACAACGCAAGCCCGCAGGCTGGAACCGGCTGGTGACGCAGGTGCGCGACGCGCGCGCGAACGCGGGTGACTACCCTGCGCTGATGTTAGCCAACGCCTTGATCAATGAAATCCGCTATCGCGACGGCACCGACGGCAGCTACTACCCGCCCGCGCGCTTCTTCGCCGAGAGCGGCGTCTGCAAGGACTTTGCGGTCGCCAAGTACCTGCTGCTGCGTGAAGCGGGCTTCGACGCGTCGCAGTTGCGCCTCGTCTCTCTGGCGCCGCGCTACAACAATACGCCCGACGACTGGCACGTGATGCTCGTCGTACAGGCCGATGGCATGGCTGCACCGGTCGCACTGGACTCGCCGGCGCCTTTCGTGCGCAAGGGCAACGGCGATCCGTCCGACGCAGCGCCCGCCGATACGGTCGCCGCCGCTGAAAACGCCAGCAAGTCTGATCCGCAGGCCGGCCCGTCTGCGCGGTTAGCGGCGATCCTCGCCGGCCGCAAGACCGCCGACGCAGTGCTGCGCGCGCCCGTGGGGCCCGTGGTGGCGACACTCGACGCGTCCGGGCAGGCGGAGCGCCCGCTTGCCGTCGTCTTCAACGAACGAGGGAGCCTGTCATTCGAGCGCGAAGCGCCTGTGCGCATGCACCGGTCGACCGCCTCCAGGCGGCGCGGCGCCCGGTCGATCGTCGCGGACGATGCAGGCCGATCGTGGAGCGTAGATTCTTCGGGCGTATTTCCGAAGTGGCAATTGACGCATGCGGCCGGCGCTGCGCCTTTGGCGGACGCGCTTGAACCGGATCTGGGCCGGATCGACGTGCGCATCAGCACGGCCGGTTAGCAAGCTCACATCATTCCGGTTACACGTCTACCCCGCGCGGTGATGAGCGCTTCACGCGCGCCCGCTCCTGGCGAGTAGCGAGGCCTTCGATCCGACAGAAAACGGCAGACTGACGACTGCGTGAAAAGTATCATTACGCAGCGCAGGGACGCTTTTCGCCAACACTGCCGAGGAGATCGCATGACAATTCATCACTTCTCCGAGTTCTCATGGGACGAGCAGGAAGACGTCAAAGCCGTGCTTGCCAGCAAAGGCCTCGACCCGCGCGATTTCGAGATCACGGACAACGACGACGTTTCTGCGGGCGCCCGGAACGGAATGACCCGGCAAGTCTCAGTAGTGCGGCTCACTAACGGCAAGCGGGCGATCTACGACACGGATCACTTCGCCACCTGGCTCACCGATTTCGCCGAGGCTCTGGAGGCGGGCGAGTTCGACGACTGAGCGGCCCTTGCACGGCGCGGTCTCCCGCTACCGTTGCGAAGTAGCCGTGCATATCGCATCGTCGATGGTCCGCGGCATCCGCCAGTCGAGGCTCGAGTTGCCCGGCCACAGCGACGAGCCCTGATGCTGGTCGCGACCGCGCCGCCTCAGTGTGCGTGACTCTCGACAGCACAACCCCGAAGTCGAGTGGACGCTGCATGATCTGCGCGTGGCGTCGTGAATCTTCCGGCTAACGCGTCGGCGAAAAAACATTCGCTGCGCATTGCGGCCGTTCCCGATCAAGTGTGGAGCGGGAACGCTACGAAATCGAAACATACCGTGGCGGGCTGCATGTCGAAATCGACGAACCCGACTGCGCTTCTCATTGCAACGCTGTAGGCGGCAACGGCCTGCGCTCAAATCCACCAACCGACCTGAACGCGGGTATACGCCCATATGATCCCGCCACTCCACCATTTACTGTATCGATACACTAAATCGATACAGTCGCGCACTCCCGTCGTGTCGCGCTGAACATTTCGCCCGCGCCCAAAGCGGCACCCAGGAGACAACACCATGCAATCCGATTCCCGCATTTCCCGGCGACGTTTCCTCCAGACGGCGTCCGCGACGACGCTCGCGGCAGCAAGCGTGGGCTTTCCCGCGATCGTGCGCGCCCAGCCCGCCGCCACGCTGCGGTTGTCGTCCTCGATGCCGCCGAACGAAAACGCCGCGCACTACGTCTGGTATCAGAACCTCGCGGCGAACCTGAAGGCGAGTGTCGGCGATCAGATTCGCATCGACTATTTCCCGAACAATCAGCTCGGCAAGGAAAGCGACGTCGTCCAGCAGGTGAAGGTCGGCGCGGTCGACATGATGGTTACCGGCTCCTCGATCTGGGCGACCGTGCTGCCGGAACTCGGCATGCTCGATCTCGGCTACGTGTTCGATAACTTCGATCACGTCGGCCGCGCAATGGACGGCACCGTCGGCAAGTCGTTCGACACGCTGCTGCAACAGCGCGCGGGCTGCTCGGTCGTGACGTGGGGCTATTCCTTCGGCGCGCGCAACGTGTTCACCAAGAAGCCCATGCAATCGCTCGTCGATATCAAGGGCGTCAAGCTGCGCGTGCTGCCCACGCCCGCCTTCATGGAAACCTTCAAGCTGATGGGCGCGGTGCCGACGCCGATTCCCATCGGCGAGCTGTATATGGCGGCGCAGACGGGCGTTGTCGATGGTTTCGAACACGATTGCGCGACCGTGCTCGCGAGCAAGTACGACGAAGTCGTCAAGTCGTGCTGGCAGACGCAGCACGTTTTCAGCCCGCTCGTCGTCGTGATGGGCCGCCGCGCGCTCGCCAAGATTCCCGAGAATCTGCGGCCCGCCTTCCAGAAAGCGGCGCAGGACGCGACCGCGAAGCAGCGCGTCGCCGCCATTCAGACCGCCGCCAGCGCCGAGCAGGAACTGAAAAAGAAGGGCATGACCTTCTATCCCATGTCGAAGGCCGATCGCGATACCACACGCGCCGAGATGCAGTCGCACTTGTACGCGAGCTTCTCGAAGCAATACCCGGCGACCGCGCCGCTTTTCACCGCCATCGCCGCCGCGCGCGGTTGATCGAGCCAACGACGCTGACGAGGCCGACACCATGACCACTTTCTCCGCGACGCCCGGACCGGAGGCGCAACTCGCCGCGCCCGGTTTCGGCCATGAGACCGTGCTCGCGCGCGGCCTCGTGCGCCTCATGCACTGGATCGAATACTTCTGCGCAGCCGTGCTCGCGGCGGATGTGATCGTGGTGTTCCTCTCCGTGATCTATCGCTACTTTCTGCACGATCCGTTCGACTGGGCGGAGGAAGTCGCCGGCGCGCTGATGATCGTGCTGGTGTTCTTCGGCGCGGCCACCGTGCTCGGACGCAGCCAGCATGTCGGCGTCGATCTGTTTCGCGGCATGTTGCCCCGGCGCTGGCAAAGCGCGCTCGTGCATGTCGGGCATTGGGTGATCGCGGGTGTCGCGGGCAATCTGTGCATGTCGTCCTGCCTGCTGCTGGTCGATTCTTACGGCCAGATGACGCCGAGCGGCCTGCCCGCCTGGATCAACGTGTATCCACTCGTGATCGGCAGCGTGTTCATGACGGTGTTCGCGCTCGCCAACGCGCTGAACGGCGCGCGCAAGACCGTGCTCGGCACGCTGCTCGGCTGCATGCTGGTCGCGGCCGCCGTGTTCGCGTGGAACGCCTTCGTGCCGGGTCACGCGCTCAAGCCGGGCTTTCTGCTGATGGCCGGTTTCATCGGCGGACTCGTGCTCGGCGTGCCGATCGGCTTCGTGCTCGCGTTCTCCGCGCTCCTGTACTTCCTCGCCGAACCGTCCCTGCCGATGCTCGTCTACTCGCAGCAAGTGATGGCCGGCACCGACCACTTCGTGCTGCTCGCCATTCCCTTCTTCGTGCTGGCCGGCTTGCTGATGGAAACCAACGGCATGTCGTCGCGCCTGATCGAGCTCTTGCTGCGCATGTTCGGGCGCGTGCGCGGCGGACTCGGCCTCATCACGATCATGGCGACTGCATTCTTCTCCGGCGTGTCGGGCTCGAAGCTCGCGGATATCGCGGCGGTCGGCGGCGTCGTGATGCCCGCCGTGCGTCAGAGCAAGGAAGATCCGAACGAAGCGGCGGCCCTGCTCGCCTGCAGCGCCGTGATGGCGGAAACCATTCCGCCATGCGTGAACATGATCATCATGGGCTTCGTCGCGAATATTTCGATCGCGGGGCTGTTTCTCGCGGGCGTCGTGCCTGCGGCGGTGCTGGCGGTGGCGCTCGCTATCGTCGCGGTGATCTTCGGGCGCCGCATCAATCTCGCCGATGCGCTCACCAACCCGCGCGCATGGCTGCCGCTTGCCGGCGGCGCGCTCGTCGCGCTCGTGATGATCACGATGATCGGCAAGGGCGTGACCTCGGGTATCGCGACTTCGACGGAAGTGTCCGCGTTCGCCGTGGTGTATGCACTCATCGTCGGCTGGCTGGCGTTTCGCGAGCTCACGCCGAAGTCGGTCGCACGCGTGTTCGTGCGCTCGGCGTCGATGGCGAGCAGCATTCTGTTCATCGTGGCGGCGGCGTCGAGCGTGTCGTTCGCGCTGACCGTCGAGCAGATTCCCGCGCTCGTATCCGATTCGATGATCGCGTTCGCGCATCAATACGGCCCGACCACGTTCCTGCTGCTGTCCGTGCTGATCATGATCGTGTTCGGCGCGGTGCTGGAAGGCGCGCCCGCGCTCATCATCTTCGGGCCGCTGCTCACACCGATCGCGACGCAGCTCGGCATCAACCCGCTGCATTTCGGCACGGTGATCGTCGTCGCGATGGGCCTCGGTCTCTTCGCGCCGCCGGTCGGGCTCGGGCTCTTCGCGACCTGCGCCATCACCGGCACGGAAATGAAAGCCGTGGCGCGTCCTATGCTCAAATACCTGCTGGTGCTTTTCGTCGCACTGGTGGTGCTGATTCTGGTGCCGTCGTTCTCGTTGTGGTTGCCGACCCGGCTCGGCCTGTAGCCGGCAGATGTAAAAGCTTATGAGCACCATTCAGGATGTCGCCCGCGAGGCCCGCGTTTCCGTGAGCACGGTATCGAACGTGCTGAACGGCCGCACCGACCAGATGCGCCAGGAAACGCTCGCACGCGTGCAGGCCGCGATGAACGCGCTGCAATATCGTCCGAGCACGCTCGCGCGGCAGCTCAAGACGGGGCAGACGCCGCTGATCGGATTGCTGGTGCCGTCGATCGCCAATCCCATGTACGGCTATATCGCGCGCGAGGTCGAAACCTACGCACAGGAGCGATACGGCTATCGGGTGATGATCGGCAATACGTATCGCGATCCGGCGAAGGAAGCATCGTTCTTCGAGGATCTGCTCTCGCAGGGCGTGCGGCGCGTGATCGTGATTTCGTCGCTGGCGAACGAGCGGCATCTGGAAACCGCCGTCGAGCGCGGCATGGTCGTCGTGAGCTACGACCGTCGCGCGACCGAAGGCGAGACGACGCGCGTCGAGCACGTCACGCCGGACAACTTCGAAGCCGCGCGAATCGCGACGCGGCATCTGATCGCGCACGGCCACACGCGGCTCGCCTTCGCCACGCTGACCGGCGTGACGATGAGCCGCCGTGACAAGATCGACGGCTTTTTATCGGCGGCGACCGATGCGGGTCTCGCGAAGACGGCGCATGTCCTCGACAGCGGCCCGGTGAACGAATACGGCGATTCGATGATCGCCGAAAACGGCCGCGCGCTCGCGCGTCTGCTCGCGCAGGACGGCGCGCGTCCGACCGGCATCGTCGCCGTCAACGATCTGATGGCGCTCGGTCTCATGGCGGGCTTGCGCGAATGCGGTCTGCGCGTGCCGGAAGACGTGTCGATTGTCGGCATGGACGGACATTTTCTCGCGGCGATTTCCAACCCCGCGCTCACGACCGTGCAGCTTCCGGTGCCGGCGATGGCCGCCGCGATGGTCGAGCGCGCGATGCGTCCGCACGACGAACCCATGCCCGCATCGGAGCAGGCGCTTTTCACGGACATTACGCTCGTGGAGCGCGAATCCGTCGCCCGGCCCGCGAAATAAATCAGGACGTAGACATGAACAAGGTATTCGTGAGTCATCCCCGGCACATGCTGGAACATTACTTCGGCGCGCGCGCATCGGCTGCGCTCGCGACCTTCGCCGACGTTGCGTATAACGAGGAAGACCGCGAACTGACGACAGCCGAACTCGCGGCTGCCGCGCGCGATGCCGATGTCATCATCGCGTACCGCCAGACGCCCGCGCCGCGCGCATTGTTCGAGGCACTGCCGAAGCTCGCCGCCTTCGTGCGCTGCGCGGTGGATATCCGCACGGTGGATGTCGATGCCGCGAGCGAACTCGGCGTGCTCGTCACGCAGGCAAGCGCGGGCTTCGTGCCCTCGGTATCGGAATGGGTGATCGGCGCGATGCTCGATCTCGCGCGCGGCACGACCGCGTATGCGCAGGCCTATCACCGCCATGAAGCGCCCGCGCCGAAGATGGGCCGCGAGCTTCGCGGCAGCACCGTCGGGGTGATCGGCTACGGACAGATTTCGCGCTATCTCTGCGACCTCGCGCTGGCGTTCGGCATGCGCGTCATCGTGTCCGATCCTTACGCCACGATCGACGATGCGCGCCTCCATCAAGTCGGCTTCGATGAATTGCTCGCGCAGTCGGACTTCGTCGTGTGTCTCGCGCCCGCCAATGCGCAGACCGCGAACCTCATGAACGCGCAAGCCTTCGCCGCGATGAAGCGCGGCGCGTACTTCATCAACGCCGCGCGCGGCGAACTCGTCGACGATGCCGCGTTGCTCGCCGCGCTGGCGTGCGATCACCTCGCCGGATGCGCGCTCGATGTCGGCCGCGCTGCGGACCAGATGCCCGCGGCGGCGCTCGCGGCGCATCCGCGTGTGATCGCGGCGCCGCATGTCGGCGGGCTGACGCCGGGCGCCATCGAGCATCAGTCGATGGAAACGGTCGCGCAGACGCAGGCGCTGTTCGAGGGCCGCATGCCCGTGGGCGCGGTGAATGCGGCGCATGCGTTCCGCCTCGCAGGCTTCGACATGCAGGCGGTCGCGCGATGAACATCGAAGGCGCTTGCGACTGCCACATTCACGTCTACGAGGAAGGTTATCCGCTCGCCGCGAGCGCGACGTTCACGCCGCCGCCCGCGCCCGCGTCGGCGTATCGCGACGTGCAGCGCGGGCTGGGCTTTTCGCGCGCGATCGTCGTGCAGCCGACGGGCTATGGCTTCGACAACCGCTGCACGCTCGCGGCCATCGGGCAGCTCGGTGCCGGCGCGCGCGGCATCGCGGTCGTCGCACCCGATATCGGCGATGACGAACTGCAGCGCCTGCACGATGCGGGCATTCGCGGCGTGCGGTTCATGATGCTGCCCGGCGGCGTGCTGCCATGGGACGCGCTTGCGGACATGTCGGCGCGTATCGAACCGCTTGGATGGAACATCGATCTTCAACTCGACGGGCACGCCCTGCCGCAACACGAAGCGATGCTGGCGCGCCTGCCCTCGAAGCTCGTCATCGATCATCTCGGCAAGTTTCTCGCGCCGGTGACGCCGCAAAGCGAAGGGTTCGCGTCGCTGTGCCGTCTGCTCGACGGCCCGCGATGCTGGATCAAACTGTCCGCGCCGTATGAGAGTTCGCGCACCGGCGCGCCTGGCTTCGATGACGTTTCGTGGCTCGTGCGCACGCTGTCGGCGCGTTTTCCCGAGCGCGGCGTGTGGGCGTCGAACTGGCCGCATCCCAATGTGAAGCCCCTGCCAAACGACGCGCGCATGCTCGACTGGACGATGCGGCTCGTGCAAAGCGACGAGATTCGCCGCAAGATACTGGTCGATAATCCGGCCGAGTTGTACGGGTTCCAGGCAGGCTTATTCTGATGCGTGTCCCGCAAACAGCAGGTCGCTCACAGATACTCCACGTTCCCGTCGACGCTGATCGCCTGTCCAGTGATGTTGCGTGCAGCGGGCGAAGCAAGAAAAAGAGCCGTCGCGGATATGTCCTGCATCGTTACCATGCGACGTAACGAGATCTTCCTCAGGTAGTCATCCCGCATCGCGTCGACCGTTACGCCCAGTGACTCCGCCCGCGCAGCGATCACGCGATCCATCCGTTCTCCCTGCACAACGCCAGGCAGAATGGCGTTGACTCGAATGTTCGCAGGCCCCAATTCGATAGCCAGCGATTTGGTGAGTCCGACGAGCGCCCACTTCGTCGCCGCATAGGGCGTGCGAAACGCGTAGCCGAGCCGCCCCGCGACAGACGACATCGTGATGATGCTCGCACTCCGCGAGGTGTCCTTCATGAGCGGCACCGCCTTGCGCAGGAAGTTGAACTGTCCGTTCAAATTGGTCGTGACGGTCCGCTCCCACTGCTCTTCGTCGATATCTTCTATAGCCCCTGTCGGACCGGCAATCCCGGCGTTGTTGATCAGCAGATCGAGTCCGCCCAGGGCGCGCCCGGTTTCTGCGACGACCTGATCGACCTGGTCCGAGTCGCTGACGTCCGCCACGCAGCCACGTAACGACGAATTCGTTGCCGCAAATGCATCGACGGCCACAGCATCGACATCGCAGATGACGACCTTCGCGCCGGCCTCGACAAACGCCTGAGCCATTGCAGCACCGATGCCAGAGGCCGCGCCGGTGATCAAGACCCGCAAACCAGGCTGGGGCTTCAACAATTCGAAAGTATTCATGTCAACAAGATTCGATTTCGATACCACGGCGGTCAAAGCGTCATGCCGCCAGACACTTCGATCACTGCGCCATTGATATAGCTCGCCTCGTCGCTCGCCAGAAACGCGTAGACGTTCGCGACCTCCTCTGGCGCACCTAGGCGGCCCAGCGGCACCTGTTCACGCATCTTGTGCAGAACGTCTTCGGGGATCGTCGAAAGAATCGACGTATCGATGAATCCGGGGGCCACGGCGTTGACGCGAATGCCCTTCGGGCCGAGCTCCCGGCTCCATGTCTTCGTGAAGCCGATCACACCGAATTTGGACGCGGCGTAGTTGGTTTGCCCAAAGTTGCCATAGATGCCAACGACCGAACTCGCATTCAGAATGACACCCGAGCCTCGCGCGATCATCTCCTCTGCGACGGCCTGGCTTGCATGAAAGACGGCCCGCAGATTTACGTCGATCACCGCATCGAACTGATCGAGGGTCATCTTCTGCAGACGAGCGTCGCGCGTAATGCCTGCATTATTCACAAGCACGTCGATTCGACCGAAGCGCCTGATCACGCTCGCGACCACCTCGTCGACGGCGAGCCGATCCGTCATGTCGATGCAGTATTCCGCCGTCTCCGCACCCGCTTTCCGGCAAGCCTGCGTCACTTGCCTGAGCGCTGACTCATTGACATCGCACACGACAACCGCCGCACCTTCCTGCGCGAACTTGCGAGCGGTCGCTGCGCCGATTCCCTGCCCCGCGCCCGTAATGAGCGCGACTTTCCCTTGTAGTCTCATTTTTTTCCTTGCGGGTCGATCGTTCAAGAATGCATTTCGGCAGCACTGCCCTTTCCAAGCGGGTGCGACGTTTCGGTCTCGCGGCGAATCGCCTTTGCGAACACCGGCACGAGCAGCAGACCGAGCAACGACGCCACGAGAATGATGTAGAAGCCGGAATCGCTACGTCCCGTCACGGTTTCAGCCAATCCGAACAGGTAGGGTCCAACGAACCCGCCGATAAGCCCGATCGTGTTGATGAACGCAAGCCCTGCCGCTGCCTGAATGCCGTGAAGGCGCTTCATCGCGATGGCCCAGTACGATGGCAACACGCCTCCGGCAAAGAAAGCCGTGACCGCAAGGAGCACCATGCGTGCCGCAGGATTCGATGTGGCGATGAACGCGCACGCACCGGCAATGAGCCCCACCGTGAGCATGCCCAGGTAAGCGCAGTCATTGCCGTAACGCCGATGAATCCGCGGAAGAATGAGCACGCCCAACAGGAAACCGAGGCCGACGCTCGCGGCAAGCACGCCCACGAGAAACGGCGACTTGACGTGCATCTGCTGAATCATCGAGGGCGCAAAAAAGTAGAGCCCGACGAACGCCACCTGGTTCAGAAAGTAGATCAGGCCCATCAGGACAGTCGTGGGACGCTTCAACGCCGCCATCCAGTCGGAAGACGTGAGCTCCGGATGCCCTTGCGCGTCAGCGGCTGCGCGTGATTCCAGCGCCTGCGCTTCCTCGGCGGACAGCCAGCGGGCGTCGCGCGGACGCTCCGGCATCTTGAAGAAAAGCAGAATGCCGACCAGAACGCTGGGAATGCCCTCGATCATGAACATCCACTGCCAGCCATGAAGGCCGCCGAGCCCATTCATTTGCATCAGGGCTCCGCCGAGCGGACTGCCGAGCATCAACGCAAGCGCCGGCGCGATATAGATCCAGCCCACTACGACAGGCTTGTCGTTCGGTGCGAACCACAGCGTGACCATGTACATGAGCGCAGGGAAAAGCCCCGCTTCAGCGATGCCCAGCAACACACGCAGTACGTAGAACGACCACTCGCCTTGCACGAACATCATCGCGGTGGAGAGAATGCCCCACGTCACCGCGATTCTCGCGATCCATCGCCGCGGCCCGATTCTGTGCGCAGCAAGATTGCTGGGCACTTCGAGCAAGGCATAGCCGATGAAGAAGATGCCCGAACCCAATCCATACGCGGCGGCACTGATGCCGACATCGACTGCCAGTTGCGCTTTCGCCAACGCGACGTTCGTGCGATCCAGAAACGACATGAAGTAGATCGCGCACATGAGTGGAATGAGTCGCCGCATCGCTTTCCGGGTCGCGGTGTGATGCAGCTTATCGAGGTTGTCGATGATGTTCATTGTGTCTCCGGGATGGGTCTGCGCCCTGTCTACGAATATCGAAAGTCTTACGGTGTAACCTTGTCGCGCCCCTTCAATCCCAGCATGGCGCGCGCATCGTCCGGCGTCGCTATTTCAAACGACAGTTCTTCGAGGATTCGACGGATCTTGCGCACTTGCTGCGCGTTCGACTCGGCCTTCACGCCCTTCGCGATGTACACGCTGTCTTCCAGCCCGACGCGGACGTTGCCGCCGAGAATCGCGCTCATCGTGACCAGCGGCATCTGATGACGGCCTGCGCCCAGCACGGAGAAGTGATAGTTCTCGCGTCCGAACAGGCGGTCGGCCGTTGCGCGCATCACGGTCATGTTCTCCGGATCCGCGCCGATGCCGCCCAGGATGCCGAACACCGACTGAATGAAAAACGGCGGCTTGATCAGGCCTTGATCGACGAAATGCGCGAGATTGTAGAGATGCCCGAGGTCGTAGCATTCGAACTCGAAGCGCGTGCCTCGACCTCCGAGCTCGAGAAGGATGCGCTTGATGTCTTTGAAGGTGTTGCGGAAGATCATGTCTTCCATGCCCTCGACATAGCCCTTTTCCCACTCATAGCGCCAGGACGATACCTTGCTTGCAAGCGGATGGATCGAGAAGTTCATCGACCCCATGTTGAGTGAACACATCTCGGGCGCCGCTTGCAGCGGATAAGCGAGCCGCTCCTCCAGGGTCATGCGCGTGCTGCCGCCTGTCGTGATGTTGATGACCGCGTCCGTTGCCTCTGCGATGGCGGGGACGAATTCGCGAAAGACGTCGGGGCTGGGCGTGGGACGCCCGTCTTTGGGGTCGCGCGCGTGGAGATGAATGATCGCCGCTCCGGCTCGAGCGGCGTCGATCGCCTGGTCGCGGATTTGCGCGGGCGTGATCGGCAGATGCTCCGACATTGTCGGGACGTGAGTGGCGCCGGTGACTGCGCACGAAATGATGACCTTGCGGCCTGTATCGCTCATCGGGAAAGTCCTCGTCTCCGTTTGCATTCAGCGCCTTCTCGCACGTCAGTGGCGCCTTGTGACTCAAATCTTATTGAGGTAGCATCTTCGAGAAAAGGTCTTTTTCGGACACTCGCGAGTCCTCAGAGGACAAGAGAAACATGGCCACTATCCGCCCGCCGCTCAACGAACGCATGTTCGCGCCCTACAAGATTGCCGCGCTGGTCGAGGTGCTCGCGGAGCAGGGCATCGCACCCGAAGACAGCCTGAGCGGCTCGGGTGTCACGGTTGGCGAATTGCAGGACGCGTCCGTCCTCACGTCCGTCGGACAGTATGCGACCGTCTGCAGGAACGCCGTGTCGCTGGGCTGCGATCCAGCTACGCCTTTCAAGGTCGGACGCAAATTGCACCTGTCCGCCTACGGCATGTATGGCTACGCGCTCATGTCGTGTTTGTCGTTGCGCGACTACTTCAAACTGGGCGTGAAGTATCACCGGCTGGCGACGCCGACCGTCGCGATCGAATGGACGGAGTATCCGGACCGCATGGTCTGGACGTTCCCCGATGCGTTTACGTCGAGCCCGTCCCGTGAACTGCGCGAATTCATCATCGAGCAGCAATACACGCAGCACGTGACGCATCTTCAGGACGTCGCCGGCGGTATATGTCCGCCTGTGAAAGCGTGTTTCTCGTATCCCGCGCCCGCGCACGCGGACATCTACCCGGACTATCTTGGATGCGAATGTCTCTTCGGGCAGGCGCAATGCGAGTTGATCTACGACAGCGCGATACTCGAGCGCAAACCGCAACTCGCTCACCCTCTCACGACGGCAATGCTGCAAGAGACTTGCGATCGATTGATTGGACAGGCGAAGACATCGAGCGGCGTCTCGGGCGAGGTGTATCAAAGTCTGATGGCCACGCCCGGCTCCTTTCCCGACATGGAGAGCGTCGCGAAGTCGATGCATCTCACGTCGCGAACCTTGAGGCGGCGACTTGACGAAGAAGGTTCGTCGTTCCAGGCCATCGTCGATGATGTCAAACGCTCGCTCGCGCTCGAATACCTGAAGACGACGAAGATGAGCACCGAGGACGTTGCGATGCTGCTCGGCTTCAGCGATGCCGCGAATTTCCGTCGCGCGCTCAAACGCTGGACGGGAAAAGGCACCGAGGCGCTACGTCATTGAAAGCATGACGATGCCTGATGCGCGAACGCCTTCGCTCGTCCGGATGCGGCGACTTCGGATACGTCGCCGCCGTCGGCATGGGGAACGAAAGTCGCTACGCGCCTTGCGTGATGTAACTGATTTCGCGTTGCGCAGGCGTCAGCACACGGACAGGCGTACCTGCGATCCAGGCGCGAATGTTTTCAACCGACTCGCCGTAATAGATTCGATAAGACTCATCGGTGACGTAGCCAATGTGGGATGTCGCGATGACATTGTCCATCGATCGGAACGGATGCTGCGGCGGCAACGGCTCCTGATCGAAAACATCGAGCGCGGCGGCCGCGATCTGTTTCTCGCTCAGCGCATCGATCAGCGCCTTTTCGTTCACGATCGGTCCGCGCGCGGTGTTCACCAGCAGCGCGTGCGGCTGCATCATCGCCAATTCTTTCGCGCCGATCAGATTGCGCGTCCGGTCCGAAAGGCGGACGTGAATCGAAAGGATGTCGCTCGCGGCGAGCAGTTCCTCCTTGGAGACATATGAAGCGCCGAACTTCGCGGCCGACTCTTGCGTCATGTTCTGGCTCCATGCGATCGTGCGCATCCCGAAAGCCTGGGCGACTCGCGCGGTCGCGCCACCGGTATAACCCAGACCCAGAAGACCGATGGTTTTGCCATGCAGGTCGCCGCCGACCGATACCTGCCAGCCTCCCTTCCTGAACGATGCGACTTCACGCGGAATGTGCCGCGTCGCGGCAAGAATAAGCGCCCATGCAAGTTCGGCCGCGGCCGTCGGCGAGGATGCGGTCCCGCACACCGTTATGCCCAGTTCATGGGCCGCTTCGATATCGATGGCTGCGTTCCACGGCCCCGTGCTTGCCAGCAACTTAAGATTCGGCAGCTTCGACAGGACGCTACGCGTGAACCAGGTGCGCTCGCGCATCACGCAGAGGATGTCGTAGGGACGCAGACGCTCGACCAGTTCGCTCTCTTCACTGATCGTGTTCGTGATGACCGTGATGTCAGCGTGTTCGCGCAAGCTGTTCCAGTTTCCGAATCGAAGCGCGGTGTTCTGGAAATCATCGAGAATGGCAATGTTATGCATAGGTCCTGGCCGGTTCCTTTCGAGGTGCGGATCAAAGCCGCGCTTGCGTATGACGTCTGAAGCCGAGCAGCATGACGAGAATGCCCGACACGAGTATTGCCGTCATCACGTAGAGGCCGCTGACGAGCGTTCCTGTCGCGGTCTTGAGCCATCCGATGACGAACGGACTGCAAAAGCCACTGAGCAAGCCGATGCAGTTGACGAAAGCGATGCTCGTCGCTGCCGCCGGCGATCCGTTCAGGTAATCCGCCGCGAGCGACCAGATAAGGACGTTGGTCGCGAAGATGCCCACGCAGGCAATCGTCAGCAGCCCAACGGTCAAGGCGGGGGAGTTCGTCGGATGCGAGACGAGCAACAAGGCGACAGCGCCCACGAAACCCGCGATGGCCGCATGCCAACGCCGCTCGAGCATTCGATCCGAGCTTCGGCTGATCGCGACCATGCCGATCGCCCCCATGCCGTACGGTATGACGGAAAGCCATCCGAGCAGAGAGAGATTCGAAATGCCCGAGTCCTTCATGACGGTCGGAAGCCAGAAGGTCACCGAATAGGTTCCGCAGACAAACGCGAAATCGATGAACGCGAGCATATAGACCTTGGGGTCCGAAAGCGCCTCCGCGAGCTTCGCATGACCGTTGTTTCCGGCCTTGCGCTTGCGCTCCATCTCGACTTGGAAGGCCTGGCGAAGCACACTCTTCTCCGCTTCAGTGAGCCATTTCGCCTTGTCGATGTTATCGTCCAGCAGGAATAACGTGACGAGACCGAGCACGACCGCCGGCAGCGCCTCGACGATATAAAGCCACTGCCATCCGGCGAGATTGGCGACATGAGCAAGACTCGTCATCGCCCATCCGGACACAGGACCGCCGACGAGACCCGCGACCGGAAACCCCACCATGAAGCACGCGATTATCACGCCGCGCCTTCTTTCCGGAAACCACGAACTCAAGTAGAAGATCACGCCGGGAAAGAAGCCCGCCTCGAACACACCGAGCAGCAATCGCACGATATAGAACTGGGTGACGTTCGTCACGAACGCGGAGCACGCCCCGACGATTCCCCAGCAAATCATGATGCGCGCAATGGTTCGCTTCGCGCCCATGCGCCTGAGCAGCATGGCGCTCGGCACTTCCAGCAAGCAGTATGAGAGAAAGAAAATGCCGGCGCCCAGGCCATACACGCTGTCGCTGAAGCCGAGCGCGTCCTGCATCTGCAGCTTTGCAAAGCCGACGTTGATGCGATCCAGAAACGCGACGACGTAACACACGAAAAGCAAGGGCACGATGCGCAGCGTGACGCGCAAGTAGAGCGATCGATCATGCGCGTTTGCAGTCGATCCGGACTGAAGCGCATCGGCTGACGCCGGCTCGGAATTTAGAACGGACTCGTTCACTCGCTGTCTCCATGTTTTACGGCGTGGGCTAACGTGATCGACGCACTCCTCTTCCATCCCCAACATGCTTCGCCAGTCTAAAAAGAATCGATGCGCAAAGATAATGAAAAGTACAGATCAGGTGAGACGCGCGGGTTATATCGGTGATAACCAGTAATCAGCGGCGCTTGGAGCTTTTGTTATCGGTTGCGTAGCGGCTTTATCTCTGCGACGATTGACCGGGCATGTGTCATTCATCCTCTCGCGCACGAATTCATCAGGAGACCGACTTGAAAGGCAGCATACAGAACAACAACTTCGTCCTCGTTCACGGCGCCTGGCACGGCGGCTGGGTCTGGCGACCCGTCGTCGATGAACTGATCGGGCGCGGCCATCGCGTCATCGCCCCGACCATGACCGGCCTCGGCGAACGCCATCATTTGCTTGCGTCGGTCACGTCGCTCGATGTGAATATCGCCGATATCGTCAATGTCATCGAAGCGGAGGAACTGAACGACGTCGTGCTGGTGGGCCACAGCTATGGCGGCCTTGTTGCATCGGGCGTCGCCGATCGCATTCCCCACACGCTGCGCACGCTCGTATTCCTCGACAGCCTGCTCGTGCAAAGCGGCC
This sequence comes from Caballeronia sp. INML3B, assembly GCF_023631305.1. Classification (NCBI taxonomy): domain Bacteria; kingdom Pseudomonadati; phylum Pseudomonadota; class Betaproteobacteria; order Burkholderiales; family Burkholderiaceae; genus Caballeronia; species Caballeronia sp. INML3B. Next base: position 120,892 of record NZ_JALQDI010000081.1, read on the forward strand.
AATGCGCGTTCGATATCCTGCCTGCAAGTGTCGTAGACGAGCGCATGGCGTCGGTACGGGCAAGCGGCCAGTCGCTCGCGATGCCCGTCAACGGGTTGAAGGGCACCGGCATACCGGACGATCATCCGCGTGCCGGCTGGGTGCATCGGCGGCTCACGCCGCATCCGCTTGCGACCTACACCACGCCGCTCATGCTCGAACATCCGCTCGGCAATGGGCTGCCTTGCACCTACGTGCATTGCGCGAATCCGTCGTACGACACGCTCGCGCCCGTGCGCGAGCATATCCGGTCGCAACATCCGGGCTGGGGCTGGGAGAGCATCGACACCGGCCACGACGCGATGGTCCTCGCGCCCGCCCTGCTTGCCGATCTGCTCGAACGGCTCGCGGCAGCGTCCTAGCCCGGTAAGCGGCTCATGCAGCGATCGCCTCCCGATGCACGAAGGTCTTCGGCAAACCCGCGCGGGCGATCGCGCCCGTGAACGGCTCGCCGGGCAGCCATCCCGCGATGGTCTCGCGAATCGCCAGCAGCCGGTCAATATCGATGCCCGTGCGCAGGCCTTGCGCTTCGAGCATGAACACCGTGTCCTCGGTATTGATGTTGCCCGTCGCGTTCGGTGCGAACGGACAGCCGCCGAGCCCGCCGAGCGATGCATCGAACGCACGCACGCCTGCATCGAGCGCGGCCATGACGTTCGCGAGACCCAGACCGCGGGTGTCGTGCAAATGGCAGGCAACGGGCAGTTGCCCCGCAAGCGCCAGAACCCGCTTCATGAGCGCACGCACCCGCGCGGGATTCGCATAGCCAACCGTGTCGGCGATGGTGATCTCTTGCGCGCCGGCTTCCATCAGCGATTCGACGAGCCCGAGCACGATGCGTTCATCGACCTCGCCCGCGATGGTGCAGCCGAACGCGGTCGCCACGCCCGCGCCGAGCACGACATCGCCGCCCAGCTCGTGGCGCGCCGCCGCGATTCGCACGAAGTCCTCGACCGACTCCGCCGTGCTGCGCCGCACGTTCTTCAGGTTGTGCTCGTTGCTCGCGGACAGCACGTAATGCACCTTGCGCAATCCCACGTCGAATGCGCGTTGCGCGCCCTTCAGGTTGGGCACCAGCGCTGCGGCGTGAAGCCCCTCGATGGCGAGCGCGCCCGTCGCGACCTCGACCGCGTCCGCGAATTGCGGCACGACTTTGGGCGGCACGAACGACGTCACTTCGATATCGGTCACGCCGGCATCGACCATTCGCGCGCACCATTCGAGCTTCTGCTCGCTCGTGAGTATCGTGCGCACCATTTGCAGCCCGTCGCGCAAGCCGACTTCGCGAATCTGCACATCTTTTTCGATCATGTCTGCTCCATTCAGATCGTCGCGTCCGCGACTGCATCGTTGCTTTCGTCCGTATGGCCGACGCCAGCCGCTGCGGCCGATGTCGCCGGCGCGAGCACCACTGCCGCAATTGCGCCGAGCACCATCAGCAGCGCGATCGCGCCGAGACCGCCGACCATGCTGTTGGTCATCGTCTTGATCGAGCCGATGATCATCGGGCTGACGAAACCGCCGAGCAGACCCACGCAATTGATCACCGCGACACCGCCCGCCGCGCCGCTGCCGCGGATGTAATCCGTCGAGATCGCCCAGATCAGCGGGTTGGGCGCGAGGATGCCCGCCGTCGCGACCGAGAGCGCCACCAGCGACAGCGCCAGATTGCCCGTCGTGAATGCCGCGACGACGAGGCCGGCCGCGCCGAACACCATCGCAACGGCGCAATGCCAGCGCCGTTCCATCGTGCGATCCGAATGACGGTTGAGCATGATGAGCGCGACCCAGCTCACGAAATACGGGATCGCGGAATAGCAGCCGATCTGCAACGCGCCCGACACCCCCGCGCTCTTGATGAGCGTCGGCAGCCAGAAGCCGATCGCGAACACGCCCGCGATCTGCGTGAACCACACGAAGCCCATCACGTAGACGCGGAAATCCCTCAGCGCGCGGGCGAAAGTGTGCTCCGCATGCTTCGTCGACACGCTCGAGCTCTTGCGAATGTCGGCGAGCACGACGGCCTTCTCGTTCTCGGTGAGCCATTTGGCCTGCTGCGGGCCGTCATCGAGAAAGAAGAACGCGACCACCCCGAGCACGCTCGCGGGCAGGCCTTGCACGATGAACATCCACTGCCAGCCGTGCAGCCCGAAGTAGCCGTTGAAGTACGTCATGAGCGCGCCCGACAAGGGCCCGCCGAACAGGCCCGCGATGCCGGTCGCGCAGGTGAAGATGGCGATCACCTTGGCGCGACGCTCGACCGGATACCAGCGCGTGAGATAGAAAATCACGCCGGGATACAGCCCCGCCTCCGCAAGCCCGAGAAAGAAGCGCACGGTGTAGAGATGCGAAGGCAGCGTGACGAACGCCGTGCCCGCCGCGATCAAGCCCCACAGGATCATGATGCGCGAAAAGGTGCGCTTCACGCCGATGCGCGCGAGCAGCAGATTGCTCGGCACTTCCATCAGCACGTAGCCGAGAAAGAAGATGCCCGCGCCGATGCTGTAGGTGAGATCGCTGAAGCCTACGTCATGCTTCATGTCGAGCTGCGCGATACCGATGTTGATGCGATCGAGGAACGCGAACACATAGCACAGGAACAGAAAAGGTATAAGCCTGCGCGTGATCTTGCCGTACGTCGCTTCGGCCGTTGGCCCGTCGAAGCTGCCGATGTCGGGTGTCATGTCTGTCTCCTCCGGTGAGTCCGGGTTTTTGGGTCGGCCGTGCAGTCGAGGTTAGCGGCCCTGGAATCGGGGCGAGCGTTTCTCGTTGTAGGCGCTGATGCCTTCGAGACGATCCTCGGTCGGAATCAGCCGGTTGTACGCTTCGATTTCCAGATACAGCCCGGTGCGCAGGTCGCCCTGCATGCCGAGGTCGATTGCCTTTTTCGCCTGCGCGACCGACAGCGGCGCGCTCGTGCAGATGTCGCGCGCCGCGTCGATGGCATCGGCGAGCACGCGCCCCGGCTCGCACAGCCGGTTGACGACGCCCCACGCGAGCGCTTCGTGCGCCGTGAATTTCGCGCCGCGCAGAATCAGTTCCTTCGCGCGCCGCATGCCGATGGTGCGCGGCAGTTGTTGCGTGCCGCCGCCGCCCGGCATGATGCCGCGTTTGACCTCCGTGAAGCCGAATACCGCGCTTGCGCTTGCATACGCGAAGTCGCAGGCGAGCAGCAGTTCCAGTCCGCCCGCGACCGCCGAGCCGTTCGCCGCGCAGATGATCGGCACCGGGCAATAGGTGATCGCGCGGTTCATGCGCTCGAACAGGTAGTGCTGCACGCCGAACTGCTCGTCGGTCATGCCTTCGCGTTGCTTGAGGTCCGCGCCGCCGCAGAACGCACGCTCGCCCGCGCCCGTGAGGATCACGCAGCGATACAGCGCCGGGTTCGCTTCCAGCGCGCCGAATACCCGGATGATTTCCTCGCCCATCGTGGTGCTGATCGCGTTCGAGACTTCCGGGCGATCGAGCTTGACGACGAGGATCTGTTCGTCGATTTCTTCGAGCGTCAGCGTGTCGAGCGCGCCGACCAGTTGCGATGCAAGTTTCAAGATGTCTCCAGTGGCGTTTTCGCCAGCAGATGATTATGTTCGCCGAGCTTGGGCGTCACGCCCGTGTGCGCGGGCCGCGCGCCGCCGAACGAGATCGGCACGCCGACGACCGTCGCCGCGCCATCGTCGGTGGTGAGCAGCAGGTCGAGCGCCCTGGTCTGCTCGTGCTCCACGACCTGATCGATGGTCTGGATCGGGCCGCACGGAATGCCGGCCCGGTCGAGCGCATCGAGCCAGTGCGCGATGCCCTGCTTGCGGAACTGCGCATGCAGCAAGTCGATCAGCTCGACCCGGTTGCTCACGCGCGCGCCGTTGGTGACGAAGCGCGGGTCTTCGGCGAGCGCGGGGATGGCAAGCACGCCGCACAGGCGATGAAACAGGCGGTCGTTGCCCGCGGCGACCATGATGGTGCCGTCCGCGCATTCGAAGGCCTGATGCGGCACGATCGCGGCCGTCCCCGATCCCCAGCGCCCCGGCAGCACGCCCGAGGCGAGATAGTCGGCGATCTGGATGCCCGCCCAGCTGATCGCCGTCTCGTACAGCGACACCGACACGACTTCGCCCGCGCCCGTCGCCTGACGTCTGAAGAGCGCGGCGAGCACGCCTATCGCGGCCCATAGCCCCGTGCCCATGTCGTTCACCGACACCGGAATGCGCGACAGCGGCTCGCCCGGCTGGCCGAGGAAGCTCATCAGACCGGACAGCGCCTGCACGAGCGGATCGTAGCCGGGCTTGTCGCGCAGCGGTCCCGCCGTGCCGAACGCGCCGAGATTGCAGTACACCAGCGACGGCTTCATGCGCAGCATCTGTTCGCCACCGAGACCGTATTTCTCCGTGCCGCCCGCCTTCAGGTTCTGCAGCACGACATCGGCGCGGCGCGCGATCAGCTCGCGTAACGCCTGGGCTTCATCGGGATTCGACAGCGACATCGCGATGCTCTGCTTGCCGTGATTCACCGCATGAAACAGCGCGGCCGCGCCATCGACGAAGGGCGGGCCCCAGTCGCGCGCGTAATCGCCGTGTTCCGCGCTTTCGATCTTGATGACCTCGGCGCCCAGCGAACCGAGGATCATGCCGGCGTATGGCGCGGCGAGACTGTGGCCGATCTCGATCACGCACACGCCCGCGAGCGGCAGGGGCTGGCTCATCGTTTCATGCGTGCTCATTGCGCCGCCACTTCGAACGGCGCGTCGGCCGCTTGCTCCGGCGCCGCATCGCGTTGCCCGTATAGTCGCGCCGCCGCATCCGCGCTGATGTAGCCATCGGCGACATCGGCATCGATGCGCGCCTGCTCGCGTTCGCGCGGATCGCCATAACCGCCGCTGCCCGCGGGCTGCACCGTCACGCGATCGCCGCGATACACGACCGTCTGCCCGCCCTTCGCCGCAACCTTGTGTTCGCTGCCGTCGGCGCGCTCGACGACGCACTGGAAGCGCGTGCCCGGCTGGCCGCCGAAGTGGCCTTCGGGCGCCGAACGTCCGCGTTCGCCGGAGACGGTGAAGGTGGCTTCGTCATATTCGACGCGATACACGCGCCGCGATGTCAGCCCGCCGCGCCGGCGGCCCGCGCCGCCGCTGTCGGTGACGAGCGACCACTCCTCGACCATCAGCGGCGACGTCGCTTCGATCATCTCGACCGACTGGCTGCCCGCGTTGCCCACGTAGACGCGCACGCCGCTCACGCCGTCCTTGCCCGCGCGCGCGCCCATGCCGCCCGCGTGGACATCGTGCATGGTGACGAATTCCTGGCCGGTGCGGGCAACGCGCGCCGCATCGGTATCGCGTCCGCTGAAAATGCCCGCGCACGACGCGCAGTTGCTTTGTCCGGTGATGCGCTCCGGCACCGCGGGCGCGAGCGCCTTGAGCAGCAGGTCGATCACGCGCGGCGAGGTCTCCGTGTTGCCCGACACCACCGACGCCGGATAGCGGCAGTTCAGCACGCTGCCTTCGGGCGCGATGATCGTCACCGGCCGATAGCAGCCCTGGTTGATCGGGATGCCCGGATCGGTCAGCGCCTTCACGGTGAACCAGGTGCTGTTGCACGTCACCGATAGCGGACAGTTGATGCCGCCGCGTGCCTGCGGTCCGGTGCCGGTGTAGTCGAAAGTGATCTGGTCGCCCGTCTTGGTGATTTTCACCTTGAGCAGCGGACGCTCCTGCTTCCAGCCCGGCGCTTCGATCGGATCGAGATACTCTTCCGCTTCGTAGACGCCATCGGGAATGCGCGCGATCTCGGCGCGAATCAGCTTCTCCGAGTGATCGAGGCTCTGGCTCATCACGTCGCGCAACGCATCGGCGCCGTACTTCGCCACCAGTTCGCCGATGCGCCGGTCGCCCACGAAGGTGCCCGCGTATTGCGCCTGGATGTCGAGCAGCAGTTCGTGCGCGTTACGGCTGTTTCTCGTGAGCAGGTTGAGCATGTCCTGCACCGGCTCGTCGTTGCGATAGAGAAACACCGGCGGAATGCGGATGCCTTCGGCGAACACGTCCCACGTCGTGACCGTATAGCTGCCCGGCGACTGTCCGCCGATGTCCGTCCAGTGGCCGCGCGTCATCACGAAGGCGACGATCCTGCCGTCCGCGAACACGGGCCGCGTGAATTGCACGTCGGGCTGATGATTGCCGCCGCCCACGTAGGCGTCGTTGCTGACGATGACGTCGCCGGGGCGCAGATTGTCGCGCCCGACCGCTTCCACCGACACGCGCGTCGAGATGACGGCCGAGCCGAGCATCGTCGGAATGTCGTTGCCTTGCGCGACGAGTTGCATGTCCGCGTCGAAAATGGCGGCCGACGAATCGCCGCTCGCGTGCATGAGCGGGCTGCCGGCGGTGCGCATCATCGCGATCTTCATTTCACGCGCGACCGCGAAGAGACTGCTGCGAATGATTTCGTAAGTAACGATGTCCATGAATTCAGGCTGCCAGTTCGATGACGAGGTTGAGATCGGGATCGACGCGCGCGACATGCGACGCCTTCAGCACGGCGCAACTGCTGTGCTCTTCGATGACCGCCGGCCCCTGGATGGTCGCGCCGACCGGGATCTGCGTGCGCGCGAATACCGGCAGGGTGCGCGCGCGGTCGTCGAAATAAACCTCCCGGGTGCGCACCGGCTTCGGCAGTTCGCCGCCATCCGCGCTCGCGACGCAGCCGCGCCAGCCGGTCGTCGCCACGAGTTGCAGGCGCACATTGGCGATCACCACCGGCTTGTCCTTGCTGACGAAGTTCCATTGCCGCAGATGCGCGTCCTCGAAGGCCTGCGCGAGCGCTGCGCGGATGCCCTGCGCCTCGCCCTGCACTTCGACGGTGATGACGTCGGGCTGGCCCGCGTAGCGGCAATCGGCGAGGCGCACGACCTTCACGTTCCGCGCTTGCACACCGTGACGCCGCAACTCGTCCATGCCTTGCGCGGTCAGGTCTTCGAGCGCGGCGTGCAGGGCCGCGCCGTCGAGCATCGCGAGATCGCTTTCGAGCGGACGCTGATAGTCGTATTGCTGATCCGCGACCGTCATGCCGAACGCGCTGAAGAGACCCGGCAGCGGCGGGATGACCACGCGGCGGATGCCCATTTCGTGCGCCAGATCGACCGCGTGCACGGGCCCCGCGCCGCCGTAGCAGATGTAGGAGAACTCGCGCGGATCGTAGCCGCGCTCGACCGTCATGATGCGGATGGCCTGAGCCATCAGCGCATTGGCGACCGAGCGCACGACCTGCGCGGCTTCGGGCACGGAGACGCCGAGCGGCCTCGCGATGACTTCGTCGACGACGCGCCATGCCGCCTGCGCATCGAGCTTGAATTCGCCGCCGAGAAAACTGTCGGGATCGATATAGCCGAGCACCAGATTGCAGTCCGTGACGGTCGGACGCGTGCCGCCGCGTCCGTAGCACGCGGGACCGGGGTCCGCGCCCGCGCTCTCCGGTCCGATGCGCACGCCGCCGCCCGCGTCGATCCACACGATCGAGCCGCCGCCCGCGCCGACCGAGTCGATGTCGATGCTGGGCGAACGCACGGTGTAGGTATGCAGCAGGCTCTTGTTGCGCAGTTCGGGGCGGAAGTCGCGGATCAGCGAGACGTCGAAGGTCGTGCCGCCCATGTCGCCGAGGATCGCGTTCTTCAGCTCGCTCTTCTCGCAGTTGCGGATCGCCGCGGAGACGCCGCCCGCCGGACCCGATTCGAGCAGCACGATGGGCTTGTCCGCGACCATCGCCGGACCCGCGAGACCGCCGTTCGACTGCATGAAGAGGAACTCGCCCGCGAAGCCGTGTTGCGCCAGCGCACTGATGAGCCGCCCGATGTAGCGTCCGCAGACCGGGCCGAGCATCGCGTTGATGACCGTCGAGCTCGCGCGCTCGTATTCCATCGATTCGGGGTTCACCTCGTGCGATGCGCAGACGAAATGATCCGGCAACAGGCGGCGCAGCGCATCGACGGCTTCGCGTTCGTGCCGCGGATTGACGTGCGCATGCAGAAAGCACACGGCGACGGCTTCGACATCCGACGCGCGGATCTGATCGGCGAGCGCTTCGAGTTGCGCATGATCGAGCGGCGTTTCGACGCTGCCGTCATGGCGCAGGCGCTCGTTCACTTCGAGCCGCCAGCGGCGCTCGACGAGCGGACGCGGATTGTCGAACAGCAGATCGTAGAGATCGGCGCGATCGTGGCGCGACACGCGCCTCAGTTCGAGGATGTCGCGAAAGCCGCGCGTGGTGACGAGCGCCGTCTTCGCGCCGGTGCCCTCGACGACCATGTTGGTCGCCATCGTCGTGCCGTGCCCGAGAAACGAAACGTCGGCGCTGTCGGTGCCCGACAGTTCGAGAATCTTGCGGAAGCCTTCGATGGTGCCGATGACGCGATCCTTCGGCGTCGTCGGCACCTTGGTCGACCAGATGCGCCCTGTCTCATCGTCCACCATCACGACATCGGTGAAGGTGCCGCCGACATCGAGTCCGATTCTTTTCAATTTGCCTCTCTCCTGTGATGCGTGATTTCCGGTTCGCTTGCTCACGCCGCGTGTATTCCGGCATGATCGAGCCGCGCCGTCGAGCGCCGGGCTGCGACGAACATCGACGAAACCAGTTTAAAGAGGCATCGATGCGGCCAGATAATGAAACCTTCCGATCAGGTGAGACGTTGGAGTTATATCGGTGATAACCAGTATCGATGCGATATTGAGGCGGCTGCGCGGCAATCACGTCGCGCTTCTGATCGCGCTGGACGACCACGGCTCGCTGCGAAAGGCGGCCCAGCAGGTGTCGCTCTCGCAGCCCGCGACGACCAAGTCGCTGCGCGAAATCGAGGCGATGTTCGGCGCGGAGCTGTTCGCGCGATCGCCGCGAGGCATCGTGCCGAACGAACTCGGACGCTGCGTCATCCGTCATGCGCGCGCCGTGCGTTCCGAGATCGGCGCGCTGCGCGACGAGCTTGCAGCCATCATGCGCGGCGGCGGGGGCATGCTCGCCATCGGCGCCGTGATGGGCTCGATGCCCGAGTGGCTCGCGCCCATACTTCGCTCTTTGCGGGAAGTGCAGCCGGACGTGTCCGTCGAGGTCTGGGAGGACAATAGCGCCCGCCTGTTATCGATGCTCGATCAGCGTCTGCTCGATCTCGTCATCGGACGGCCGAGCATCAGCGTCCACCCGGAAGCCTACGATTTCATTCCGCTCGAGGTCGAGGAAGTGTGTCTGGTGGTGGACGGCGCCGATCCGCTCGCGAGCGTGCAGCGTCTGTCGCTCGCGGAGCTCGCCGACAACCCGTGGATCGTGCCGCAAGCCGCGCTGCCGATGCGCTCCCTGCTCGAACAGCTCTTCGACGACGCCGAGGTTCCCTTCCCGCGTTACGCCATCGAGACGTCTTCGACATTTGCCACGTTGTCGTTGCTGCGAGCGAGCGAGGGCACCGTCGCATTGATGCCGTTGAAGGTCGCGCAATACTTCCAGGTGCACGGCATGATGGCGGTGCTGCCGATTCGCATAGAACGACGCGGCGCGCCATACGGCATCGCCACGCGTCGCGGGGCCACGGCGACCGCGCCGGTACAGAGGTTCATCGAGCTATGCAAGCAGAAGCGGGACGAGCAGCCTTGGCGCAATGACATTTGAATCGAATCAGCCGCCGACGATCGCACCGATCAGCGCGGTGCTCAATGTGGCGAGCGAGGGCGCTGCATTCGTGACGGGGCAGATTCTCACCGCCGATGGCGGCAAGACCGTGACCTTCTAACACGGCGTTCTTGAGAGAAGCCGTCAACAGGCGGCCGAAGGCCAGACTACGATCATCGACGCACGACGAAGCGCCAGAGCGCCATGCACTGCGCATCGGTCATCCGATAGTGAGGCATCGACTTGCCAAGCAGGACGCCCGCCGGGTCGATGCCGTCTTTGACCGCCCGGCAGAAGGACGTCGCGTCATAGTGACTGATCGGCCCGCCCCGGCGACTTGTCGCGCCGAGCAGGGCGTCGTGTGTCAGCGGCGGCGCGAAGGCCGAAGCCTTCGACGTGCCTGTGTGGCAATTGACGCATCGGGTCGTCCAGGAAGGTAGCGGACGATCGTCGTCGCGCAAATGCGCGGACATCGGATGCTGCCCGCTGAAAATTGCACACCCTAGGTCGGCCCGATCGCACGCGGCCTCGCCGCGGGCAAGCGGTGTCAGCGCGAGGAGCGCAAGGCCGATCGCGATGGCCTGTGTTGCAGAGTGGTATCGCCGCACCATTCAATGCACGCGCAATACGCGCGAGACGCTCGGCACCCCGTTCGAGTTCAGCGCGAACAGCATGTAATAGCCGGGGACGACGACGCCCGGATCGGAAGGAATGTTCAAATGAAATTCGCCCGCGGTACCCACGCTGAATGTCAGCGGCACGCGTCGCTGCTCGTTGTTGAGCGAATGCGTGGAAGACGAGGAGCGCATCAGTACGAATGAGCGCACTGCCCTGCTGGCCGTCACCACGATCGTCGTGCCGAGCTGCGCGTCCGACGGAACGGACGAGAGGCTCGGCCGGGACGCGGCAGACCCGTCCGAATTCAGCAGATACGGCGGCGTCAATATCTCCACGTCGGTGTGATTGGTCGCGCATGATCCGCACAGTCCGCCGCCGCCGCTCAGCACGCGTCCGTCGTTCAGGAGCAGCGCCATGCTGTGATAAGTGCGCGGCACGGCCTGCGGGGCGAGCGGGGAAAACGAATTGGTCGCGGGGTCCCACAGCTCCGGGGTGAGCACCGCGTTGTCGTCCGAGAAAGGCGCAGCAAACGTCTGCCCGCCGACCACGACGACCTGTCCGTTCGGCAGCACGACGCTGTTGTTGAACGCGCGCCGGTAGCTCATCGGCGCAATGGTCCGCACTACGGCGTTTCCACTGCTGATGTCGATGAGCGTTGCATTGGCGGTGGCCGGCGATTGATCGTAGCTCGGCGCGCCACCGACGGTGAGAATCTTGCCGACGTCGTACATGACCGCGTTGCCGTTCATGGCATCGTTGTCGCTCCCGCGGTTGCCGGCCGCGGTCACGCTGCCGTTGCCGGCCGTATCGAACCAGTGCATGGCCCGGCTCGGTCCCGCGTGAAACACGCGTCCATCACCGACCGCGAACATCCATGCGTGATTGTCGGCGCGAAACAGACCGCCGGCGTCGTTCGTGAGGATGTAGTCGTCCGTGATGGCGCCGTTGATCCGCCAGCCCGAACCCGCGGTCCAGGTTTCACCGCTCTTGCCTCCGAGCCCGCCGCTCCACGAGCCGCCCACGAGGAACACGTCGCCGTTGCTCAATGTCACGCTGCCCTGATAGCCGCGCGCGATGTTCATCTGATCGCTCGCGGTCCACGAATTAGTCGAAGGCGAATAAATGCTGGTCAGTTTCGCGGTCGATCCGCCGGTCACGAAAATCCGGCCATCAGGAAGGTTGACGATGCCCGGGCAGAACATGTCATGTCCGGTATTGGTCACGATCACTTGCTGGCTCCTGCCCGTCGACGGATTGAAGATTGCCGTATACGTCCTGCGCGGCGGGTTCGCCCCCGGGGTGAAGTCGAGCGCGCTGTCAGCCGACCAGACCAGCACGTTTCCATTGGGCAGATTTGCGGCCTGCAGCGGAACGAGCGGCAGCGTGATGGGCGCCGTCCACTTCGAAGGCAATGCGGTTTTCTGCGGCGGCAAGCCGCTCACCATCCACGTCTGTGTCGCACCTCCATTGCACGCCTGCTGCCTCAACTGGGCACCCTGGGAAGTCGTGCTCGCCGCGCTCACGCATAAGCCGCTATGCCCCGCGACGATTGCGTAGCCCGCGCCTTGCGGCATCAACGTGAAGGCCTGATTCAAGCCACCATTGCAGGTCCACTGGATGATGGGGCCGCCCGGACTCAGGCTTTGGCCCGACACGTCCATGCACAGGCCGCTGTTCTGGTTGACGAGGGTGTACCGGGCGCCGGTCGCAGACGGGAGCCATTGCTCGTTTGCGCCGCCCCAGCAAGTCCAGGCGATCACCGGTGCGCCCGGTGTCGTCGACTGGCCGCTGACGTCCGCGCACAGGTTGGTGCCGCTCACGGTGACGGGAGCCGCGGTTTGCGCGCGCACACTGAGCGATACGCCGGACAACGCGAGCGATAACGCGATCAGCAGCAAAAAGCGCATGCATCGGACGAGCAGGCTGGGCGCGTGTCCCGTCGAATGAATTTCTGGCATGGTTGCTCCCCGTACATGAGGCTGGTTATGTACGTGCAAGCGCGCCGAGCACATCGCAGATGTCGTTGACGCGAGGAAGGTCGGCGCTTCGCCAGCGCAGCATCGCGTTGGCATCGAAGCAATAGACCTGCGTGGAATGGTCCGCGATGTCGCCGAGGGGCGTCTTGCTGCCCGACAGCGCCACGCGCACCCGGTCTACATCTGAAAGTGCTGGCGTCGCTGCATTCCACGCGGGACCGGCCTGAAAACGCTCGAGCCAGGCGCGCAATGCGGAGGGTGAATCGGAAAGCGGATCGATTCCAATCGACAACAACTGCACGGGATGACGGGCGCGGATTCCCGGGATCCGTTCCTGCACCGTGCTGAAAAGCGCGCCTTGCAGCGGGCATACGGTGCCGCAACCGGTGTAGATCGTCTGCAGTGCGGTTACACCCTGGTGCAGCATGTCATTCAGCAGGCGCTTCTTGCCGGTCTGGTCGACGAGCCAGGCATCGTCGAGACGAAGCGGCGGCGTGACGAGTCCGAGGCCGCCATGTTGCGCGAATGCGATGGGACTTACCGCACCAAGAGCGAGCGCGGCCATGTCGCAAAGCATGGAACGGCGGGTCAGCGAAGGCGCACGCATCCCGGATTTCGCGCAGTCCGGCAGCTTGTCGCGGCTGACCTGCATCGTACACATCGGCACTATGATGACCCTCGTTTCGAGCGCTCAGGGTGTGAACCGCACTGCGAACTTCCAGTAGGACGTGCCCGCGAAGACATGTCGCCGCCGCCCGGCCCTTTCGTATTGCGATGATCTTCGATCGAAGATTAGCAGCCCAAATCTGCGACAAAACTTCGTCTCATGAAATGAATAGATAAATATGTGCACTTGGACACATTCGTTTTTTAGAGCCGGAACAACTCGTCGAGCAGACCGATTTTTTTCTATATAAGGATGGCTTACTGGCATTGCTCTTTGCAGGACCGGCGAAGGGCAATAATGGACTTTCGAGTTTCTGAAATGGCAACTGGCGATGCACGTCAGGGACGTAATGAATCTTTCAAAACTTCCCGGAAGAATTTTTCGAACCCGCTCGCCAATATGGCGGACCTGACCGAATCGTAATCTTTTTGATCAACAAACGCCGCAAGCATGGAGAACGGCCGCCTCGAACTTGCATCGTCGTGTCGAAAATAATTTTTCGCGGCCGCATTGATTCGCTCTGCGATCTGCGATAGCTTTCAAACGGTCGTCACCGTCGAATGCTGCTCTGCCCGGCCCGGCAACAACCTGTTTCGTGAATTCGACAAGCGCCTGCGATGAAGCAAGTCTGTCCGGAAGCTCCCGCGTGGCACGCTATGCACCGGAGTCCTTCAATAGTCGCCGACGCATTTCATCGTTCGCCATAAAGCCCGTCAAGATTACAAACGCGTTGTCGTGCCGCTGCACGATAGCTTTCTGATCAGTGAAGACCAGGCGTCTCACGTTGCGCCCGAACGTTCGGTGGCGAAAAGGTCGTCGTGTGCTTCCGGTGTAAAAAGCGCTCGACGGGTCGCAGCGTCCGCCGCAAGACCGGGGCACTGCAATTGCTCTGACTGAAATTGCTCTGTTGCAGCACCGCCGTGGCGCGACAGCGCGGTGCCCGTGCCGGCTTTCGGAGAAGGAGAAAGCAAATGAATGCGCGTTTTTCCGCTTATGCCGCCGCACTCGGCGCCGTGCTGATCACGGCAATCATCGGCGCGTGCAGCGGCGGTGACTCCGGCGGCGATTCGACATCGGCCGCCGCGGCCAGGACGCCATCGAGCGTGTCGAATGCAGCGGGCGCGGCCGCCGCGAACCCGATGGACGTCGTCACCTGGCACAACGACATTGCCCGCACCGGCCAGCAACTGGCGGAAACGATCCTCACGCCCGCGAACGTTCGTTCGAGTACCTTTGGCAAGCTCGCCGTCTATTCCGTCGATGGCGTCGTCGACGCCGAGCCGCTCTTTCTCGCCGGCGTGCCGATCGCGGGCGGCACGCACAACGTGGTCTACGTCGCGACGGAGAATGCCAGCGTCTACGCCTTCGATGCGGACAGCGGCGCCGTGCTCTGGAAGGTCTCGACCCTCGGCAACGGCGAGTCGCCGAGCGACGACCACAAGTGCACGCAGATCACGCCGACCATCGGCGTCACGGCGACGCCGGTCATCGACCGCTCGCGCGGACCGAACGGTGCGATATATGTAGTCGGCATGTCGAAGGATGGCTCGGGCGGCTATCACCAGCGCATTCACGCGCTCGACATCACGACGGGCGCCGAGCTCTTCAACGGTCCGACGGAGATCCGCGCGACCTATCCGGGCACTGGCGCGGGCAGTCAGAACGGCACGCTCACGTTCGATCCGGGCCAGTACGCCGAGCGCGCGGCGCTGCTTCTGCTGAACGGCGTCGTCTATACCGCGTGGACCTCGCATTGCGATTACATGCCGTACACCGGCTGGGTGATGGGCTACGACGCGAACACGCTGCAGCAGGCGAGCGTGCTGAATGTCACGCCGAACGGCCAGATGGGTTCCATCTGGATGAGCGGCGCGGGCCTCGCGTCGGACGGCGAGGCGATCTATCTGCTCGACGCCAACGGCACCTTCGACCCGACGCAAAACGAGCACGAGATGCCGATCCACGACAACTACGGCAATGGTTTCCTGAGGCTCAACCTGGGGCCGCTCAGGGTGCAGGATTACTTTCAGCCGTCGAACACGGTGCAGGAGTCGAATCAGGACGAAGACCTCGGCTCGGGCGGCGCAATGGTGTTGCCGAATTTTGCCGATGCAAACGGCAAGGTCTGGCATCTCGCGGTCGGCGCCGGCAAGAACTCGACGATCTACGTCGTGAATCGCTTTTCGATGGGCAAGTTCGATTCGAACGCGGATCACATCTATCAGGAGCTCGTCGGCCAGATACGCGGACCGATGTTCGGGGCGCCCGCGTACTTCAACAACACGGTGTATTTCGGCGCGGTCGGCGACACCATCAAGGCGTTCAGGGTTTCGAACGCCGCGCTGTCGGGCACGCCTGCCAGTCAGACGCCGAACACATTCGGCTTCCCCGGTGCGACGCCGGGCATTTCCGCGAACGGCACGGCGAACGGCATTCTGTGGGCGGCGCAGAACGGCTCGATCGGCGTGCTGCGCGCTTACGACGCGAACAATCTGGCCAACGAGCTTTACAGCAGCGTCGATGCCGGCGGGCGAGACCAGTTCGGCCCGGGCAACAAGTTCGTCACGCCGATGATCGCGAACGGCAAGGTGTATGTGGGGACGAAGAGCGGCGTCGCCGTGTTCGGGTTGCTGTCGAAATAGCGAGAGCTCGCTCGCAGCGACCAGAACGAAACGTTCCCGCCGTCAGTATTGACGAAGCGAGCATCCGCAGGCGCGCCTCGACGATGTGCATGCGGATCGTCACACGTTCCGGCATCGGCCCCGATGCCGGAACCATCAAACAGTCAAACACTCGACGTTCGGCTATTCAAATTGTCGAACTCGAGTTCGTCTTCCCTCCTGAATCTCCAAGCAAAACCTTACCTGGGCATCTCGCGCCAGCTCGCGAGGTAGTCCCGCAAACTCGATCCGCATAGTCGAACGAGAACCCCGGCGGCGCGTGCGCGTCGGCGACCGAGGCCCCAGTCATGAAACTGGTCGCAAGCGCGTCGCAGGCTTGCGTTCGCAAATTTGCTCGAAGAGGTGATGGCGATGAAATCAACGTTATTTCTGGCACTTTCGGCTGCGAGTGTGTTCGCGATCGGCGCGGCACAGGCTCAGGACAGGCCGCCGGCGCAGGACGCGTCGATGCAACTGGACGCGAGAGGCGAGCCGTCGGCGGCGCCCAACGACACGGCTTATGGCGGTGCACGGCCCGCCAGCATGTCGGGCAATCCGTCATCGCGTGATGCGAGGGCGGCAGGCGCCGACAGGGCATGCACGCCGGGGCTTGACTGCGACATCTATCGCGGTCAGTAGATCACGACTTCGTCGTTCGATGACGAAGCAAGGACAGGCGCGACGACGCGTGCGTCATACGTGCAGGTGCATCGGACCGTCGTGTCTGCGATGCACGAATCCAACGGAGATGAATGATGAAGATGCTCTTTATTGCGGCAACGCTGTTTTCCACGGCGCTCGTTGCAACGACGGCGCAGGCGCAGACAGGCGAGCCGCTGACGCGCGCGCAGGTGCGTTCCGAACTCGTCGAACTGACGCACGCCGGCTATTCGCCGGCGTCGGAAGACGCGAGCTACCCGAGCAGCATTCAGAGCGCCGAAGCGCGCGTGGCGGTGCATGACGGCGCAAATGCGTCGGGTAGCGGATACGGCCCTTCGATCGCCGGCACGCGACAGTCCGGCGGTTCGGCGGGCACGGGCAGCCAGGGAAAGGATATTTTCTTTGGCCAGTGACCGCCTCGCCGCCCTCGTCGCGCTCGTCGCGCTTGCCACCGATGGCGGCGGGCGCAGGCATCCAGACGCGACGCGCGATCAGGTCGCCCATCCGAAAGGACTGCGCGGCTGGCTGTTGAATCGCCTCGATGGGACATCGAACACGTCGCGCGAAAAAGGACAGGCCTACGGCTTCGACAGAAAATCGAGCAGCGCCTTGCTCGGAATGAAGAAGTACCCGCCGCCGGTCAGCTTCGTCAGATCCGGCAAATCGGGCAGGCGCACCGGTCCGTCCGACGTCGGAATGCTGAAGCTGCGGCCCGGTCCGCGCCCGACGATCGGATCGACTTCGTATTCCATCGCCTGCAGGCTCGAATTGAGCAGCCACGTCTTCTGAACGAACTCGAATTGCCGCTCGATATCGCCGTTCACGCACATGAAGAACACGCCGAGCCGCTTGTTCTCGTCCAGTTGCCAGCACTTGTTCTTGTCGAGATCGCCGAAAACCCGGCTCACGCGCAACATGCGATGCCGGTTCACCGAGGCGATCTCCTCCTTCGATCCGGGAAAGCGCGTGTCGCGCGGATTGGCCCGGCGAATGTGGGCGCCAAACGGACAGCCGTGCCCGGCCGGGTCTTCCTCGCCGCACATGAAATCGTTGTCGGGCGTTCTGCCGTGAGGGCCGCCCAGGCGGGCCGGCGGCGTGCCGTGCCGCACGAGCGACGAGCCGTCTTTCCAGCGGCCGAAAAACTTCCCGAAGAGCACGGTCTTGAGGTCGTCACGCGTTTTGACGTGGGAGAACGTCGGAATGGCCGCGGAAATCGGGAAGTCCGGCGTGCCCGGTGAAGGCACGGGCGAACCGGGATGGATGCGGATGCCCGTGCTCTCGTACCAGGTGTTGAAAGCGCGCAGGTCCTGTTCGTATTGCCGCACGACCAGAAATGTCCCGTTCAGGCCGAGATCGCGTCGCCCCGACGACGCATAGCGTGCGAAGTCGGGACGCACGCGCGCCGGATCGACGCCCGCATCCGGAAGCAGATGATGCGGATCACAAGACGCTGGAATGGTGGGTCCGGGCGGAATCACGCCGAGGTTATCCGGATAGCCGAGGATCAGCTCGCCGGGTTCCACGAGATCGTTCTCGTCGTGCGCGCGGTTGCGCTGCGGCGCGCCGCGCATGACGGGCTGCGAGATGCCATCCATGAAGCCGAATGGCTCGCTGCCGCCGATCCCGCACGCCTTTTGACCGGAGCGGTCGCGCAATTGCGTCAGCGGTTGATGGTAGGCGCAGGTGTGGCCATTCGCCGAGATTGCCAGGCGCACGGTGGTCTCCAGCGTCATCAGATCTGACGGGTCCAAGCCATACGCGAGCACGAGCACATCCGGATTCGTGCGCGGGCCGCCCCACGCCCATTTCGTCGGCTCGTTGCCGTGGATGTCGCCAAGTTCCCGCGCGCGGTCCGGCGTGCTCATTCCCTGCTTGAACGCGAGCGGAAACGTTTCGATGGCCTCGCGCGGCAAGCCGAGCAGCTTCAACGCGCGCGCCGAGAAGCCGATCGCGAGCGCGGTGTTCATCTGCTTGTGAGCCGTGCCGTAGACGGCGAGATCGCGCAGTGCCGCGACGAATGCCTTGCAGTTCGCCTCGTTCTTCGAGAGCGACACCACGAAGGCGCTCGCACAGCGCATTCTCGACAGGCCGCCGAACGCGAGCGTCGATATCTGCGCGACCTGCAGCGAGGGCGCCGGCCGCGGCGTGGAGCCGAACAGCGCGAACCAGTCGATACTGTCCTGATTCGTTCCCGCAGTCGCGAAGCCCTCGTGAATCTGCGAATTGGTGCGGATGCGCGATGCGCTCAGGTTGCGGTAGGCCGCGTACCAGAACGGCGTGGGAATCTGCTGCCGGCGCGCCCAGCGCACCGTGCGGTCGCCGTCGGTCGCGCCGGCGCTGATGATGCCCCGCGTTCTCGGAAAGCCGATGCAGTTGCTCCAGATGCCCGTGACGCCCTCGGGCGCATCGGCGATGAAGTCGGCGACATACGACTCCCATGTGCCGTCGTAGTTCGACCAGAAGACGAGCTGATCGGTGCACGGAAGCCGCATCCAGCGCGCGGAATGGATGACCCCGTTCTTGCCGAGGAAGCCGAGCCTGTTCACGTAGCCGGCGGCGCCCACGCCGATGAACGCGAGGCGCAACGTCAGGCAGCGCAGGATGCCGGGTTTGAGACGCGACACCGTCAACATATGATTCTGCTGCCCGAAATTCTCCTTCGCGAGCAGCAGTCCGCCCTGCCTCGCCGACACGATGCGCTCATCGACGAAATCGGTCGCGCCGAGCATGTTGAGCCGCCACAGCGAGAGACCGAGCACGAGCGCGAGCGTCAGAAGCACGAGGAACAGCGTGGTCGCGGTGCACATGACGGCCACGAAAGTCGGCAACTGGCGCGAGAAATAGACGTTCGCGCCCATTCCAATGATCACGAGCGGCACCCAAAGCGGCCAGACCATGTTGTGGAAGCTCCGCAAGATCGCCTTGACCGCCTTAGGATTTCTTGGCAGTGATCCGACCTCTTCCTCGGCTTCCGTCGGCAAAGCCACTTCAGGCACGAACGCCCACTTCCAGGGGCGCCCCCTGGAGAGCCAGACCGTGCGGCGCACGAGCGCGAGCTGCTCCAGCGGTGAGAGCGAATACCAGCCCGGCTTGTTCTGCTCCTGCCCGATGACCTCGCGCAGCTTCTTCGCGAGATCGCGCTCGCGCGCGATGCGATCGGCGGTCAGGCCCGGCGAACCGCTGAACACCTGGCCGAGCGCGCTGAACCGCCATTTCGCGCTGATCCTGACTTCGTACGAAAGCAGAAGATCGAGCATGTCGGCGCGCGAGAGAGAAGGCTCGGCCGCGTCGAGGACGGTTCTCAACGGCGCGCAAAAATGCTCGGCGAGCTCCGCGAGCACGACCCGCGATCCGTAGTCCGACGTGATTTCAATCACCAGATGCGCCGCCTTGTTCGTCGGCCGCGAGGGTTTGAGACTCGGGGCCACGTCGGATTCGGAAGGACACAGCGTGTCGATCACGCCGAGGCTCATGAAGTGCAGGCCTCGCACCTTCCTCAACAGTTTGCGGATGTCGCGCTTCGGATAGTTGCCCCGCGTTTCCTCCGTCAGCGACCGGATGGCCGCGTTGACGTTGTCGACGTTGAGCGGATCGAACGGAACGACAATGTTGATGAAAGCGGGCGAGCTCATGACGATTTCCCCGGAATCCGGACGACGAGGTGCCGAGGAAAGATCGACTTCGGCCACCGCTGGAGGCGGCCGGCGCATCCTTGCGCGCGTTCGAGACCGGGCTGCATCACGAGCGGCTTGAATGTCTGGACGAGCTGCGCCTGCGCGATGAACGCCCCGACGCACCAGTGAAGGCCCAGCCCGAATTGCAGCCGGTCCGCGGCAGGGCGCCCCGGCGTGAACACGTAGGGTTGCTTGACCCGGCTGCGATCGAACATGGCCGACATCGTGCAGGCGAGCACGAACGTGCCCTCGCGGATGCGCTTCCTGCGCCAGGAATTCGCGGCGACGACGTAGTCCTTCTCGCACACGCGAAACGGACCGTAATTGATCGGCTTGTAGCGCAACGCCTCGAAGAGACATTGTCCGAGCAAGGTTTCGTCGCCCGACAGAGCCGCCGCGCGCGTCATTCTGAGCATCCCGCCCGTGCGCAACATCATCTCGAGGATATGACCGCCCGCGATGGTGGTCGTCGGCACGAAACCGACGATCAACCCGAGCAGAAACGCGCGCACCTCGGTGTCGCGGCTCTCCTCGCGCATGAGCCGGCCCATCACCGTCGTCGGTTTCGGGGGAACGCGCCGCGCGGCGCGGATCGCATCGTCGACCACCTCGCGCACGATGTCCGCCATCGCGTCCACATGCGGTTTCTGAACGATCGGCGGCGGCCCGAACAGGTGTCCGCTCAGACAGACGAGCGCTTCGGTGAAAGACCGGCGGTCCCCGACCGGCACGCCGAGGTATTCGACGCAAATGTCGAGCGGAACGTCCGTGATGAGCTTCTCGATCGCGTCGAGCTCGCCGCCCGTCGCCGCGCCGACGGTCCTGCTCGCGTGCCGCCGCGCGATCTCGCCGACGGTCTCCACATCGTCGAGTCTGAATACATGCATCAGCCGGACGAGCTGCTCGTCGTGAGCGCTCTTGTCGTCCGTGCCGAGGATGAACGGCGTGCCGGGCCACGATCCGTCCGCGAGCCGCGTCATCTCCCCGGCGAACGGCACCTTGAAGATGTCCGGGCGCGAGAGCACTTCTTCCACGTCCTCGCGCAACAGGACGGCCGCATAGCGGAACAAACCCGGGATCGGCCAGAGGTAGCGCAGCACGCCCAACAGATACTGCAGCGGCGGAACGTAACGCACCGGCGCGGGGCGCCGCGACGAGAGCCTCGGGCTCCTTTCGCCGGACTCGAAATCGACGTGGGGCATGTTGCCTTCCTTCTTGTTGCAAACGACGTCCAAACGCGAGCGCCATCATGCGCCGCCCGCTCCCGTCATCGATCACAGATTGGCGATGTGGCACGCACCTCCGACACGGGTCTCCAGAATCGCGCGGGCGCGGCGCAGGTCGGGAAGGTCATGAGCGTCGTCGAACGAGGCGGCGAGCAGCCTCAACTGATCTGCCGCGTCGGTCGTGGCGTCCGGTGCGCACGCGCCCTCCATCAGCTCGCAACGGGCGCGCAGCTCCCACAGCTTCGCGCCTTGCCCCACCGCCACCGCGCAGGCGCGCCGGAACGCCTCGAGCGCGGCGGCTTCGTCGCCACGCGCGCGCAGCAGCACGCCATGCACGCGATGAAGCTCCGCTTCGTCCCAGCGCTGGCCGGTCGCCCCCGTGATCGCGAAGGCCTCGTCGAGCAGACGCAACGCCATGTCGGTTTCGCCGACCCAGCCATGCGCCTGCGCCGACATTCGCAGGAAGCCCGACAGATACAGCACGGTCTCGGTCGCGCGATAGGCGTCCATGCCCCGCGTCAACGCCGCGAGCGCATCGTCGCGCGCGCCGATCGCGGCGAGACAGTAGCCCCGGAAGATCGCCTCGACCGCGTGGTAATACGCGATGCCGCTGTCCGCGATCGCGGTAGCGAGCTCGTCCAGCCGCTGCAGGCCGGCCTGCGGCGAGATCACGGTCAGCGCGACGAACGATGCGCCCACCAGCGCGTGCGCGAGCGTATAGACATGCCCGATGCGCCGCCCCTGCGCGACCGCCTCGCCGCTGGTGCGGATCGCCTCGGCGAGCCTGCCCGCGCACATCTGCGACCACGACATGTACGTCAGCATCACGACGCGCGGATCGTCGACCGTCATCGACGCATAAAGCGCCTGCTGCGCCGGGTCGTAGAGCGCGATGCCGGTTTCGAGCTGGCGAATGGCGTCGCCGAAATGGCCCATCGGATGACAGGTCACGCCGCTGAACCGATAGCCCATGAGGCGCCACAGCGGATCCTGCCGCGCCTCGCCGCGCGCGAGAATTTCCGCGGCCTGAGCCCGCGCCGACGCGAAGTCGGCGCGCATGAGCGCATGAGTCCACAGGCCGTGCAGCACGGCGAGCAGCGGCGGCGGATCGCCGAGCATCTCGCACAGGGCGCGCGCGCGGGCAAACGTCTCTCCGGTGCCGGCGACGGCATAGCCCTGCGTGGCGATCTGCGCCATGCCGATGCAGATGGTCAGCGCGAGTTCGTTCTGCAATCGCCACGGCGAGCGCTCCATCGTCGAGACGAGCAGGATGCCGCGATTCAGATGCTCCAGCGCTTCCACCATCGCCGAGCGGCGCAGCGCACTGCGGCCCGCTGCGAGCCACTGGACGACCGCCTTCTCGACGATACGCGCCTCCGTGTAATGCCACGCGAGGATTTCGGGCTGGTTGGCGACCGCATCCGCGAAATGCGCTTCCAGCGCGCCGGCGATGCGCTCATGCAGCGCGCGGCGCGTATCGCGGCCGATGATCTCGTAGGCCGCGTCGCGGATCAGCGCGTGCTTGAACGTGTATGCGGGCTCGGACGCCGCGCGTCGCAGCACGATGCCGAAGTCCACCAGCCGGTCGAGCGCCGGGCCGAGATCCTTGCCGGGCTTGACGACGAGTTCGAGCAGATGCACCGGGAAGTCGCGTCCGATCACGGCTGCCGCTTCGAGCACTTCGCGCGCGGCGCCCAGCCGGTTGAGCCGCGATTGCAGCGACGCGCGCAGCAGCATCGGCAGGGGCTTGCCTTCGAGACTGCCGACGGCGGCATCCGGCCGGGCCGCGCCTTCGACGGTCGCGCGGGTCAGTTCTTCCAGGAACAGCGGAATGCCGTCGGTGCGCAGCACGATGTTCCTGACCGTTTCGGCGGGCAGCGCCTGGTCGGCCGCGACGTGACGCACCAGCGCGGCGCTGAGCAACGCAGGCAAGGGACCGAGAAAGAGGCGCGTGACACCCGGAACGCTGTCGAAGTCGGTGAAGCTGCCGGGGCGCATCAGCACGAGCAACATGACCGGCATGCGCGGCACCATGTCCGCGACCATCAGCACGAGTTCGCGCGAGGTATCGTCGATCCACTGCACGTCCTCGAACACGATGAGCGCCGGCAGATTCGTCGCCGAGCGCCGGAGCCATGCCACGAGCGCCTGCATGGTCCGGCGGCGCTTCGCGCTCGGGCTGAGCGACCTGGTGCCGGCGACCTCGCGCCCCGGCAGATTCAGCAGGTCCGCGATCAATGCGCGATCCTCCACGGGCAGGTCCGTGAGCACCGCGTCGAACTTCGCGAGCTTGTCATCGACGGAATCGGACGCGGCGAAACCGGCGGCGTGTTCGATCTGCTGGATGCATGGACGCAGCGGCGAGCCCTGCCGGTAAGGCGAGCAAAAATAACGATAGATGCCCGACGGCTCGGCGCGGGCTTCGTCGAGCAACGCCGCGGCGAGACGCGACTTGCCGATGCCCGCATCGCCCGTGACGACTGCGATTTGCCCGTGCCCCGCGCGCGCCTGCCGCCAGAGCCGCAACAGTGTGCGGTGCTCGTCGTCGCGGCCGAGCATCGGCGAGAGCTTCGGGTTGCCGCGCGCCTCGAAGCGGCTCGCGACGGCAATCGCGCCGGCCACGCGCCAGGCGCGCATCGGTGCGGCGAGACCCTTTATCGCGAGCGGGCCGAGATCGCGGAAATCGAAGAGATCGCCCGCCAGGCGCCGGGTGGCGTCGTCGACGATCACGGAATTCGCCTGGGCCTGGCCCTGCAACCGCGACGCGATGTTGGGCGCGTCGCCCATCGCCGCCGGCCCCTCCGACTCCTCCGCTTCCGCGACGACCACGAGCCCGGTCGATACGCCGAGGCGCACGCCGAGCTGAGGCAGGCCCGCGAAACTGATCGCGCAGACCGCTTCGACCGTTTTGAGCGCGGCGTGCACGGCGCGTTCGGCATCGTCCTCGTGCGCTTCCGGATAGCCGAAATAGACGAGCGTGCCGTCGCCCCGGTAGCGCTCCACGCGCCCGCCGAACTGCGCCATGCTACGGTTGACGGCGCCGCGATACGCCAGCAGCACTTGTCGGTAGTCCTCGGGATCGAGTTCATCCGACAGCGCCGTGGACCCGATCAGGTCACAGAAGACGAAGGTGATCTGGCGACGCTCGACGCAGGCGTCCGACACCGTGCCGGCGCCATAGCTCGCGCCGCACTGCGGACAGAAGCGGGCCTGGCGCGGGCGCGCCGCGCCACAGCACGCGCAATGCGCGCGCGCCGTGCGGCGCGACGCGGCGGTGCAATTGCAGCCGACCGCGGTCACGGCGCCGCCGCACCAGGCGCATCTCACGGAGACTCCCCTTCGGGCGCGACGCGCTTGCCGCCGCGCGCCTTCAGACGCACGTCATCGTACGACGCAGGCATGATTCGATCAGCGCGCAAGGAGGCCTCCATTCTGGTGAACGAGACTCGTGAACCCTTCTGAAAACCGGGATCAGCGTGCGCCGATTCTTCTCATCGTCTGTTTCAGATTATTACAAAGCTGCGAACAAGACAATCTGCCAAGGTCCGCGTGAGGCCCGCTCAAAACCGGTATCCGACGCGCAGATACGTGATGATCGGATTGAGCGTGATCTTCGCCTCGGCCTTGCGCGTCAGCGTGCCGACAGGCGTCTGCGACTGCGTGGTGAACGTGCCCGTCGTGCTTTGCGGGATGAATGAAACCGAAAAGCCGGCGAACCAGTGCTCCGAAAACGCATACGTGGCGCCGACGTTGAATACCGGCGACCAGACCGTGCTTGCTTCCGCCGTCGTCGGGCCACCGAGCGCGCGGGCCTCGAAATCGCCGTTCGTGATCTTCGCGTTGCTGAAGGACGTGCGCGTCACGCCGATGCCGACATACGGCCTGAATTTCGATTGCGGCGCGAGAAAAAAGTACTTGAAAAGGAGCGCCGGGCTCCACTCGCGGACGGTGCCGAGCTTGCCGTATCTCGACAGCGCGCCGGTGCCGTTCACGTCGAACTCCGGCGGCACGCCGAACTCGAATTCCGCCGCGATGTGGTCGGTAATGAAGTAGCCGACGGTGAAGCCGGCGGTATCGGCGCTCGACACGCCCGCGCCGGTATTGGGCACGGTGATGTTGACCGGATTGCCGCCGACCGACGTGATCTTGAGCGGGTCGCTGCTGTCCTGCGGCGCGAGGTGGAACCAGCCCGCCGTGGCGAAGAAGCTTCCCGCCGACTGCGCATGACTCGCGGTGGCAAGGCACAGGGCCGTGGCGGCCGCGCCGGCCGTTCGAATTCCATTCACTTTGCACTCCTCCTAAAGCCACATCGACCGAAAAGGACGTCGTACTGTTCGCCCGCGCGGGCGTGGTGCGAAAGCGGCCGCCGCCTGCTGTTCACGTGCGAGATCGGAACATGCGCCAGCGGCGTGGCGCGGCGTCGTGCCTGCCGCGCCACGCGTGCATCGCCTTGAGCGCCACTGCATGGCGAATGTAGCGATGCCAGATGAAAGCCAGATCGAACACCAGCACGCCGAGCCGCCATACATACACAAAGAAGAAGCCCGCGAGCACCAGCGGCCAGATCGGCTTTTGCGGGGGCGCCTCCATGAAACGCCAGACGATGCCGGCGGCGAGCAGGACCGTTGCGCTGCCGACCAGCATCCAGCCGCCGAGCACCGGCCTGCGCGGCGCGATCCAGCCCGACAGGCTGACCAGCGCCGCGATCGCCACGAGCAGGAGGTTGCCTTCGGGCGCATGCAGACTGCCCGCGAGAAGCGCGAACTCGCGGCCGATCCAGAACCCCGAGACCGGTTCGACGAGAAAGTTCGACACCTTCGGGTCCAGGTAATACAGGCACGGCCACGCGCCGCACAGGAACGCGACCAGCGCGAGCGCCCACCATCGCGGGTGCGTCCATTTGACGAGACGCGGCAGCCGGCCCGACACGGTGACGCCCGCCAGAAGCAGGCTCAGGCACAGCACGGAGCGCACGATGCCCCGATAGGCGGCGGCGTCCACGAACTCGAATGACGCGAGCGTCGCCTTGAAGAGCAGGAAGACGGCGAGCACGTGCGTCAGGTAGGCGACCACATACGGAATGGCCGTGCTGACGATGCCGACGATGCGCCTCGTCGGCGGCGGCGGTGCCTTGCGCGCCGACGCGGGACGCGCCTCGGGCAGCACGACGTCATCGATGAAATGCGCGAACACGGCGTCGTCGCTCCAATAGCCGACGTGCGCGGCGCCCGGCACCCAATAGCGGCTGAATCCGAAGTCGTCGTACTTCGTGAACTGGAATGCGCCGCACCGGTGCTCTTTCAGATACTCGCGTGCCGTGTCCAGTTCGAAGCCGACCGGATCGCCGTAATCGTAGTAGTTTCGCCACTTGATCGGCTTCGGCAGCACGAGTGGATGATTGCGTTGCGAGCCGAGCATGGAGACCTGCGCGTCCGGGCGCTGCTGCCTGAAATTGTCGGAGGCGAGATCCATCGGGTCCCAGAGCTTCGGCCACAGCAGGATGTGCTTGTCGATTGGCGAGCCGAACGTCATGAAGCCGCGCACGCAGGTGATCCATTCCGTGGGGACCGTCGTCGCTTGCGGGCCGGGGCTTTTCACGCCGCTGGACGAGAGCGCCTGAAGCAGCGCCAGAAACGCGATGATGCTGCCCTCGCTATGCGCGACGATATGAATCTCGGGATCGCGGCTGATGCCGGGATACGCGGCGTGGAACCATTCGATGATCGTCTGCATCGCCTTGTGAAAGCGAAAGAGGATCACCTGGCGGTAGTACTGGAATTCGGCGATGAGCTGAACGTCGCTGTAGTAGTCGCGCAGCAGCTCGGGCAGCTTGAAATCGAGCAGGCCGAGTTGCGACGGGAGATACAGCAGCTTTTCCAGCACGGCGAAGGTCTCGATCTCCTCTTCGATGATGCCCGCGACCTGCGAGAAATCCTTCGGGGTGAGTTGGGCCTTCCAGCCCGAACGCTTCGCTTCCTGTTCGACGCGCGTGTAGAGCGCGCGCACGCGGCTGAGGACGGTCCGGCCCCAGGCCTTGCTTTCCTCGAGCGTATCGTCCTGCTTCACGAGATCGCGCGGCACGTCGGCCCAATACACTTCGGCGAAGCCGATGCGCGCGAGCGGGTCCTTGCTGGGCACGTCGAGGCGGCTCACGCACACTTCCCCGACGCTGCCGAGATTGAAGTAGCCGAGCGACAGCACCGGCAACGGCGGCTTGTCGAGCGCGCCGAAGCGATGGACGGCCGCGCGGATGGATTCGCTTCGCAGGGCGGGCCCGATGCCGTGGATGGCCACGACGATCTTGTCCATCACTGGAGCAGGGGCGGCGCCAAGCGGGGCAAGGCCAGGTTGAATCTGCATCTGTTATTCACTTGTCTGCGCAGGCCCGATGGACTTTGATAATCCGGCGGAATCCGCCATCGAGCTTCGCTTTCAACCTGCACGGACGCTTTTTTTAAAAGCGCCACCCGGAGTAATACGGATATCTAAACTCCTCTCGCGATAATATGCAGCGCCGGTGTTCGGTGAAAAAAATCCGGTGGGGGTTTTATGCTTGCTTTAACGTAGGTTGTGGGGGGGTGAAAGTCAAGATGGGCCTCCGTACCGCGCGAAGGCGCGTCGAACCATGAAAACGGCCGATCGTGCGGAGCCGGGAAAAGACCCGAGAAACCCGTTCACTTGGGTTTGAATCTATCCAGAAACCGGTCGGCCAGAGTCTTTGAATTAAGTAACCTGGCCGAATGATTCTCGACTTCCCAACTCCGCTGATCGTCCGAAATGGAGATCAACAGGGTGATATCGCGCGGGCCCGTGTTCAGAGAAAACAAACCTTCCTTGTCCAAACTGGGGACGCTTAACTACATCCTGCGCGATAAGGGTCTCGATTCAGGAAGCATGCCGTTCGTATAAGCCGATCGCGCGCGTGCGCAAACGTGGCGCGGAGCGGCCCGTCGCGCTCGACGAGCACCGCCAGATCGTACTCGACGAATCACTGGCCGAATGCTTCGGATGACTGATGACGACGCTTGCGCGCGCGCAGATGTCGTCCGAAGCGTTGCGCGTGCGCTTTCCGGCGCAGGTGAAACTGGGGGCCGCCGACCGGGTGCAGGGGCTCGTCACGCTCGCGCTGCCGGGCAGCGTGCTTCGGCCGCTGCCGGTCGTGCCGCCGCAGATTCCGGTTCACGCGGGCTACGACTACTTCGGGCTCGAACCGGGCGGCGAACGCACTGATCGCGCCGCGCTCCTTCTGCGCCGATTCCGCTCGACCGGGCGCGCGCCGGTGCGGCGCACGCGCCTTCGCCCACGACCACGAAGCCCTCTACGACTTTCGATGTAGGCCGTCCGGCCGATTTTGCCGTGCCCCGCCTCTGACTACTTTTGAAGCGCAGGCCCGAGGCACCGGCGCTGTTCGCCGAAGTCCCCGGGCCGCACCGCCGCCGCACCTTGGCGGCGGCGTTTCGAAGCCGTCTGGAGGGGACCATGATCCTGCATCCCGAATCGGCGGCGGCCGGCGCGCCGTCTGCATCCAGCCATTTCAGAACCGCCTCGGGAGCACCGTCATGATCGCGTTGATGACGTGCGATGCGGGCGCCCATGCCCACGACACGCAGAGGCTCGCCGACCTCTGGCACCGTCGCGCCGCGCTCAGCGAAATGGAGATGGCGCAGATCTACGGCATCGTGCTGCATGCGCTGCGGGCGTACTATCCGGCCGAGTTGCGCGGCCTGCCCGAAGACAAGGAAGAGTTGATCGCGCAGTTTTTTTACTCGCGCGTGCTACGGCTCGACTTCGATCAGCGCGTGTCGCACGCATCGGCGGAAAGCGCGCCGTCCACCGCGTATGCGCTGTGCGCGTATTTCAGGCGCTTTCTGATCGACTGCCTGCGCAGCGCAAGCGTGCAGCGCAATCTGTCCATCGAAGTGGACGGCGTGCAGGCCGAAGTGGATGCGCGTCCCCACGCCCCCGACGATCCCGTGGAGACGGCGCTCGCCGAACACGGCCTCGGCGAGCGGCGCGTGCGGGAACTCGCCCGCGCGTTCATCGCGTCGCTCGATCCGTCCGATCGCATCATCCTCGCGGGCAGCCTCGGCGCGTCGCACGACCGCAAGGGCGGACTCAAGGGCGTGGCGCATGAGAACGAGGTGCCGTCGTATCACTATCGCGCGTGCAAGCTCGGCGTCACCATGAAAAAAGACGCGACGCCCGGATGCTTCGCCCTGACCAGGATCGGACGCTGGATCGAGAACACGCTGGGCATCGAAATCGCGCTCGAGAACCGCGACGTGATCCTCATTGTGCTGAGCCTGCTCGCGCTGGAGGCGCATGAATGAACGCGCGAGGAGCGATGCTCGCCGGCGCTTCGGCTGCCGTGCCATCAACCTTCGCGCAGCTTGTCGGCCTGCAGCCGCCCCACGATGAGCCGGAGCAGATGCAGCGCGAATTCCGGCTCCTGATAGTAGAGCCGGATCGCATCGGCGGCGCAGACCGTGCGCATCTCGCATTCGGTCTTGCACACGGCGGTCGACGTACGTCGATGCCCCGGCGAGAACAGCCCGATTTCGCCGAGCACGCTGCCCGCGCCCAGTTCGATCCCGATCTCGCTCAGTGTCACCGTGCCCTTTTCGACGTAGAAGAGTTCGCCGCTCGCATCGCCCTTGCGGAACAGGACCTCGCCCGCGCGATACCGCTGGCTCTCCATGTTGGCGAGCAGCCTGCCGAGCGATACCTGGCCGTCGATCGCGCGCGCGACCTGCGTCTCGCGCACGCGCTCCATGCGCGCGGCGGCCGCGCTCGCCTCGCCGCGGCTCGCGACGTTGAGCGCCTTGAAGATCGTCGTGAGATGCGTCTTGACCGTGGCCTCGGCGCAGTCGAGCTCGCGCGCGATCATCTTGTTCGAGCGGCCGCGCGCGAGCAGCGCGAGCACTTCGATCTGTCGCGGCGTGAGGCGCGCGTGGGCATCGGCGTTCGGAGATGCTTCGCCGCGATGCGCGGGCGTGGCACGAATGGAGGATGGCACGGGGGCGACCGGGTTCCCGGCGAGGAATGCGCGCGGAAAGTACACGCCGCCCGCGAGCGCGACCCGCAACGCGCCGAACAACATGTCGGCCGACGCGGATTTTTCGACGCAGCCAGCAACGCCGTCGGCGATCAGGCCGTCAATGTCGGCCTTTTGCGCGGCGCCAAGCAGCACGACCAGCGGTATCGCGCGCGCCTGTTCGCGCAGTGCTTCGTGCTCGGCGGCTGACTGGCGCAGCGCGTCGCCGTCCATTACGATGCAGTCGGGCTTCGGGTCATCGGAGATCGAGCCAGCGAGACCGTCGCGCACGCACACCTCGACATCCGCGGCGTAGAGGCGCAAGAGCGACGCGACGCCTTCGCGAAACAGTCCTGCCGGTCCGGTGAGCAAGAGCTTCATGACGTTCGCTTCGCACGGAAAGTTCGGACTCTGGCAGGCAGTGAGGCGTGCGCTGCGCACGCGCTCTGGAAGAACATCCTAAAGAATGGTGTCCAACGCGTTGGCGAACCTGGCGACCGTGCCCTCGACGTCATGCAGCTTATCGAGGCCGAATAACCCGATGCGGAAGGTCCTGAAATCTTCTGGCTCGTCGCATTGAAGCGGGACGCCGGGCGCGATCTGCAAGCCGGCGTCGGCGAATTTCTTCCCCGATCGTATGCCGTCGTCGTCCGTGTAGCAAACCACGACGCCCGGAGCCTGGAAGCCTTCGGCCGCCACGCTTTTGAAACCGGCGCCAGTCAGGCGTGCGCGTATGCGCTCGCCGAGTTCGAGCTGCTCCGCTCTCACCTTGTCGAAGCCGTATGCCTCGGTTTCCTTCATGACATCGCGCAGCGTCGCGAGACTGTCCGTGGGCATCGTGGCGTGGTACGCGAATCCGCCACTCTCGTAGGCTTCCATGATCTGCAGCCATTTGCGAAGATCGCAGGCGAAACTGGTGCTGGTTGTCGAGTCGATTCTTTCGCGGGCGAGCGGGCTCAGCATGACCAGACCGCAGCACGGTGGCGCGCTCCATCCCTTTTGCGGTGCGCTGATCAGGACATCGACGCCGCTCGCCTGCATATCCACCCAGATCGCACCGGAGGCGATGCAATCCAGTACGAACATGCCACCGACGGCATGAACAGCGTCAGAGACGGCGCGCAGGTAGGCATCGGGCAACATCATCCCGGATGCGGTTTCGACATGCGGCGCAAACACCAGATCCGGCTTGTTTTCTTCGATCGCAGCGATCACTTCTTCGATCGGCGGCGGTACATAGGCGGCCTGTCTTCCTTGTTCGACTGGACGTGCCTTCAACACCACCGATTCAGACGGGATGCTGCCCATGTCGAAAATCTGCGACCAGCGGAAACTGAACCAGCCATTGCGGATGACCAGACATTTTTTGTTCGTCGCGAACTGCCGTGCAACGGCTTCCATGCCGAAAGTCCCGCTGCCTGGGACGATAACGACCGACTTCGCGTTGTAGACACGTTTCAGGGCGGCGGAAATATCGTGCATGACTCCCTGAAAGAGTCGCGACATATGATTGATGGATCGGTCGGTGTAGACGACGGAATATTCGAGGAGGCCCTCGCGGTCGACATCGGGGAGTAGTCCTGGCACGTTCGCCTCCGGTAATGGACGAATGAACGAATCGAAAGCTCATTCTAACGAAAGCCGCCAGAAGCGGCATCGGCCGGGGCCATCTCACGTATGACATCATGAGTCCCCGAACCGCAAGGGGAGAGCCCTCCCCGCTCTCGCAAGATATGACCCGCGTTGCCCACCGATTCCCAGGAACGTCGACATGAATTTCAGATCCTTGCAGTGCTTCGTCATTCTTGCCGAGGAACTGAACTTCAGCCGCGCGGCCGAGCGCCTGCATATTGCGCAACCGGCACTGAGCCAGCAAATCCGGCTGCTGGAAGAGCGGCTCGGCACTCAACTCGTCGATCGCGCCAGGCGGCCGCTGCGGCTCACCGAAGCGGGTCATTACCTCTGCACGGAAGCGCGTCAGATTCTGGGCTCCTGGGAACAGGCGAGTCTCGGTGCGCAGGAAATCGGCATCGGGCGGCGCGGGTGGCTGTCGATCGGCTTCACGCGATCCGCGATGTACAGCATCCTGCCGCCCGCGCTGAAGGCGTTCCATCACTCGTATCCGGAAGTCGAACTCAAGCTGTTCGAGATGTTGACCGAGGAACAGACCGATGCGCTGCGTGATCTGCGCATTCACATCGGGATCGGGCGCCAGCCGCTCGACATCCCCGGCTGCACGTCTTATCCGCTGCTGCGGGAACATATCGTGGCCGTGCTCTCGCCGGATCATCCGCTGGCGAGGAAAAAGAAAGTGCGCATCGCCGAACTCGAAGATACCCCGCTGATCCTGTATCCCAAGCATCAGAATGCGCAGTTCAAGCGCACCGTGCAGTCGTTATATCGCGATGCAGGCGTGACGCCGTTCGTCGCGCATCAGGCGTACGAGATCCAGACCGCGATCGCGCTCGTCGCGGCGGGCCTCGGCGTGACCTTCGTCGGGGAGTCGGTTGCGCGGCACGGTCGCACGGACGTCGTGTTTCGTCCGCTCGCGGGCCCGGGCGCGACGCTATGGTCCACGCTCGCCGCAACCTTCCGCACCGACGACGACTCCGCTCATCTGCGCGCCTTTCTCCGCTGCCTTCCGGCACCTCTCAAAGACGCCGCACTATAAGCAACGCCTTATAGAAGAATAAGGAACGCGTCTTGGACGCGGGCAGCCACGCTTCTTATCATCGGCTCTAGTGCTCTGGACCGGGACGCCCCTGCGCGCCCGGCCTGCGCACACAGACGGCGAAGGCCGTTTGTAAAGCAGGGCCGCAGAGCCCTCGCATTCTCGAAAGAAACGCGGAGACGGCATGACCCCATTCAACGAAGCGGCAACCATGCGAAAGGTGTACGGGCGGCTCATGCCCCTGCTCTTCGCGATGATGTTCTTCAACTATCTCGACCGCATCAACATCGGCTTCGCGGCGCTCGACATGAATCGCGCGCTCGGCTTCTCGCCCGCCGTGTTCGGCTTCGCGGGCAGCATCTTTTTCGTCGGCTACATGGTGCTCGAAGTGCCGAGCAACCTGCTGCTGCATCGCGTGGGTGCGCGCCGCTGGATCGCCCGCATCCTGCTCACGTGGGGCGCGGTCGCGGCCGCCACGGCGTTCGTCTTCGACGACAAGAGCTTCTACGTGCTGCGCTTTCTGCTCGGCGTGATGGAAGCGGGCTTCCTGCCGGGCGTCGCGGTCTATCTGACGAAGTGGTTTCCGGTGCGCTACCGGGCGCGCGCCGTGGGCGGCTACATCATCGCGGGGTCGTTTTCCGCGGTGCTCGGCGGCCCGATCTCGACCGCGCTGATGACCTACGCGAACGGCATGCTGGGCTTGCAGGGATGGCAATGGATGTTCATCCTCGAAGGCATCCCGGCGATGCTCCTCGGCCTGCTCACGCTGCGCATCATGACGGAGCGCCCGGCCGACGCCGACTGGCTCGCCGATGACGAAAAGCAATGGCTCGAAACGACGCTCGCGGCCGAGCGCGAAGCCTTAGGCGGCAACACGCATTTTCCGCTGCTGCGCGTGGCGGGCGACATCCGCGTGTGGAGTCTCGCGTGTCTGTTCGGCTGCGCGCTGGTCGGCATCTACGGCCTCTTTCTGTGGCTGCCGCAGATCGTCAAGAGTCTCGGTCATCTGAGCAATATCGAAGTGGGCTTCCTTTCGGCGGCGCCGCCGCTCCTGGGCGTGCTGGGCACGTTCATCATCAGCCGCAGCTCGGACCGCACCGGCGACCGCAAGAAGCATCTCGCGTTTGTCTATGGCATGAGCGCCGTCGCGATCGCGGGCAGCGCGTATGCGCCGAATCCCGTCATCGCTTACGCGCTGCTGTGCGTGACGGGTCTCTTCATCTACGCGGGCAATCCGCTGTTCTGGAGCCTCGCTTCGTCGTTCAGGACCGGCGCGGCGGGCGCGGCGACGATCGCGCTCATCAATACCATCGCGCAGTTCGGCGGGCTCGTCGGGCCGTGGAGCATCGGCCTCGTGCGCAGCGCAACGGGAAACTTCAAGCTCGCCCTGCTGACGATTGCGGCGTTTCTCGTCATCGCGACGGTCATCGCGCTCGTGATGCGCGTCAAGCCCGCCGACGACGAAGCCGACGCGCTGCCGTCAGCGGACCCCGCCGCGCGCACCTGAATCCCGCCCTCAACGATACGGAAGTCACGCATGATCATCGATTGTCACGGCCATTACACGACCTCGCCGCCCCAGCACGAAGCGTGGCGCATGCAGCAGATCGCCGCGCTGAAGGACGGCGCCGCGCCGCCGCCGCGCCCCGCCATTTCCGACGATGAGATCCGCGAGAGCATCGAGGGCGGGCAGTTGCGCATTCAGCGCGAGCGCGGCACCGATCTCACGATCTTCTCGCCGCGCGCCGCCGGCATGGGCCATCACCTCGCCACCGCCGACGCCAACGCAGTCTGGTCGGCCGAATGCAACGACCTCGTGCATCGCGTGTGCGCGCTTTTTCCGCGCAACTTCGTCGGCGTCTGCCAGTTGCCGCAGGCGCCGGGCGTGGCGCCGGAGAACTGCATCGCCGAGTTGCGGCGCTGCGTCGAAGAACTCGGTTTCATCGGCTGCAATCTGAATCCGGATCCGTCGGGCGGCCACTGGTCCGGGCTGCCGCTCACCGACCGCTCGTGGTATCCGCTCTACGAAGCGATGGTCGAGCTCGACGTGCCCGCGATGATCCACGTTTCGTCGTCGTGCAATCCCAACTTCCATGCGACCGGCGCGCATTACATCAATGGCGACACCTCCGCGTTCATGCAGTTGCTGCAGGCGGATCTGTTCGCCGATTTCCCGACGCTCAAGTTCATCATCCCGCACGGCGGCGGCGCGGTGCCTTATCACTGGGGACGTTATCGCGGACTCGCGCAGGACATGAAGCGGCCGCTGCTCACCGAGTATCTGCTGAAGAATGTTTTCTTCGATACCTGCGTGTATCACCAGCCGGGCGCCGAACTGCTCGCGAAGGTGATCCCGGCGAAGAACATCCTGTTCGCATCGGAGACGATCGGCGCGGTGCAGGGCGTCGATCCCGAAACCGGCCATTACTTCGACGACACGCGCCGCTATATCGACGCGATCGAATGGCTCAGCGACGCGGATCGCCAACTTATCTACGAGGACAACGCGCGCGCCGTCTACGGGCGCCTGTCCGCGCAACTCGCACGACAACACTCGACTGAAGGAGCGACGACATGAATCCGGCCGGATGGCGCGAATACGAATCCGCGCCCCAGGCGAGCGCCGCGACGCTCGCCGCCTTGCGCGAACTCGCGGTATCGCTTCTGAGCGACAACATGGCCCGCGTGAGCGGCACGACTGGTTTGCGGCCGTTTCATCGGCCGAAGCCGATGGCGGGAACCGCGGTCACCGTGCGCACGCGCGGCGGCGACAATCTCGCGATTCATCGCGCGTTCGACTATTGCCGTCCGGGCGACGTGCTCGTCATCGACGGCGCAGGAGAGCTCACGCAGGCGCTGATGGGCGACATCATGGCGAGCTTCGCCGAAAGCATCGGCGTGCAGGGCCTCGTGATCGACGGCGCGATCCGCGATGTCGGTGAGTTGAGTCAGCGCGATTTCCCGGTGTACGCGCGCGGCGTGACGCATCGCGGGCCGTAC
The DNA here is from genome assembly GCF_023631305.1 of Caballeronia sp. INML3B. Taxonomy (NCBI): domain Bacteria; kingdom Pseudomonadati; phylum Pseudomonadota; class Betaproteobacteria; order Burkholderiales; family Burkholderiaceae; genus Caballeronia; species Caballeronia sp. INML3B. Next base: position 156,761 of record NZ_JALQDI010000081.1, read on the forward strand.
AAGCATGGACCGGGAGAGATCAACGTGCCGGTGACGGTCGGCGCAATGGTGGTGCATCCGGGCGATATCGTCGTCGGCGATGAAGACGGCGTGCTCGCCATCGCGCCGGCGGATGTCGAAGCGGTGATCGAGGGTGCGCGCAAGCAGGCGGCAAAGGAAGCGGCGGCGCTGAAGTCCATCGCGGAAGGCCGTTTCGATCGTTCCTGGGTCGCGCCTCAGCGCGATCGCATGATGAACGGTTGACGGCTTGCTGAACCGTTGCGGATGCGCGCATGATGGCGCGTCCGCCTTCGACTACATCGCCCATGCCCGACTATCTCGACACCGCCGCACTGATCGCGCTCGCACGGCACGCGGATGCCGAGGCTCCCGGCGCTTGCACGTGCACGAAAACGCCGCTCGACGGCTGGCAATCGCAGCCGCTTTCCCTCGACGAAGCGCAGTTCCGCGAGATCGGCACGCTGGTTTCGGAGCACGATCCGGAGCCCACGTTTGCCGAATATCTGCCCGGCAAGATCAATTACTGGTCGGCCGATGCGCCCATTGCGCCACGCTATTTTCCGTATAACCGCTGCGGCGTGTGGGCATGTTCATCGTGTGGGCGACTCTATCTGCGCTACACGGAAGGTGGCGGCTATTTCGTCGATCGCAGGATTCGTGCGGTGCGTTGGAATTTGATCGAAGACGTCTCGCTGTGAGCGTCGATTGCTTTTCGTCGAAAGTCGCGGGTCTCGTTACGCGAGCAGAAGCGACCCGGACCGTAGCCGTCGTCAAATCGAATATCGATTCTGCGGGCCACGCACATATTTCTTTTTCGCGATTTCAAGCAGCGCTTCGCGAAACTCGTCGAATGCGACGAGATACGCCCGCTCGTCGGAACCCAGCGCGGGTTGAAAACTCTTGAGCGTTGCGCTGCCGACCTCGAACGTGATTTCGCGCGATTCGTCATGGCCCCAGAAGAACACGCAATGCCGCGCGGCATCGTAGCTTCGGCTCGGATTCGGAAAATGGAGGGCCATGATGAGTCTTTACGGCGTGGGCGGAAATCGCCACTTGCTGGCGGTGGAATCGATGAGCGAATAGCTGATGCGCCTTTGATCCGCCCGGTTAGCGTCCTCAGTCCTGAGAAGAAGCAGCCGTGCCCGACGATCCCGGTTGTAAGCAGTCTCATCTGCCGCAGGCGGGATAGCTTTCTTGATATCTGATCGCATGACTACCTCTGAAAGACCGGTCCACGTAGTGAGGGCGGTCTAATCACTATATACCCTTCCCGCCGCACGAACTCTCTTTATTACGCCATGTCATCGGGCGATCGAAGTTCTGGTCCGTAGCGGCCCGAATAGTCCTCGACCAACAACGCTCCTACGCAACAGCCGCCTGCCTCGCGTAACGCCCGTCCGGCACTCCAAGCCCCAGATGACTGCGCAACGTCTTGCCCTCATATGCGCGACGGAAAATGCCTCGCTGCTGAAGAATCGGCACGACACCCTCCGTAAAGGCTTCGAGACCATCGGGCAGAACGTCCGGCATCAGATTGAAGCCATCGGCGGCGCCGTTTTTGAACCAGTGCTCGATGTCATCGGCGACCTGCTCAGGCGTGCCTACGATCACGCGATGCCCGCCGCCGCCCGCCAGCGCACGAATCAGCTCGCGCACCGTGTAGCCATGCGTGCGCGCCTGCGCGAGCGTCGCGTTGAAGAAGGTGTGATTGCCGTTGCCGCCGTTCGGCGGCGGCAGATCGTCGGGCAAGCGCGCGTCGAGAGAAAGCGAATCGACTGGAATGCCGAGCGTCCCCGCAATCCGGTTCAGGCTGTATTGCAGCGGAATCAGATCGACGAGTTCATCGCGGCGGCGGAGCGCCTCGCTTTGCGTCGATCCGATGATCGTCGTCAGTCCCGCGAGCACTTTCACCGCGTTCGGGCCGCGTCCGTAACGCGCGGCGCGTGCGTTCAGGTCTTCGCGATAGGCACGCGATTCATCGAATGATTGAGATGCTGAAAACACCGCTTCCGCATGACGCGCGGCAAGTTCGCGCCCATCGCCCGATGCGCCCGCTTGCACCAGCACCGGGTGACCCTGTGCGGAACGCGGCACATTCAGCGCGCCCCGGACATTGAAGAATCGCCCGCGATGGTCCGCCGGATGCACCTTGTCGAGATCGACGAAACGGCCACTCGCCTTCTGCGCGACGAACGCATCATCCTCCCAGCTATTCCATAACGTCTTGACGAGCGTCGCGAACTCGTCCGCGCGTGCATAGCGTGTCGCGTGATCGGGCACCGCATCGAGACCGAAGTTGCGCGCAGACGGCAAGTCCGCCGTCGTGACGATGTTCCAGCCCGCGCGTCCCCCACTGATCAGATCGAGCGTCGCAAACCGGCGCGCGATGTTATAGGGCTCGTTGTAACTCGTCGATGCAGTCGCGATCAGCCCGATATGCGTGGTCGCCGCCGCGACGCTCGTGAGCAGCAACGTCGGTTCGAGGGCCGTGATGGGACGCATGTCGAGTTGATCGGAGATCGCGGCGTTATCGGCAAGAAAAATTGCATCCAGACACGCGCGTTCGGCGATTTGCGCCAGGCGCACATAGTGATTCACGTCGAGAAAGACGTTCGGATCCGACGACGGCAAACGCCAGGCCGATGGCACGAATCCCGAATGAAGTGCGTTGATGTTCAGATGCAACTGGCGCAGGGCCTCGCCGCTCATGGAAAGCTCCAGGTGAAAAACACAACGTTCGATTCTGGAGCAGGAGGCCCTAGCGACGCCACGAACGATTTCGAGGAAGCATATGAACCGCAGCGCTAAACGGGGCACCTTCCGGGGGCGGCGCGCGACCGAATTCAGCGATGCGGCACAGCCATTGCTGCGTAAGGAGCGTACTCGTCGCTTCCTGGCTACCGGTTAGCGCGTTCGATGCGGCCCTCATACCGCGACGAAGCGCCTGGCGCCCGAGCCACCATTACCGCACCCTTATCACGGAGAAGACGACGATCGACTAAGTACACTGGGCAATCACGGCGCCTATTGCAGCTTACGCGAGTCAAAGTCTGCACAATGAACAACGCCGAATCGAACCCGTCTCAAGCTCAGCAGAAAACGCAACAGGCCACGAGCCCCGGCACCACGCCGGCCACGGAGACCGCCCGCATCGATCCGCAAACGGCCGCCGCCGAACTCGATCCGGCGTCCGTACGGAAGACACCCGCGCCGCCTTCCGACGACCCGTCCCCGCTTCCCTCCATCGACGATAACCGGTCCACGGCATCGAGCGGCGATCCGGTCGTGCGCGCAAGCTCACGCATCGTCTCGACTGACAACGCGAACATGGAAGCCACGGACGATACGGTCGATACCGATCGCAAGAATCTCGATGCGAAACGCGATCTGTCGCCGATGCATGACAACGTCGTTGGCTCGAACGCGACGCTCGATGACAGCGTCGCGACGCCGGCGTTCGGGCTGGGTGGAATCGACAGCCGCTCGGACGGAAACCGGCTGTCGATCGCCTTGCGACCCGGATGGACGATGCGTCATGAAGGAACCATGCACTTGCCCACCAGCAACGGTGGCCGCACGGAGCACATCATTTTCATCGATCGGACTTCGAACTGATCGATTCTTTCCTTACCGATACTCATCCGCCATTTCACTCTCAGCGAGAAAGCCATGCCCCGTCTCAGTGCCAAACCCGAAGCCTTGCCGCCCGCGTTAGGCGTGCTTGCCCTTGCGGCTGCCGCAGCAGCGGCTGCTGCTCTATGGAATCGCCATAAGGCCAAACAAGCCGAGCGAGCGAACCCGCCGATCGGCCGATTCGTCGAGATCGACGGCGTTCGCCTGCACTACACCGACACGGGTCACGGCCCGTGCGTGGTGGTACTGCACGGCAACACTGTGCCGCTACAGGACTTCGAAGCGAGCGGTGTGATCGACCGGCTGGCGGGAAATCATCGCGTGATTGCTTTCGATCGACCGGGTTTCGGTTATAGCGATCGTCCGCGCAATCGGATGTGGACGGCGCAGGCTCAGGCAGCGCTGTTGCAGCGCGCGCTGCTTGATCTCGGCATCGAGAAGCCGACCGTGATCGGACATTCATGGGGTACGCTGGTCGCGCTCGCGCTTGCCGTCGATTTCCCCGAGCAGGTGCGCGGCCTCGTGCTTATTTCCGGCTATTACTTTCCGTCCGCGCGTCTCGATGTGGCCATGACGGCGCCAGCCGCCGTGCCGGTGCTCGGCGACGTCCTTCGATACACCGTTTCGCCCTTCATGGGCCGTTTAATGCTGAAGCAGACGGTAAAAGCGATGTTCGCACCGGCAACCATGCCCGATGATTTCTTCGACGCCATGCCTCGCGAGATGCTGTTGCGCCCGAGCCAGATTCGCGCGACATCGGAGGACGCGGCGTTCATGATTCCGGCGGCGGCGCGATTGCGTGCCCACTATCCTTCGATCGACATTCCCGTGCGTATCTTCGCGGGTGTCGGCGACAAGATCGTCGATCCGGAATCGCAGTCCGCGCGCTTGCACGGCGTTTTGCCGAACAGCACGCTCGAAGTCGAACTGGATGCCGGCCATATGGTGCATTACAAGATTGCGGGCTTGGTCTGTGCCTCGGTCGCTGACATTGAAACGCAGACGGGGCGCGCCGTAACCGATGGCGCTTCCGACGGCGCGCACACGGACGCCATCGCGGTATCGTGAGAGCGATGCCTGAGCACAACCGGCCGGCACGCGCGTCGACGGCGTGCCGGCCTGATTAAAGGAACGATCATGACAGACGAACATACGCCCGATGTCGGCGAAGGCCGGAAGAAGTCTGGCGACGCCATCGAGGATGCCGACGTCCGCCAAAAGCTGGATGACGGCGATAGCGAGAAGATCGATGCGGTGCTCGAGGATCTCGGCGTGACGAAGCACGGCGACGACGCCGGAAAGCCGGATACCGAAGGATCGAACTCGTCGAGCAAGAATCTCGACGATGAAAAATCCTGATGCAGCCGTTCGCAATGGCAGCGGCTGTCTGATGCTTGCCGATACGTCAGCAGACGGATTTGCTCGCTTTACGCGAGGCTCGGCGGTGACGCGCTGTTCGCAGCGCGAAGCTCGCTTCGCTGTCGCCGCACACTTCGGTACCTCAGAAACGATGCGTCATTCCGAGCGCCACCATACTTTGCGACGACCCGAGCTCGGTCACTGACACCGCGGGCCAACTCATCGTCGAACTGCCGTGGTTCTTGATGTAGCCGGCGCGCGCATAAAACTGCGTTCGCTTCGAAATGCTGTGATCGATACCGAGTTCCACGCCCTCCGCGTGATCATCCGCGCCGCGCGCGTCGCGCCTGATCCCGGCGATTTCAATCGTGTCCGCCGGCGTTGCCTGGATCGTCGCGCCGATCTCCGCGAAGCTGTACGAATGCGCAGCACCGAGGCGCGCGGCCAGTGAGCCGGCGGGCGCGTCCTTCGAGCGGTTGTACGTGTAGTTCGCCTGCAGGTTCACAATGCCGATCCGATATGCAACGGCACCCGTGAAGCGCTCGGTGCCGAGCAGGTTCAAAGCGGCAGGCAACGCTGGCAGGTTCTCGGAACCGCCATGCTGATTCTGGTAGGCAAGTCCGACGAACAGGGCGTATCCGCTGTAAGTCATGGATATATCGAACAGATTGCCCACGTTCTGCACGACGGGCAGCGTGTTCGTCGACCTGAACGCATACATCGTGTAGAGCTTCAATCCTCCGATGACGGGCGACTGATACTCGATCGAATTGCTGGTGCGACCGGACGCGGCCTGCGTGGCGAGGGTGTTGCGATCGACCGCCACGGCAGCTGCCGCCACGGGCGAAAGCAGTTCATTCCCGCGAAATGGATCGGTGTAGTAGATAGCCCAGAATGTCGGCTGATACTGGCGACCGAATGTCAGCGTTCCATAGTCGTTGTGCGTCAGCCCGACCCATGCCTGACGATAGAACAGCGTCGAACTGTCGATGAAGAATGTTCCGTTGTTGACGTTGTACCCGCTTTCCAGCACGAATCTGGCCTTGAAGCCGCCTCCCAGATCTTCGTCGCCTTTCAAGCCCACATTCGATCCGCTATTGCCTCCGCTACGTTCGGAAAACGAATGCGTCGAACCGTTGCCGAGATATTGCACGAAGCTGTCGACGACACCGTATAGCGTCACCGTCGATTGCGCCCACGCACCCTGAGCGGCCAGCAGCAGCGCCGCCCCGCCGATACCCTGCCTGATGATGCCCATGCGAACTCCTCCAGGTACGTCTCTTCTGCGCCATGCAGGGCGCCGGTTCGTCCGTCGCGCGTATCGAGCGCGGAAACGGCGACCGATGATTTATCGTTGTTTCAATCGCAGAAAAGCGCGCTCTGACATCAGGCCATCGATGCCTGCGCGATAGCGAGCGTGTGGGTCTCCCACGTCCTGTCGACCATCGGCAAGACGATGGCTTCGCGAACCATGCGCTCGATGTCCGATGCGCGCGTCACGCTGTGTGCGCCATGTAACCGGCCTGCCTCACGGCATACCTGCGCCGCGGCTTGCGCCGCGAACATCACGGCCATCGACGCCTGCATGTCGCTGTGCATGCCCGCATCCATCAAGCCGAATACACGTTGGTACAAGAGCCGCGCCGCATCCGTCGCGATCGCCATCTCCGCAATCTTTTCGGCAATCGACTGATGCGCGGCCATCGCCTCGGCGGGCCCGATGCGCTTCGCTGCGTAAGCAACCGATTCGTCGAGCACGGCGCGCATGAGGCCGACCAGCAGCACCCCGACGTGGGCGCTCGCCTGTTCGCGGCGCTTTTGCGAGTAACGTCCACCGTCACCTGCTTCGTCGATCAGATGCGTGACGGGAACGCGCGTGTCGGCGAACAGGATCTGCGCGGTCGCCTGCGAACCGAACGCGTTTCGGTCGAGGCTGCGCGCTTCGTAGCCGTGCTCTTCACGATCGATCAACAGGTGCGACGAACCCCGCCCGGTCCGCGCGGCGCAGACGAGCACGTCGGAATAGAGGCCGTTGGCGACCCAGGCTTTCGTCCCGTTCACGATGAAGCAGTCGCCGTCGCGCACGGCGCTCGTAGCGTCTTCATCGACGTTCGGGCCCGCTTCCGGATGCGATATGCCGAGGGCACCGAAGAGCCGGCCCGCGAGGGTCTCGGGCAAATACCGCTCTCGCACCGCCGGCGCCGCGTCGAGCAATGCCGCCGCGAGTGCCGTGTTCAGCATCACGCACAGCGCGATGTCGCGCGAACAGACGGCGAGCTCTTCGAACAACATGCCCTGCGTCGTATATGACCAGCCCATGCCGCCATGCTCGACGGGCACCGTGCAACCCGGCAGGCCAAATTCCGCGATGCGCTGGGTCAGTTCGCGCATCGTCGTCTTCGGGATGAAGCGGTCCCGGTACGACCGGGCGACAGGCCTGACCTCCGTCAGCAGAAACTTGCGGAAACTCTCGACCGCCAGCGTTTGCTCTTCGGTGGGGATGCGATAGGTCATGGGTCACACTTGCGCGTCGCCGCGGTTCGATAGGGTGTTCAACACCGTTGCTTTCGTGCCGCCCCGGGGCCGTTACGCTCGGGGATTACCCTGAACGGCGCCCGTGCTGCGAAACGTCGGCTGGTGCCTGGCAAGCGCGCCGTCACATGGCTCGCACGCTTTCTTGACGTTGCGTTCGTGTTAAGTTAGTTTCCGCGAGTTCTTTTTTCACCCCTCGTTCTGAGGGGGCGAAAAGGCTCCGCGCGCCAACGCCATCGACCAGGTGACGACTTGACAACGCCTTTCATCAAACACGTGGCTGCCACGCGTTTCGCACCGCCTCGCATCGGTTCGAAGCACGTGCCTCGCACGAAGCTGCTTACTCAGTTGCAACGGATGCAGCACGCGACGCTCGCTCTTGTCACGGGCAGCGCCGGCTATGGCAAGACCACGCTGCTCGCTCAGTGGCGCCAGGCATGCGTCGAGGGCGGCGGCGAAGTGGCGTGGATCACGCTCACCGCCGACGAGAAGCAATACGCCGACTTCTGCGCCGCGCTCGTGGCCGCGTTGCAGCGCATCGGCCTGTGCGCGGACGCCGACTTGCGCATCGACGATGCCAACCCCCGCGCGATGGAGGCAGTCATTGCCACCATCGTCGAAAGCACACTCGACCTGCAGAAAGATCTATTCGTCTTCATCGACGACTACCACTACGTGGAGTCGCCGCTCGCGCACCGCTTCATCCAGAAGCTGATCGATCACGCGCCCGGCAATCTCCATGTCGCGATCGCCTCACGCGTGGCCCCGACGTTGAGTCTGAGCCGGCTGCGCATGATGAACCAGCTCGTGGAACTCGACAGCGCCGAGCTGCCCTTCAGCCTGGCTGAAACGCGCGCGTTCATCGAAGGGAATCTGGGCACGGGCAAGCTCGACGCGGACGCGCTGAAGCTGATCCACGAGTTGACGAGCGGCTGCCTACGCCGGCCACAACTACTTTGCGCGTCATATTTGCTCCTTTTCCTTGGTCTACGCCGTCATGGCGAACTGGTTACGCTTCATCATATGAGCGACTTTCAGGCGCATGCCCCTTCCTTTTTTGGGGGTCCGCCGACGGCTCGCTTTCTTCATTTCGGCCGTTTCGCGAGCCTTGCGCGCCCCCTCGAAGATGAGGGGGACGTCCCTGCGCGCCGCTCCTACCCTTCGAGGCTCGCCCCTGCCGCCTGAGCCCGCCTGAGCGCATCGCTCCGGAGATCGAGACCGGACAGGCGGCTCCTGAACAAGTAAAGATCACTCCATCGCCTGAGAGAGACAACGTGAACGGAAACCGCGCGGACAATCCCAATACCGTCACGAGACATGACGGCCCCACTTCGACAAGCTCTCTTGCCGCGCTCGCGCAGCAGTACTGGGACGGACAGTGGACGGTGTGGCAAACGCTGACGGGCGCCGTGCAAAACGCGGCCACGCCCGCGACAGCGAGCGGCGGCACCGCGTTGCACGATAGCCGCTTCGCCGCGCCGGAGTGGCGAGCGCATCCGTGGTACGCCGCGCTCATGCAGTCGTACCGGCTGAACGCCGACCTGCTCGCGGCCATGACAGAAGCAATCGCCGCCGATACGAAAACGCGCCATCAACTGCGTTTCGCGACGCGTCAATTCATCGATGCCGCGAGCCCCGCCAACTTCGCGCTGACCAATCCCGAGGCCTTGCGCCTCGCACTCGAAACGGGCGGCGAAAGCCTGCGGACCGGGCTTGCAAACTGGCTCACCGATGCGCAACGCGGCCAGATCGCCATCACCGACGAAAGCGCCTTCGGAGTGGGCCGCAACGTGGCGACCTCGGCGGGCACCGTCGTCTTCGAATGCGAGTTGATGCAACTGATCCAGTACGCGCCGCTCACCGCGAAGGTCGCGCGGCGGCCGCTGCTGATCGTGCCGCCGTGCGTGAACAAGTTCTATATCCTCGATCTTCAGCCACGCAATTCCTTCGTGCGGTTCGCAGTCGAAGCGGGCTATAGACGTCCATGAACGGGCTGTACGGCTTGTCGGACTGCGAGCCGGGCGGCGGCACGATGTCCTTGCCCATGTCGGCGAGGCAGCTCTTGTTTTCATCGAGCGTTTCGATATCCCATGCCGATTCGAAGCACGAGAACATCTTGGCCTTGTCGTCCGAATACATCTTTTCCGCGCCCACGGCCAGCACGACGTCGGCCGCGCCCGCGCGCAACTGCATCACCGCGAGATTGAACGCCGCGCTCGACGACGCGCACGCGCCCTCGACGTTGTAGATCGGAATCCCGCCGAGGCCGATCGGCAAGAGCGCCACCTGGCCGCGAATCATGTGCTGGCCGTCGAAGTGACCTTGCGCCGTGTTGCCGAAGAACGCAGCCTGGACCCACTTGCGCTCGCAGCCGGCGTCCTTGAGCGCGTCCTCGACCGCCCACGCGGTGAGTTGCTTGACGCTCTTGTCCATGTGGCGGCCAAACGGCGTCATGCTCACGCCGACGATATAGATGTTTTCCATGGTTTCCCCAAAAATCGAATGAACCCGCGCGAGCGCGCCGGCGTCAATAACCCTTGAATTCCGGCTTGCGCTTTTCGACGAACGCGCGCAGCCCTTCCTGGATGTCGTAGGAGCGCTGGTGATTGCGCAGTTCCAGCACTTCGTGGCGCAGCGCGTCCGCAACCGGCTTGTCCGCCGATTCGTCGGCGACGCGCTTCATCTTCGAGAGCACGAGCGGGCTCTTCGCCGCGAGCTTCTCGCCGATCGCCTGCACGCGGTCGAGCAACTCCGCATCGGCGACCACTTCGGCCACGAGACCGTATTGCTTCATCTCCTGCGCCGACACGGAATCGCCCGTAAACAGCAGGTATTTCGCGATGTTCACGGGGATCTTGCGCGGCAGCACCGCTGCGCCGCCGCCGCCCGGGAACACGCCGAAGTTCGAATGCGCGTCGCCGAAGCGCGCGCTTTCCGCCGCGATCACGAAGTCGCAGGTCATCACGGCCTCGAGGCCGCCCGCGAGCGCAAGACCGTTGACGGCGGCGATGACCGGGCGAGGAAACGCACGCATCGTGTCGAACAGATCGACGATCTTGTCGAGGAAGTCCTTCTCGCCCGGCTGCGCGGGCGCACCGGCCGTCTTCAGGTCGGCGCCGGCGCTGAACGCGCGCCCCGTTCCCGTCACGGCGACGACGCGAACCTGCGGGTCGTCTTTCCACTCCACGAGCTTCGCCGTGATGCCTTCCACCATCTCGCGCGACAGCGCGTTCATGGCTTCCGGACGCGCAAGCGTGATCCAGCCCACCGGGCCCTTCAGTTCAAACGTGACGCTCATCTATTGCTCCCCAATCCATGCCAGTCCTGGCGAAAATCGTCTGCTGCGAATCGTGCGCACGGCGCGGCGGAAGGCTGGAAACAGGCGTACGGCCAGCACGCCGCTGCCCGGCGCAGCGATGCGCGCCGTACCTGCTTTGCAACGATAGAGATTCGAAAGTGCTGAATCCCCTCTATTTGCGGGGGGGCCGCACACGCGCACGACGGCGGACAATCCGAGGAGCCAAACCCGGGGTTTTCCCGCCCATCCCCCTGATTCGGAAGCCGCCATGACGTTCCAGACACCCAAGTCCGACGAGCCCAATCAGCCGGCGAAATTCTCGCCGCCGCGCGTCGGCCCCGCCATATCGCGCGCAAGCGGCTCATCGAGCGGCTGCGCGAAGCGCAGCATTGCGCGCTCACCGTCGTCACCGGCAGCGCGGGCTTCGGCAAGACGATCCTGCTCGTGCAATGGCGGCAGGAACTGATGAAGAACGGCGCGGAAGTCGCATGGCTCGCGCTCGCGGCGGACGATCGGCACCGGGCCGTGTTCTGTCATGACCTGCGCGGCGCGCTCGCGCGCTTGGGCATCGCGCCGCAAGACATGCCGGCCTTCGAGGGCGCCGACGCCGACGCGGACGAAGCGTGGCCGGTCGAGCCCGTCGCGGCGGCGATCATCGCGCTCGCGCAGCGGGTTGCGAAGGATATCTATCTGTTCATCGACGACTACCATCACGTCGACGACCCGTGGGCGCACGAGCTGATGCGTAAGCTCGTCACGCACAGCCCCGCCAATCTGCACATCGTGATCGCCTCGCGCACCACGCCGCCGCTCTCGCTCAGCCGTCTGCGCGTGTACGGCCAGCTCGCCGAGGCGGGTTTCGAAGACCTGCCGTTCAGCGTCGACGAAACCCAGGCTTTCTTCGAGCAGAATCTTCCGACGATCAAGCTGACGGCCCACGAGCTCCAGTTGATCCAGGAAGTGACGCGCGGCTGGCCGGCGAGCCTGCAACTCATCGCGATCATGCTGCGCAATCGCCCGGCCACGCGCGGCCAGTTGCCGGTGTTCCTGCGGCGCTCGGGCGACCTGCAGAACTACCTTGCCGAGGACGTGATCGCGCAGGTGCCCGCCGAGATGATCGCGTTCCTCGAAATGCTCGCGCCGCTGCGGCGCTTCAACGCGGCGCTCGCCGCGCACGTCACCGCGCGGACGCAAGCCGCCGATCTCCTGAAGCGCGCCGAAGAGGAGTTCCTGCTGATCCAGCGCGTCGAAACTGAGGATCGCACGCCGTGGTACCGCTTTCATCCGCTGCTCGGCGAGTTTCTCGGCAGCAGGCTGGCCGCGCGCGGCGGCGGGATCGTGCAGACGCTGCACCGGCGCGCGAGCGCGTGGTTCGCCAGCCAGCAGATGCTCGTCGCCGCCGTGCGTCATGCGAAGCTCACCGGCGACCTCGGGCTCGCGGTGCGGACCGTCGAAAGCGCCATGCCGCCCGACTGGCGTTTCAGCGCCGTCGGCGCGATGGTCCAGCTGCTCGATCATTTACCGGAGGACATGCTCGTCGAGCATCCGCGTCTTTCGTTTCTTGGCTGCCTGACCTACGCCCTGACCGCGCGGCCGGCGCAGGCACAGCGCTGGCTCGACCAGTTGCGGCGCACCGACGCGGCCCGCCTGCCCGGCATGGAGGTCCAGCTCGCGCTGGCGGAGGCGACCATCGCGATGCAGCGCGACGATGGCCGGCACGTCACCCGCCTGCTCGAGCGCCCGCAAGAGTCGTGGCCCTCGAACCGCACCTTGAAATACGTCTACGTCGGTGCGCTCGTGACCGCCTTCGCGCACGTGGGCCGTATTCGCGAAGCCCTGCGTCTGCATGACGAGCACGCCGTGCAGAGCGACGATCAGGGCAGCGAAATCGCGCTGATGTTCGAGGCCACGCTGCCCGCGACGTATCTGAAGCAAGGCCAGGTGCGCGAAACGGCCCGCCTCGGCGAGGCGCTGCTCGAGCAGGCCGAGACGACTTATGGGCGGCACTCGGTCTGCGCGGGCCTTTGCGCAGCGATGCTGGGCGATGCGTACTACGAGCTCGACCGCATCGCCGAGGCGCGCGACGTCCTCGCCAACCGGACCAGCTTGCTGCGCGCCTCGTGGCCCGACGTCATGGTGCAGGCATCACTCGTCCACGCCCGGCTCGACCGGCTCGATCAGGGCCCGGCAGCGGCCCTCGCCTTCCTTCAGCGGCAGGCCGCGCATCTGCAGGCGCTCGGCCTGCCGCGGCCCGCCGCGTTCATGCTGGGCGAGGCCGTGAAGATCCTCCTCGGCGACGGCGATCACATCCGCGCGCAGGGCGTCATGACGCAACTCGACGCGCTCGCCACCGCCAGCGAAGGCACAGCCGACCCCGCCTCGGCCGACGAGACACGGGCGATCGCGGCGCTCTCGCGTGCCCGCCTCGCCCTCGTGAACTGCAACGCATCCGAGGCGCTCAACGCCCTCCAGCAGGCGCGGGCCTTCGCGCTCGCCGCCGGCCGCGAACGCCTGCTCGTGCGCGTGAACCTGCTGGCGGCGGCCGCCTATGAGGACATCGAACAGACGCCGGCAGCCCGGCAGTGTCTCGTCGATGCCTTGAACACGGGCGCGGCGCTCGGACTCGTGCGCACCTTCATCGACGACGGCGAGCCGGTCACGCGGCGTTTCGCAACGCTGCGCAACACGGCGGCGCTCTCGCCGCAGGCCGCGGCGCTGCTCGACACGCTGCTGAAGCCCGGCGACGCCGCACACACGCCGCCGCCGGCGCGCGCCGGCAAACAGGACGCGCAGGCGCTCGCGCGAGAAGGCGTCAATCTCACGCCGCGCGAACGGGAAATCCTGCTGCTGATCTCGCAGGCCATGTCCAACAAGCGCATCGCCCTGACCCTGAACATCGCCGTCGGGACCACGAAATGGAACGTGCGCAACATCCTCACCAAGCTCGGCGTTTCCTCGCGCTATGACGCCATGACGTGGGCGCGCGAGCACGGCTTCATCAAATGAGCGTATCGGGCGCAACGTAAGCCGCCGCCCTCCGCGCCCCTGTCCAAATAGGGGGCGCGGCGCGCCTCCGCGATGCGCCGCTCGGCACCCCACCCATTCCTTCCGAGGGGGTGTCTGCGCGCGGCGCGCTCTCTATCATTGGCCGCATCCAACGATGATGAGGCAGACCATGGCGCCAGACTGGCAAGGCCCGCTCAGCGGTGTGCGCGTGCTGGAGATCGCAGGCATCGGACCGGGGCCGTTTTGCGGCATGCTGCTCGCGGATCTGGGCGCGGACGTGGTCGTGGTCGATCGCGTCGATCCCGACACCGACCGGATCGATCTCGGCAATCACGACATCCCGAATCGCGGCAAGCGCTCGGTGGCTGTCGATCTGAAAACGCCCGAGGGCGTCGGGACCGTGCTGCAACTGGCGAAACGATGCGACGCGCTGATCGAAGGCATGCGGCCCGGCGTGATGGAGCGCCTCGGCCTCGGGCCGGACGTGTGCCTGCAACATAACCCGCGGCTCGTTTACGGCCGGATGACCGGCTGGGGGCAAACCGGCCCGCTCGCCCATGCCGCGGGGCACGACCTCAACTACATCGCCTTGTCCGGCGCGCTGTGGTATTCGGGCCAGCCGGGCGAACCGCCCATTACGCCGCCGAGCCTCGTGGGCGACATCGGCGGCGGCGCGCTCTATCTCGCCGTGGGGCTGCTCGCGGGCATCATGCACGCGCGCGCGAGCGGCAAGGGGCAAGTGGTGGATGTCGCCATCGTCGACGGCAGCGCGCACATGATGACCTTGCTGCATGCGCTGCAGGCGTCCGGACAGTTCACGGCCGAGCGCGGCCGGAGCCTGCTCGACGGCCCGCATTGGTACAACACGTATCGCTGCGCGGACGGCGGGATGATCTCGGTCGGCTCGCTCGAACCGAAGTTCTATCGCCTGCTGCGCGACAAGCTCGGTTTCGCGGACGACCCCGCTTTCGACCACGCCTACGACGCGAGCGCATGGCCCGATCTGCGCCAGCGCTTCGCCGATCTCTTCGCCACACGCACCCGCGATGAATGGTGCGCATTGCTCGAAGGCAGCGATGCCTGTTTCGCGCCCGTACTGAGTCCCGAAGAAGCCGCGCTGCATCCGCATATGCAGGCGCGCGGCGTGTACACGCGCGCGAACGGCGTCCTGCAGGCTAACCCTGCGCCGCGCTTCTCGCTCGGGCCGCTGCCCGGACCCCGCCCGATCCCGCGGCGCGGCGAACACACGCAGGACATCCTGCGCGACTGGGACGGGCGCTCTGCGCCGCTCGCCCGGTCCGCCCCCGCCCCCACATGAGGACGACGATCCATGAGTAAAGACCTTTCCAGCCTGTTCCTCAGCGAGCAGCAGATCATGATTCGCGACTCGGCGCGCCGCGTCGCTCACGACATCATCGCGCCGACGGCTGCCCGGCGCGATCGCGAGTCCGCGTGGCCGCGCGCCGAAATCGAGGCGCTCGCCGAACTCGGATTTCTCGGCATGCTGGTGCCCGAGGCCTATGGCGGCACGGGCGCGGGCGTGCTGGACTTTTGCCTCGCGCAGCACGAGTTCGCCGCTCACGACGCGGGCCTCGCCACGATCCTGCACGTCCACAACTTCACGGCGATGTGCATCGCGGAGCACGGCACCGAGGCGCAGAAGCAGCGCTTCCTGCCCGCGATGGCGAGCGGCGAGTCGATCGGCGCCTTCCTGCTCTCCGAAGCGCATGCCGGCTCGGACACGGCGGCACTGCGCACGAGCGCGGTGCGCGACGGCGATCACTACGTTCTCAACGGCTCGAAGCAGTTCATCTCGAACGGGAGCGAGGCCGGCGTCGGCGTGGCATTCGCCATCACCGACAAGGCAGCGGGCAAGCGCGGCGCAACGACGTTCATCGTCGATCCGTCGCAGCCTGGCTACGCCACGACGCGCGTCGAGGAGAAGCTCGGCCAGCATACCGCCCACACGGCGCAGATCGCGCTCGAAAACTGTCGCGTGCCCGTGGAGCACCGGCTCGGCGCGGAGGGTGACGGCTACCGGACGGTGATGAGCGGTTTGTCGGATGGCCGCATCGGCATCGCGTTCATCGCTGCGGGCGCGGCGCGCGGCGCGCTCGACGCGGCGGTGAAATATGCCAATGAACGCGAGGCGTATGGCGCGCCCATCGCGCAGCTCCAGGCCGTCGCGTTCGATCTGGCCGACATGGCCGCGCAGGTCGACGTCGCGTTCCAGTATTGCGTTCACGCCGCGCGCTTGCGCGACACCGGCGTGGATTGCGTGAAGGAAGCGTCGATCGCCAAGCTCTTCGCGAGCGAGATGGCCGAGAAGGTCTGCTCGAGCGCGCTCCAGATTCACGGCGGCTACGGTTATCTGTGCGACTTCCCGGTGGAGCGCTATCTGCGCGACGTGCGCGTCTGCAAGATCTACGAAGGCACGAGCCACATTCAGAAGCTCATCATCTCGCGCAAGCTGGGCTGATACGCACTCGAAGCGCGCCCCCTATTCACGAGGGGTATTCGACGCGTCCGACGCTGTTAATTTCGCAAGTGAGTCGCGTCCCGGGCGCAACGACTGCGCCTGCGAACCGCGTGGCCGCGTGCGTCCCCCGCTCCCACGCGCCGTTCGCCGGCCAGTCGCCGTCCATTACTACAACAGCAGGAGACGCCATGAAACGCATCATCCCGGTCTTGCTTCTTGCAGCAGGAGCAGCACTGGCCATCTCGCACGCCGTCGGCGCGCAGACGATCACCGAACCGACCAGACAACAGGGCCTGGCCGGCTATGACCAGCCCAACCAGTATCTGGCGTCCCGCACGGTCAAGCTCGCGGACAACATGGAGCCGGTCGTCGCGCACGCCGATCAGGAGCAGGAGGCCGTCCGCAAGCTGGAGGCCCTGCAGAAGAAGACCGGCAAGCGTCCGAACATCGTGGTCTTCCTGCTCGACGACGTCGGCTATAGCGACTTCGGCTTCAACGGGGGCGGCGAGGCCGTGGGCAATGCGACGCCGGACATCGACCGCATCGCAAACCAGAGCCTCGTCTTGAGTTCGGCCTATTCCCAGCCGAGCTGCTCGCCCACTCGCGCGACGATCATGACCGGCCAGAACATGGCCCATCACGGCATCCAGATTCCGCCGATGTACGGCCAGCCGGGCGGCCTCGCCGGTCTCACCACACTGCCGCAAC
Source organism: Caballeronia sp. INML3B (assembly GCF_023631305.1). Lineage (NCBI taxonomy): Bacteria > Pseudomonadati > Pseudomonadota > Betaproteobacteria > Burkholderiales > Burkholderiaceae > Caballeronia > Caballeronia sp. INML3B. The sequence continues at coordinate 173,776 of NZ_JALQDI010000081.1, forward strand.
TGCTCTCGAACGCGGGTTACACGACCCAGGCGGTCGGCAAGTGGCACATGGGCGAGAACACGGGCTCGCAGCCGCAGAACGTGGGCTTCGACGACTTCCGCGGCTTCCTGTCGGTCTCCGATATGTACACCGAATGGCGCGACCCGCAGTACAACCCGGAAATCGCGCTGAGTCCCGAGCGCTATCGCTACATCGCCAATCTGCCGTTCAACAAGAGCGACGTGCACGCCGTGAAGGGCGGCAAGATCGAAAGCCTGTACGAAATCAACACCGATACCATCAAGGACCTGGACACGAAGTGGCTCGACTACACCGTCGATTTCCTGAACCGCGAGAAGAACGCGACTAAGCCCTTCTTCCTGTACTACGCGCCGCGCGCGTGCCACTTCGACAACTATCCCAACGCGCATTACGCCGGACGCTCGGCATCGCGCACGAACTATGGCGACTGCATCGTGGAGGTCAACGACATGTTCAAGAAGTTGATCGACACGCTGCAGGCGAACGGCCAGCTGGATAACACGATCGTGTTCTTCGCGTCGGACAACGGCCCGGAGCAGGAAGTCCAGCCGGCGGCACGCTCGATGTTTCGCGGCGGCAAGGGCTCGACGTGGGAAGGCGCGGTGCGCTCGCCCTTCTTCGTCTACTGGAAAGGCATGATCGAGCCGCGCCGCTCCGACGGCCTCTTCGATTTTGCCGACCTGTTCAATACGTCGATCGCGCTCGCCGGCACGCCGGACAAGGGCCTTTCGAAACTCGTGCCTTCGACGACCTACATCGACGGCATCGACCAGACTTCGTTCCTGCTCGCTGACAAGGGTGTCTCGAACCGGCGCAGCGTCATGTACTTCTGGAACGACGAGCTTTCGGCCGTGCGCGTCGACGAATTCAAGATGATGAAGAAGTTTCAGCTTCCGGACGCCGCGACCCGGAAGGGTTACAACGGCGGCTTCGCGGGGATGGTCGGCGACGCGTGGACCGTGCTGGTCTTCAACCTCTACGCGGACCCGAAGGAAGAGGAGTCGATCGCGATCCGCCATATCCCGGCCAGCGTCCCGCTCGTGATGGAGTTCGCCCGCTACCAGCAGGTGCTCAAGAAGTATCCGCCCAGAACGCAGGCCTCGTTGAAGTAGGCTCGAAACGCGCCGATGTCCAGCCCGACGTCGGCGCTTTCGGCATTGGACAAGCAATGAAGTCATCGAACAAGCATTGGCACAAGGCGGGCGCCGTCGCGCTCGCGCTTTTCCTGACCGGCACCGCCATCGCCGCGTATCAGCACTTCAAGGGCCCCGCACCGCTCGCCGTGGGCGACGGCGCGGCCGGCCCGAAAGACATGGTATGGATTCCCGGCGGCGATTTCCTGATGGGCAGCGAGCACCCGCGCGCGTTGCCCAACGAACGGCCCGCACACGAGGTCAGGCTGCATGGCTACTGGATCGACCGCCACGACGTCACCAACGCGCAATTCGCCCGATTCGTCGCCGCGACCGGCTATCTCACGACAGCCGAGCGCAAGCCGCGCTGGGAAGATCTGGCGGTTCAGCTTCCGCCCGGCACGCCGCGCCCCGCCGACGACACGCTCGTTCCCGGCGGCCTTGTTTTCACCGGCACCGACGCGCCCGTCGCGCTGAACGACTATTCGCGCTGGTGGAAGTTCGTGCCCGGCGCGAACTGGCGGCATCCGACCGGGCCGGACAGCAGTATCGCCGGCAAGGAGACGCATCCCGTCGTGCAGGTGTCCTATGAAGATGCGCTCGCTTACGCGCACTGGGCGCACAAGCGGCTCCCGACTGAAGCGGAGTGGGAATATGCGGCGCGCGGCGGTCTGGAACAGGCCGACTATGCGTGGGGCAACGAATTCACGCCGCGCGGCAAAAAGATGGCCAATACCTGGGACGATACGGCCCGACCATTTCCCGTCACGCTGGATCGCGGCAGCCAGGAGAAGGTTCAGGTGGGCACGACGGCCGTGGGCAGCTTCGCGCCGAATGGCTATGGTCTCTACGATATGGCCGGCAACGTCTGGCAATGGGTGGCCGACTGGTATCGCGCGGACGCGTTTCGCATCGAGTCGGCGTCAGGACGTGTCGTCAGCAATCCTTCCGGGCCTTCGTCGAGCTACGACCCGGATAACGGCCCGACCGCGTCGGCACCCGAACGCGTGACGCGCGGCGGCTCGTTCCTCTGCAGCGAAACGTACTGCATCAGCTATCGGACCAGCGCACGCCGCGGCACGGACCCGATGAACGGCATGTCGCATCTCGGCTTCCGGCTCGCCATGGACCAGGACGACTGGGAACGCGAAGCCCGCCATTGAGTTTGCGTCGTGCCGGGAATGGCGCCGCTGCATCGTCGAATGCAGCGGCGAATCAGGCTCTCGCGCGCTTCAGAACCACGCGTCCTGCATGTCGAACGCCGTGCGATCCAGCGACGCGAGCAGCGTCAACTGCGGACCGACGCGCGGCAATTCCCATCGATAGAAATACGCTGTTGCGGCGAGCTTGCCGCGATAGAACGCGCGGTCGTACTCGTCGCCGGTGCTGACGAGCGCGGCCTGCGCCGCGAGCGCCTGCTCGAGCCATATCCACGCCATCACGACGTGACCGAACGCCTCCAGATAAACCGAAGCGTTCGCGAGCGTCAACGCGGGATCGCCGGCGGCCCATAGTGTGTCGCTGACGTGCAGGAGGCGCGTCACGGTCTCATCGAGCGTCGCGCCGTATTCGACGAGCGCCGTATCGGCGGCCGCCGTCGCGCGCGCGGCGCTGGCCCGCATCCGCTCGACCAGCACGCGTAACGCCTTGCCGTCCTTCATCGTGACCTTGCGGCCGAGCAGGTCCAGCGCCTGAATGCCGTGCGTCCCCTCGTGGATCGGATTGAGGCGGTTGTCGCGATAAAACTGCTCGACGTTATATTCGCGCGTGTAGCCATAGCCGCCGTGCACCTGAATCGCGAGGTTATTGGCTTCGAGACACCATTGCGACGGCCAGCTTTTGGCGATCGGAGTCAGGATGTCGAGCAACAGCGAATATTTCTCCGTTGCCCGAGCGGCGTCCGCGGCCTCGGCGGCACGCGCTTCATCGACGAGCTTCGCGCAATATAAGTTCAGCGCGAGTCCGCCCTCCGCGTAGCTCTTCTGCGCCAGCAGCATGCGGCGGATGTCCGCGTGCTCCACGAGCCTCACCTGCGGGCTCGCCGGGTCCTTGCCGCCCGCTCCCGTGACCCGTCCCTGCGGACGGTTGCGCGCGTAGTCGAGCGCATGCAGATAGCCGGTGTAACCGAGCGCCGCCGCCCCGAGCCCGACCCCGATGCGCGCCTCGTTCATCATGTGGAACATATAGGTGAGTCCCTGGCCGGCCTCGCCCACGCGATAGCCGATCGCACCCGCCCGGCCTTCCGGCCGATGCTTCACGCCCTCGCCGAAATTCAGCAGGCAGTTGGTCGCGCCTCGATAGCCCATCTTGTGGTTCAGACCCGCGAGGACCACGTCGTTGTGCTCGCCGCGCGAGCCGTCCTCGCCGACCAGATACTTCGGCACGATGAAGAGCGAAATGCCCTTCACGCCCGGCAGCAGCTTGCCGTCGGGGCCGGGGATCTTCGCGAGCACGAGATGCACGATATTCTCCGACAGATCATGCTCCCCGCCGGAGATCCACATCTTGTTGCCACGCAGACGGTATTGCGCGCCGAGCGGCGAGTCGCTCTCGTACTCGGCTCGCGTCGCGATGTCCGAAAGCGACGAACCCGCCTGCGGTTCGGACAGGCACATCGTGCCGAAGAAGCGACCCTCCATTTCCGGCCGCACGAACGTGTCGATCTGCTGACGTGTGCCGTGGGCCAGCAGCAGATTAGCGTTGCCGATGGTGAGAAACGGATACGTCGTCGTGCCGATATTCGCTGCGTTGAACCAGGCAAAGGCCGCTTTTTCGAGCACCATCGGCAGTTGCATGCCGCCCAGCTCGTAGTCCTGGCCCGCAGCCATCAGGCCGGCTTCGCAAAAGGCGGTGAGCGCGCGCCTGACTTCGGGAATGATGTGCACGGTTTCGCCGTCGAAACGCGGCTCCTGCTCGTCGTTCTTCTTGTTATGCGTGGCGAAGAGATCGGTGGCGATCTTCTCGCAGGTGTCCAGTGCGGCGTCGAAGGTTTCGCGGGAATGGTCCGCATAACGCGCGGCGACCGTCAGCTTCTCGACATCGAGCCATTCGTACAGCAGGAAGTCCAGGTCGCGGCGCGAGAGGATCAATGACATTGCAGTCTCCTTTTCAACGAGTTTTCGTCGGCACCGCCTCGGGGCTCGGCATGGCGCCGAAGTCGTTCATCGACGGAAACGCGCGTTCATCGCGCCACTTCGACAGTCTGAAGCGCCCGGCGCAGTTCGGGCGACAGCGGCATCGGCCTGCGTGTCACCCGATCGACGTACACGTGTACGAAGTGGCCCTGCGCCGAGGCTATCTGGCCGTCGTTGGCAAATAGCCCGACTTCGTACTGCACGCTCGACGTGCCGAGCCGAGCCACACGCAACCCGGCATGCACGAGGTCGGGGAAAGCGATGGACGAGAAGTAATTGCAGGTCGTTTCCACGACGAGACCGACCGCGGGACTTGCGGCAAAGTCCAACATTTTCTGTTCCAGCAGCCAGGCGTTGACGACGGTATCGAACCAACTGTAATAGACGACGTTGTTGACGTGGGCGTAGACGTCGTTGTCCATCCATCGCGTGGTGATTTCGCGGAAGTAGCGGTAGGCGCTACGGCCTTGCGGTTGCGGCTTGCTCATCGCTTCAGGCCTCCGCTGCCGTGCGACGCACGCGGATACCGGCCGGCCTTGGTCTGAGCCGATCGACCGCGCCTCATGATGTGAATCACGTGATTCTCCTTTGGATCTGAGATGCAACACGGCACAAGGTGCGCCGTGGCATCGGCGCTTGCCTTTCAACGCATTCTTTCAACGCATTGCGTCGCGTGCCGCCTTGGGGCGCAACATGTCGTCGAAATCGTCCATCGACGGAAAGCGCAGCGGTTCCAGTTCATCGAGTCGCCGCAGCCGCTGTCGATATTGCTCGAGCATCGCCGTACGCTGTTCGGCTTGATGTAGGGCACATGCCAAGCGACGAAAGGCGGCAGCACGGTCATGCTGCAAGACGACTGCCTGCGACATCGAATGGATATGCCTCAGGAGTCTAGGATCGACGATGGCCGCGCGCCCCTTCCTTTTCGGACGGGGACGCGCGGCACTTGTCCGTGAAATGCACCGCTGCGAGCGACTGCTTGACCTCATCGCGCTCGTTTTTGTGACGAGAAATTGTGCGACTTGAAACGGGATCGAGGCTCGAGTCCGGCCCGCGCGGTAGCGCGCTCATGCCCGGACTTTGCAGCGTCATGGCGCCGGCTATCGCGCAGCGGGCTATCGCATCAGCGTCATCGACGCAACGCGTCACGCATCAGAACACGCGCCCTTCGGTCAGATGCGTCGTCACGCCGTTCAGCGCGTAATCGCCTATCACGCGCGCCTTGTGCAGCAGCGGGTTGTGACTGAAGATCGTGCGCAGGTTGCGCCAGTGGCGGTCGAAGTTGTGCGCCCGCGATGTCGCCGATGCGCCGCCCGCCTCGAACATGCGCTCCGCCGCACTCAATGCGAGCTTGCTGACGACGATCTGCGTCCTGGCGGTCGCGAGCGCGCCTTCGAGCACGAGCGCGTCGGCGTTCGCATCGCCGTTGCGGATCGCTTGCGACGATCGTTCGAGCACGCGCGCGTTGTCGCGCACGAGCGCGTCGATCGCGTGGCTGTTCGCCGTGAGTTCGCCGACGACCTGCTGAATGAACGCATCCTCGCGCGCCGACGGCGCCGCGCTGTGCAGCACCGGACGCCCGTGCTTCAGCACATAGCGCTGCGCATCCGCGACGACATTGCGCACGATGCCCGCCGCCACCGCCACCAGATGCAACTGGCGCAATGCGCCGCCGTGGCGCCCCGCGAGCGTCGTCTGCACGCGCGGCGTGACTTCGTCGGCGTGCACGATGAGATCGTCGAACTCGAGGCTGCCGCTCGCGGTCATGCGCTGCCCCATGCCATCCCAGTCGTCGAGCACGCTCAGACCCTCGCGTCGAACCGGCACGACCGCAATCGCCGCTTCGCCGTGTTCGTCCTGCACGTTCAGGCGCGCGTAGTCGGAAAACGCCGTGCCCGTTGCGTAATACTTGCGCCCGGTAAGACGAAAGTGATCGCCTTCGCGCCGCAGTTGCGTCGTGATTTCACCGGGACGCGAGGTGCCCGCTTCCGTCGATGCGCCGCCGAAAATCGCGCCTTCCGCCACGCGCCTGATCTGCAATTCGTTGAACGGCGTGCGCGGCGAGAGCAGCAACGCTTCGGTCTGGTCGTAGTGGATGCGCAGTGCGTGCGCGACGTTGCTTTCGTGCGCGGCGAGCGTCGCGATCACCTCGAAAACGTCTTCGAGCGAGCCGCCGAGCCCGCCCCACTCCAGCGGGAAACGCAGCTTGCCCAAGCCCGATCGACGAAAGAGCGCGAACGCCTCGAAGGGCAGTTCACGACGCGTCTCGCGCGCGGCGGCGTCTTCGCCGATGGCCTTTGCCAGCTCGGGCAATGCGGCGAGCGCGGCTTCGAGGTTCTGATTTCTGTTCGACATGTGACGTGAATTTCCTGTTGTCCTGATGCGGGTTCTACGCGGCCTGCGCATCGAAGCGCTTCCCGGGGATCGCATCGAGCAGCGTGCGCGTGTAGGCATGCTGCGGCGCGCGCCATATTTCGCGATGATCTCCGCTCTCGACGATGCGCCCGCCGTGCATCACATGCACGCGATCGGCGATATAGCGCACCACCGAAAGATCGTGCGATATGAAGAGATAGGCGAGCCCGAGATCGCGCTTGAGCTCGACGAGCAGATTGAGTATTTGCGCCTGAATCGACACGTCGAGGGCGGACACGGGCTCGTCGCAAATCAGCAGCGACGGTTCGAGCACGAGCGCACGCGCAATGCCGATGCGTTGCCGCTGTCCGCCCGAAAACTCGTGCGGAAAGCGCTTGAGCGCAATGCTCGGCAGGCCGACGCGATCGAGCATCGTCGCGGCGCGCGTGCGTCTTCGATGCGCGTCGCCGATACCGTTCACGGCCATCACCGTCTCCAGAATCTCACCGACGGTGCGTCGCGGGTTCAGCGATGCATACGGGTCCTGAAACACCATCTGCACCTGACGGCGCAGCGGCCGCAATGCGCGCTCCGACAGCGGCACGAGATCGGCACCGCGCAAGCGTATCGCGCCATGCGTTGCAGGCACGAGTCGCAGGATCGCTTTCGACAGCGTCGATTTTCCGCAGCCGGACTCACCGACGAGCCCGACGGTCTCGCCTCGCGCGATATCGAACGACACCCCATCCACCGCACGCAATGCGCCCTTGCCGTGCCGATGCGCGTACTCCACCGTCAGATCCTGCAGCGAAAGCAACGGCGCGCTTTCATCGTGCGCGACGCCGTCCGCGCGCGCGGCGCTCACAGGCGCGAGCGGCGTGACATTGAACGCGGGCGCGCCGTCGTCGCTGCGCACGTGCCGGATCTCCGGCAGCTTCCAGTCGCGGTAATGCAGATCCGTCGATACATTGAGCGATGCGCCCAGCAGACCGCGCGTGTAAGCGTGCGACGGCCGCTCGAAAAGCTGCGCGACGGGCGCTTCCTCGACTTTCTCGCCCGCGAGCATTACCGCAACGCGGTCCGCGTGCTCGGCCACGACACCGAGATCGTGCGTGATGAGCAGCAGCGACATCGACAGTTCGCGCCGCAACTCGGCGAGCAAGTCGAGAATGCGCGCCTGAATCGTGACATCGAGCGCGGTGGTCGGCTCATCGGCGATCAAAAGACGCGGACGACAGGCCACGGCCATCGCGATCATCACGCGCTGCCGCTGACCGCCTGACAGCTCATGCGGATAGTCGGCCACGCGCCGGTGCGGCTCCGGGATATGCACGCGATCGAGCAGTTCGATCGCGCGCCGCGCCGCCGCTTCCTTCGACAGCGATTCATGCCGTCGCAAGGTCTCGACGATTTGCGCGCCGATGGACAGCACCGGGTTCAGCGACGTCATCGGCTCCTGAAAGATCATCGAAATCTGACTGCCGCGCACATCGCGCATCTCACGCGGCGTCAGGGCGAGCACGTCGCGTCCGTCGAAACGCACGCTGCCCGTCACGCGGCCGGGCTCGGGCACGAGCCGCATCAGCGAGAGCGCAGTCGCGGACTTGCCGCAGCCCGATTCGCCGACGAGCGCAAGCGTCTCCCCTTCGGCCAGGTCGAGGTCGATGCCGCGCACGGCGCGATGCGCGCCGAAACTCACACGCAAATCGCGCACTTCAAGAAGATTCGCCATGTATCGGCCTCGGTCAGGAACGTTCGCGCATGCGCGGATTGAGTGCGTCGTTGAGGCCGTCGCCGAGCAGATTGAGCGCGAGCACCGCGAGCACGATCGCCGCGCCCGGGAGCGCCGTCAGATACCACGCGGTACGCAACGAATCGCGCCCCGCGCCGATCATGCCGCCCCACGTGACGACGTTAGGGTCGCCCATGCCGAGAAACGACAGCGACGATTCGATCAGAATCGCGCTCGCGACCATCACCGATGCGGTGACGATCACCGGCGGCAGCGCGTTCGGCAGGATCTCGCCGAAGATGAGGCGCGCGTCGGAAAAGCCCTGACTGCGCGCGGCGAGCACGAAGTCCGCCTGGCGCAGCGTGCGGAATTCGGCGCGCACGATACGCGCGACCGTCGGCCATGAAGCAACGCCGATGGCGAGCGCGATCACCGTCACGCTCGGCCGTCCGATGGCGACGATCACGATCACGAGCAGAAACGACGGCACGGTCTGAAACAGCTCCGTGATGCGCACGAGGAGATCGTCGATCACGCCGCCGAAGAAGCCTGCGATCGCGCCGACGAGCGTGCCGATGACGAGCCCGATCGCCGCCGCCGATGCCCCGATCAGCAGCGATACGCGCGTGCCGTGCGCGATGCCCGCGGCGACGTCGCGGCCGAGCGAATCGGTGCCGAGCCGGTAGAGCGGATCGCTGCCGGGCCATTCGAAAGGCGCCGCGACCATGTCGAGCGGATCGCCGGGAAAGAGATGGGGCGCGGCGAGCGCGAGCGCAATGAACGCCGTCAGCAGGACGATGCCCGCGAGCGCCGAAGGATTGCCGAGCAGCGCACGCCAGACGCCCCGCGAGGCGTGCGCGGACGGCACGCCCCGAGCGCTTCGCGCGCCGAAGAGCGCGCCCGCGAGTTGTCGCCGCCATGCCGAGCCATGAGCGGATGAAGCAAGTTCGGTGGAATCGGAAGCCATGCGTATTCGAGTTGACGAGTCAGGCGATGCGCGGATCGAGCCACGCCTGCAACAGATCGACTGCCACGTTGGCGACGATCACGAGCAGCGACGAGAGCAGCAGCACGCCGAGCAGCACGCTGAAATCGCGGGCCATGACGGCATCCAGTGCGAGACGCCCGAGGCCCGGCCAGCTGAAGACGGTCTCGGTGACAGCCGCGCCGCCGAGCAGCGTGCCGAAATGAATGCCGATCATGGTCGTGAGCGGCATCAGCGCGTTGCGCAGCACGTGGCGCACCGTGACGCGCAATGGATGCAGTCCTTTCGCATGGGCGGTGCGCACGAAATCCTGGCGCTGGACTTCGAGCATCGCGGCGCGTGTGAGACGCGCGTAGATGGCGACGAAGAACGTCGCGAGCGTCACGGCGGGCAGCAGCACATGCCTCGCCACATCGGCGAACCGGGCGAAACCGTGCAGTTGCGCGCCGATGGTGGCATCGCCGCCGCTCGGCAGCCAGCCGAGATGCACCGAAAACAGCACGATGGCGAGCAGCCCGATCCAGAAGCCCGGCGTCGAATAGAGCAGCAGCGCGAGCACGGACAACACGCGATCCGGCCACTTGCCCGCCCAATGCGCCATGACCGCGCCCAGCACGACACCCGCGACGAGCGCAAGCCCGAGCGCCGTGCCCATCAGCAGCAAGGTGTTCGGCAGGCGCGAAAGGATCAGTTGCAGCACGGGCGCGTCGTAGCGCGGCGAATAGCCGAGACTGCCGTGCGCGAGATGCGAAAGATACGCGCCGAGCTGATGCAGCACCGGCTGATCGAGGCCGAACTTCGCGCGCAATGCCTGGAGCGTTTCGGCGGTGGCGGAACCCGCTTCGCCGGCAAGCACGTCGGCGGCGTCGCCGGGCATCAGCTTCAGAAGGAAGAAGTTCAGGATCACGATGGCGAGCACCGTCGGCAGAGCCTGCCATGCGGTGCGTCGCGCGATTGCGGCGAAGCGCGTGCGTCGGTTCATCGCTCGCAATCCTCAGGCGCTCAGATAGACATCGGCGAGATTGCCTTCGAGCCCCTGCGCCGACACCGTGTGATTGCGCACCCGCCGGTTCGCGACCGTGACCATGCGCGGCGCCACGAGATTGAGAATCGGCAGATCGCGATAGACGATCTGCTGAAACTGCTGGTACAGCGCCACGCGCTTTGTCTCGTCGGTTTCGATCGACGCCGATTCGAGCAGCGCATCCACTTGCGCGTTGCTGTAATGCGGCGCGTTCGAGAACGGCACGCCGGGCCGAATATTCTTCGACCAGTAGAGGCGCTGCACGCCGACACTCGGATCGAACAACGTATTCACTCCGATGCTCGTGAAATCGAACTGCCGGTCCGCATACACGCGTTTGAGGAACGAGGGCAAATCCTGCGAGCGCACGGTCACGTCGATGCCCACGCGCGCGAGCGCCGATTTCACGTAATCGGCCTGACGGCGGTACATATCGCCGTAGGGCAGAAAATCGTGCGTCAACTGAAAGCGCGGGCCGCCGTTCTTGCGGGGATAACCTGCGGCGTCGAGCAGCTTTTCCGCGTTCGCGGTATCGAACGGATAAGGCGCGAGCTTTGCATCGTGGTAGGGCGATGCGGGCGTGATCGGCGTCGGCGAGATATCCGCATAGCCGTAGGCGATCGTCTTCTGCACGACTTGCGGATTGATCGCATGCGCGATCGCCTGGCGCACGCGGACATCTTTCAGGATCGGATGATCGAGATTGAAGTCGATCTCCGAAAGCGGCTCCAGGAAGCGATAACCGCGCGTTTCCACGGCGAGTTGCGGCAATTGCGTAAGACGCGGCAAATCCGAGAGCGGCACGGGATTTTCGCCGCCGAGGTCGAGCGCGCCGGTTTCGAACGCGGCGGACCGCGCGGCGGCATCGGGAATCACCTTGAACACGAGCGAATCGATGTAGGGCTTGCCCGCGTCCCAGTAATCCGGATTGCGCTCGTAGACGATGCTCGCGCCGCGCGCCCATGACTTGAAGCGGAACGGCCCGGTGCCGATGGGCGCATTGTTGTGCGGGTTGGTGAGCGGATCACCGTTCGCATACAGATGTTTCGGCACGATCGGCGATTCGCCGGCGGACAGCGCCTTCAGCAGATACGGCGCGGGCTTCGACAATTCGATGATCGCGGTGCGCGCATCGGGCGTCGATACGCGCGTCACGTTGGCGAAGGTGCTGCGTCCGCGCGGATGAATCGATTTCAACAGTTCGATGGAGAACGCGACATCCGCCGACGTGAACGGCTCACCATCGTGCCACTTCACGTTCTGACGCAGCGTGAACGTGTATTTCAGGCCGTCCGGGCTCGCGTTCCATGCGGTCGCGAGTTGCGGCTTCGGTTTGAGATCGAAGTCATAGGCGAGGAGGCCTTCGAGCACCTTGGAACTTGCGACGAGCGCGGGTCCTGTCGTCTGAAAGATGGAGACGAGCACGGGCGGCTCGGGGTTGATCAGCATGTTGAGCGTGCCGCCGCGTTTAGGCGTTGCGTCTTGCGCGTATGCGAGCGGAGACAGGCCGGCGGACGCGAGCGCCACGCCCGATGAAACCAGAAAATCGCGTCGGTTGAAGCCTGCCATGTCTTGCCGTTCCTATTTGTTCGTTGTTCGACGACGGCCTGTGATGCGCCGCAGCGAGCACGATAAAACGGCGGCGCGCGCGCGTGAACGAACGGTTACGCATAAGAAAAGCATGACGCTTCGAAAAGCATGTGACGCTGTAAGCGATAACGAATCGCAACGATAAGAACGGCGCCTCAGCAGCCCTGGATGATGCGGGTCAGGCCGACGTCGGTTACTGGCTTGGTGACGTAACCGTCGAATTCCGCGATTTCGTCTTCTTCGAGATCGACTCTACCCGTTACCGCGACGATGCAGGCGTGCGTCGAGCTTCCTGCCGAGCGGATGTATTTACACAGGGTGAGACCGTCGATATCGGGCAGGCCGATGTCCATGAAAATGGCGTCGTATCGGGTTTCGGCGGCGAGGCGCAGCGCGACGCCGCCGTCATGAGCGAGGTGCGATTGATGACCGAGAGAAACGGCAAGCGCTGCAAACGCCTCGGCCGAGCCGACGTCATCCTCGACGAATAGAAATAGCATGTCGTCCTCGAAAAATGATCGTAGCTTGTCTGTAAAGGGCGTTGCGCCTGAATCGTCATCGCTGATGGTTCGCGTGATGTCGACGCCGGCGCGTCAGGCCGGTGCAGAGCCGCTGAATGTTGACAACTTCCGAGCATGGGCCGTGCCCGCGTCATCTTTGGCTCGCTCGGCTGACGGCGGCGGCAGAGGATGTTCATTGGTCTGCGGGTCCTTTCGTCCGCTGGCGCGATGCTGCCAAGCGTTTACCGCTTATTTTCGCGGCTTGCAGCGTGTGAATCTCGCTTTGTGCGAGTCCGCGTGCTTATCCATCAATTTTGGGTACGACGGTTGCGTTCTATATAGCGAGCGCCGCGTGCTCTCCGCGTTGGGCGGGCTCATGCACGCAATCGGTGAAAACGGGTCAATTTCGCAATCGCTCCATGCCACCCGATGGCAGGCGTGCTCCGACCCGCCGTATCAGAACGCCTTGTCGATCCCGACGCACTCGCGGGATCTCTTTTTATCCGGTAGCAGGAGCGTCGGTTCCATGAAACTTCGTGTTGGCTTCCAGTTGACCTATGCCTGCACACAGGCGACGCCTGCTGTGCTGATGATGAACACGCACCCATCGATGGCGCAAAACGTGTTGGAGGCCGATCGCATTTCATTCGATCCGCCATTGTCTTTCACGCACTACTACGATGCATTCGATAACCTTTGCACACGCATCGTCACGCCCTCGCAGGGTCCGCTCATCGTGGCAACCGAAGGGGTGCTCGACGTGCCGGATACGCAGGAGACTTATCCCGCGGACGGCAGTCAGCATCCGGTGGAGTCTTTGCCGGTCGATTGCCTTCAGTTTCTTCTCGGCAGTCGCTACTGCGAAACGGATCTGCTCTCGGACACGGCCTGGAGGCTGTTTAGCGGCGTTCCCGCCGGTCGCGCCCGGGTGCTCGCCATCTGCGATTACGTGCATGGTCATATCAAGTTCGACTATCGCTTCGCCCGACCCACCAGAACGGCATTCGAAGCCCACAGCGAAGGAATCGGCGTTTGCCGGGACTACGCGCATCTGGCTATCGCGCTGTGCCGCGCCATGAATATTCCCGCCCGGTATTGCACGGGCTACATCAGCGATGTCAATCTCCCGCCGCCCTACGCGGATCAGGATTTCTGCGCATGGTTCGACGCCTACCTCGGCGGCACGTGGCAAACCTTCGATCCGCGCAACAACGCACCGCGCACGGGCCGGGTGCTCATGGCGCGTGGCCGTGACGCGGCCGACGTGCCGATCAGCATGACTTTCGGAGACGCCGATCTGATCAAGTTCAAGGTCATTTGTGAGCCGCATGAATAATCCCCGGGCTTGTCGCGCCGCTTCAATCTTTCCAGGCCCACAATGAAGACCTTCCACTGCACCGCTTGCGGCCATCTGATCTTCTTCGAAAACGTTCAATGCGAACGCTGCGGCATGTTGCTCGGTTTTATCCCTGAATCAGGTGAGATGAGCGCGTTCGTCAAGGAAAGCGCGGGTCGTTGGAGGGCACAGCTCACGGGCGACGGTGCGCTTTACAGGCCGTGTCATAACTACGCCGTCGAGAAGGTATGCAACTGGATGATCCCGGTTGAATCCGACAATCGGTTCTGTCAGTCGTGCCGCCTCACCTCCGTCATTCCGAATCTCAGAGCGCGTCGACGTAAAGGTTATTGGTCGAGATTGGAAGCCGCGAAGCGCCGCTTGCTCTACACGCTGGCCGTCCTGGGACTGCGGATCGAGACGCGCGAACAAAATCCCGAAACGGGTCTGCAATTCGAGTTTCGCGAGAGTCTTCGTGATTCAAAGGTCACGACGGGCCACGACAACGGTCTTATCACCATGAACATCGCCGAGGCCGACGATCTTCGACGGGAGCGAGTGCGCATTGCGTTAGGGGAACCGTATCGGACTTTGCTCGGGCACTTCAGGCACGAGATAGGACACTACTATTTCGACCGGCTGGTGGCGGGCACGAAGCATTTGCGAACGTTCAGGGCGCTGTTCGGCGATGAGCGCATCGACTATCGCGATGCGCTGAAAACGCACTATCGGAACGGCGCACCGGCGGATTGGGGAAAGGCGCACGTCAGCGCTTATGCCACCATGCATCCCTGGGAGGATTGGGCCGAGACATGGGCACATTATCTACATATGGTGGACACGGTCGGCACGGCTCGGGCATGCGGAATCAGTATCGATCCCGAGAATTTAAGCGAGCCCGACGCAGTGGATCGAGCGAAGTCCTCTTCGCCGTCCTTCGATGAGCTCATCAAACAGTGGTGTCCCCTCACCTATGCGATGAACAGCCTGAATCGAAGCCTGGGCATGCCCGACCCTTATCCGTTCACGCTCGCACCGGTAGCCGTTCAGAAACTCGAATTTGTACATCGCGTAATCGATGCACAAAGGACGGCTGTATAAGCGGATAGTTTGGAGAGGCGAAACCGGCGGACAGCGCCGGCATCGAACCAGCAGCCGGATGCGTGCCCGCGGTCGCCCGAGTCCTGTCGACGGAGCCCTTTAAAGCAGCGAGACTGAACGGCTACTTCTTCTTTTGAGCACTCGTCAAACCCGTGGTCCTGGGAACGGGGACCTTGAAGGGATCGGCGACTGGAGAAGAGATTTTCTTCGGTTGCTTGGGCTTTTTCGCCTCGCGATTACCACGTAATTGACCCTTTGCCATTTTTCCACCCCTGTTCGGCGACCATGAACAGGTCGCTCTATCGGCCATTTTGGACCTGTTCGCGGTTGCTGTCGCGATCTATTTCGAGAGTTGGCCGCATACCGTGCAAACGCGGCCTTTACATGAACGATCCGACGATTGTCCTTGCTTTGTCGGTTCATTCGGCGCACCCTTGCGCGGCCGGCCGCATCGCTGCGAGTGAATGAAGTTTCGTGGGCGGTCGACATCATGTCCAGGAAATCCGCGTAGGACGCTGCGCGCGAAAGGGCGCCTGACGCCCCTTTTTCTTTTTCGTCGTGCATCGAAGCCTCTGTGTCAACGACCTCCTTCTTATGGGCATCAATATGCAAAAGCAACCCTCGGTCTACCCCGCTACGCAGTTCAGAAAGCCGGAAGTTTCGATAACCCAGAAAGCGCGAGCCGAGTCCTTGCGGCAAGCGGATTTGGATCGCGCCGAAAAGCGGCTTCGGGACGATGCGCGCATCGATGTCAACGCTGCGAAATGGCGTTACGTCTGTACGGGCAGTTAGGCGAGAAAAGAATAGAAGTTGGCTCTGCCGATACCGAGCCGATTCATCGTACCAATCGGTTGCTCTTTCGGTCGTCGACGTCAACATTGATGCGCCGCAAATTGGCCGCAACAAGCAGTATTCAGCCACGCGCGATATCAGAACGCTCACCTGACAATACCGCGCAGATCGGCGTATCTTTACTTCCCAGCGCACTTCCCGGGCTTGCCGCCGTCCGCGTGCGAGGGCAATGTCCATCGTCCAGTGCGTTTGAACAACCTCGTCAAAAGGGAGATTCACAATGAATGCACGAAAACCACTCGCCGTGGCGGCCAGCATCCTCGTGATCGCCGCATCGTTCAACTTGGGAATCGTGAGCGCCTACGCCCAGAGCAGCGGCGCCGCATCGGCGGCACCGGCCGCGCCGAGCGCGAAATCGACCAAAGCGGCCAACAGGCAGCTCGCCAAGGATGTGCGCAAGAGCCTCACCAAGGTAAAGGGTTTGAGTACATCGAACATATCGGTTCGTGCGAACGGCGGCGCTGTGACGCTCGCGGGCACCGTCCCCGATGCCGCGCAAATCGACCAGGCAACCGAAGCGGCCAAGGCGACGGCCGGGGTGACGTCCGTCAGGAACGCGCTGACGATCCGCGAAATCGGGCAATAAGTCAGGCCTGCTTCGCCACGTGGATCGGCAACGAGAATTCATGCCGGTCCACGGCGGATAACGATGCGGCATGTCTCTGCGGAGCTTGATGTCGCTGGGCGTATCAATGCCTTCCGAAACATGTCTTGAACCGGGAACATTGGCGATATAGTGACTCGCAAAGCGGCAGACTCGCTGTACTGGCTCGACCGCGTGACATTCCTCCAACGAGTGCCCTGTCATGAAAACGATCCTTTCCCTTCTCGCGGCGACCGCGCTCTGCATCGCCCCGCTCGTAGCCAGTGCGCAGCAAAACGTTCGTATAGGTGTTTCCGCGCCGCTCACGGGCATGGGCGCGGCCAATGGCAAGGACATCGAAAACGGCGTGCGTCTGGCTGTGGAAGAGGCGAACGCTCAACACATGAACATCGGCGGACAGCCGGTTCAGTTCGAGCTTGCTTCCGTCGATGATCAGGGCGATCCGCGCATCGGCGTTCAGGTGGCGCAGAAGCTCGTCGACGACGGCGTCGTGGCCGTGGTCGGCTACTACAACTCAGGCGTGGCACTTCCTTCCTCGCCGATATTCGCGCGCGCGGGCATTCCGCTGATCGATCCGGCGGCAACGAATCCGGCCATCACGCGGCAGGGGTTGAACAATGTGTTTCGCATCATCGCGACCGACACGCAGAACTCCGGCAACGCCGGCACGTATGCCGTCAACGTGACGAAAGCCAAGCGCATCGCCGTGATGGACGACCGGACCGCCTTCGGACAAGGCGCGGTCGAGGAATTCAAGAAGGCCGTGAAAGCGGCCGGCGGCCAGATCGTATCGGAGGAATACACCAACGACAAAGCCGTCGAATTCAACGCGCAACTCACGAACATCAAAGCGGCCAACGCCGATCTTCTGTATTTCGGCGGGCTCGACGCGCAGGCGGGCCTGATCGTCAAGCGCATGAAGCAGCTCGGCATACGCGCACAGTTTGTCGGAAGCGGCGGGATCGCCGATAGCGTCTTCATCAGTTCCGCGGGAAGCGCGGCGGAAGGCGCAATGGCCTGGGAATACGGCCGGCCCGTCGATTCCTTACCCGAAGGCCGCGCGTTCGCGGAGAAATTCAAGAAACGCTTCGGCGCGGAAACGCTGACCTATGCGCCATTCGCCTATGACTGCGCGTGGCTTGCCATTACCGCGATGAAACAGGCGAATTCCGTGAAGCCTGCCGTGTTCATGCAGACTCTCCGTACGATTCAATACAACGGTATCACCGGACATATTTCATTCGATAAATACGGAGATCTGAATAACCCGACATCGACGCTTTATCAGGTGAAGTCGATGAAATGGCAACCGGTGACGACCATCGGCGCGGAGAAGTAAAGAAGGTCGCCGCATGTAGCAGTTTTATCGACCTTCGACGACCGGTATGCACAGCTTTATCCACAGAATCTGTGGATAAAGTGGTTGTCATTAGACGGCCGCGCTGCCTAATCCTTCGCTGACGGCCATTCGTTCTCGAAGACGCATTCTTCGATGGAACGGCGCTTCGCCCAATGCTCGGTCTCGAGCATCGGTGCATCGTAGAAGTGTTCGACATGTCCCACGCAGAGAATCGCGATGGGTCTCGCGCCCACGGGCATACTCAACAACGCGGCGACTTCCTGGGGATCGAACAGGGAAACCCAGCCCATTCCGAGTCCTTCCGCGCGTGCGGCGAGCCACATGTTCTGGATCGCGCAGGCTACCGAAGCGAGGTCCATTTCGGGAAGTGTGCGCCGTCCGAATACATGGTTCTCGCGGCCGTCCATCAGGGCCATGACGAGCACCTCGGCACAGTCACGCAGGCCCTCCACCTTGAGTCGCATGAACGAATCGCGCCGCTCGCCGAGGGCATCGGCTGTGAGCAGGCGTTCTCGTTCGACAGCGTCCCGCAACTGCGCACGACGGTGCGCACACGTGATGCGCACGATGCGCCAAGGCTGCATGAAGCCGACACTCGGCGCATGCAGCGCCGCGTCGATGAGCCGCTGCATGACGGGCGGCGCGATGGGGTCGCTCACGAAGTGACGCATGTCGCGACGCTCGTGAATGGCGCGGTAGACCGCTTCGCGATCCGCCTCGCTGAATGCTTTTTCCATGGATTTCGGCGAAGGTTCAACTCGTGGACAAGCATGATACTGCGGGGGCTTTGGAACTCGCCCGAGAAGCCTTCCCACGCGGTGTGGCACTCAACCTGCTTGTCCTACAAAAGCCGCCAAATCGCAGCCGAACATTGATTCGCCCCGCTATTAGCGATACCTTTACATCCATCCTGGTCGTCGAATCCCGTCAACGCGTGGAGAACCGTTTCGTGAAGAATGCGTGGGTTTTCTGCTGCATCGTTGCCTCGAGCGCGATTGTCGGCGGATGCGGCAAAGGGGGATCGCAAAACGCTACGGAGGCATCGGGCGCATCCGCGAGCCAGGCGCCGGTCCAGCCGGCGCAGGGCGCGAGCGATATACCCTCCGCATCCGGTGCGCTGGGCGCTATCGCCAAGGCGCAGCTACCCGGCGAAGCAGCGGAGACACTGCGGCTGATCAAGGCGGGCGGCCCGTATCCTTTTAGCGAGGACGGCGTCGTGTTCCGCAACAGTGCGCTCTTGCTGCCGAAGCATCCGCGCGGCTACTACCACGCATACACGGTCCGCACGCCCGGCTCGACCGATCGCGGACAGCGCCGGATCGTATGCGGCGGACCGCGCGGGCAAACCGGCGAGTGCTATTACACCGACGATTACTACGTCAGCTTCAAGCGCATTGGGGAATGAGGACTAGCGGGCGCGGCAAACCGCGGACCGTGCCAACACACTTCCGCGGCGCGCCGCCGATCGAGAACCCTCGTTCGTCCGCCGAAGCCGATCATCGCTCCACAGGCCCGTCACTCGCGTCGCGTGCATACCTCATGCAAGGTGTTCAACCGCCGCACCGGCTCGACGACATAAGGATTCGTCTCATCCCACGCGTAGCCGGCCAGCACCGCGCTGATCATTCGGCGTATCGCCGGCGTCTGCTCGCGCGCAAAGATGATGTCCTGCAGCTTCCCTGTGTACCAGTTCTCGACGAAGGCGCGAAACGTGTCGATGCCCTTGCGCAGCGGCCAGTCGTATTGCGCCTGCCAATCGACGACCTCGCCGTTCAACTGACGCTTCAGCGTCTCGGCGGCGAGATGCGCCGATCGCAACGCGATCGTCACGCCCGACGAAAACACGGGGTCCAGAAACTCGCCCGCATTGCCGAGCAGCGCGTAGCCGGGACCATGCAGCCGCTCTACGTTCGCCGAATATCCGCCGATATGACGCACGGGCATTAGAAAAGGCGCATCGCCGATCAGACGATTCAGCGTCGGTTCGCTGCGGATCAACGCACGGAGCTTCGCCTCGCGCTGCGCTTCGGGCACGTCGAGAAACGCCGCTTCCGCCACGCATCCGACGGAGGAACGTCCGTTCGCCAGCGGAATCATCCAGTACCACACGTCACGATGCTCGGGATGCACGGCGACGGTGATCTTGCTGCGATCGTGCGCATCGACAGGAATGCCGTCACGCACGTGCGTGAAGATCGCGGCGCGCGTCGGCATGCGCGTGGGCGCTTCGAGGTTCAAGAGACGCGGCAGCACGCGGCCGAAACCGCTCGCATCGAGCACGAAGCGCGCGTGCACCTGGTATCGAGTGCCCGCCTCGTCGGCAACTTCGAGCACGGGCGCGTTCCCGGTTTTCATCTCGAGCACCGTATGGCCGAAACGCACTTCGGCGCCCTGCTTCGCCGCGCGACGGATCAGCAGATCGTCGAACACCGCGCGCTCGACCTGGAATGTCGTGCCCCAGCCGTCTGAATGCTTGTCGCGGAAATCATAAGCCGACGCCTGATTGCGATGGACGAAGTGCGCCCCGTTCTTGTACTGAAAGCCGGCTTCCACGATGTCCTGCAACATGCCGGCCTCTTCGAGATACGCCATGCTTTGCGGCAAGAGACTCTCGCCGATCGAAAAGCGCGGAAAGTGCTGCCGTTCGAGCACGAGCACCGAACGCCCCGCTTTTCGCAGCAACGCCGCGGCGACCGCGCCCGAAGGGCCGGCTCCGATGATGGCGACATCGACGGAGGCATTCATTGAACATTCCTTATTCATTGCTATTCCCTTGAAGCGGACTTCGAACCGTAGGGCAAATACGACGTTTGCGCGACGAATCAGCGATTACAATCGAGCCGCCTCGTATCAAAGATTCAACTTCTACTTCATTACCGGATTCAATTGTGCAGAACACCGAATCATCCAGCGTGCCGTTCGTTTCTGAAACGGCGTTCGGCGTCTGGTTCCTGCGCACGCATACGTGGGAACATCATGTGCTGCGCGTCGCCATCAACGACCTCAAAGGCCTGATCGACGGCCCGCTGCCCGTTCGTCCCACGATCGTCGATGTCGGCTGCGGCCAGGGCATTTCATTTCGCCTGCTTGCAAAAGCGTTCACACCGCGACGGATCGTCGGCATCGATTTCCACGAGCCATCGCTCGCGCTCGCCGCGAAAGCCGCGCAAGCCTGCGAAGACAATGCCGACACCGCCGCCACACGCATCGAAGTGCTGCATGGCGACTGCGCGAATCTGCCGCTAGGCGATGCCAGCACGGATATCGTCTTCTGCCATCAAACGTTTCATCATCTCGTCGAGCAGGAACGCGCGCTCGCCGAGTTCCGCCGCGTGCTCAAGCCCGGCGGCGTACTACTGTTCGCCGAATCCACGGACGCGTACATCAAGTCCTGGGTCATCCGGCTGCTATTCCGTCATCCGATGCACGTGCAAAAGAGCGCGGACGGCTATCTCGACATGATCCGCAACGGCGGCTTCAGCTTCGATTCCCGCAACGTGTCGCTGCCCTACTTGTGGTGGAGCCGCGCGAAGGACTTCGGACTGCTGGAGCGCATCGGCCTCTATACGCCGAAGCCCGGCAAGCGGCGCGAGACGCTTGTCAATGTCGCGGCCGTCAAGAGCGGCTGAGTGCGAAGCGCGGCGCGCCATTCGACGTGCGCGCCGCAGCCCGGTCCCGCGTTACTTCTTCAGCGTCACTACTTCGCCCTTCAGCGCGACGCCTGCGACAATCGCACCCGCGCCGCAAGTGAACTCCGTCGCGCTTTCGCGCTCGACGTTGCGGTAGTTGCTCCTGATGTTGATGACCGCATTGCCGCCTTCCTTGCGCACGCGGTCCTGCAACTCCAGCACCGCCGACAGAAACACGTGCTGGCACGCCGTCTCATCGCTCTTGCCGAACGCGTTGGTCTTCTTGTTCGTTGCGGATTCACCGAACGATTTCGCGACGCCGGGATGCGGCTGTCCCGCGAAATACAGCGGTATGTCCTGATCGACCTTGCCGCCTTCGCTCTTCAGTGCGGAGTCGACGGAATAGTTCGCGACCGAATCGCGCGCGAACGCGTGCGACGACAGCAAGCACGCGAATACCGTCGCGCAGATCATCTGACGCTTCATGATGTTGATCCTCCTGGTTATGTACTTATTGGGCGTCGAGCTGCACGACATCGCCGCGCACGGCGAGCGTCGAGCCGTTGTTGCTCGCCCCGCACGTGAACTCCTTCGATGACGACGTTTCCGTGTGCTGGAAGCGCGTCGTCACGTTGACGACTGCGTTCGCCTGGTGCGCGCCCGCATAGTCGCGCAACTGCTGAAGCGCCTTGCCGAGCGCCATGTTGCACGTCGCTTCCTGACCGCTCATCTCGCGCGGCAGACGCACGCGCACTTCCTTGGTTTCGATCAGCTTCTTCACGTTCGCATGGGACTCGTCGCTGAAATACAGCGCCACGCCCTGCTTGTTTTGCGCGAGCACGTCGGCAGGCATCGGCAGCGAGCGGATCTGCGTCGTGCATCCGGCTTGCGATATCACGATGCCGGCCATCACGCCGAGGACGATTCTGGTTCTCATTCTTGGGTCACTCTTGGTTGCTTTTGAATCACGCCCGTCATTGCACCGACGGGCACCGGTCAAACATTCCTGAAGACCACGGCCGCGCAGCTTCCGCCAAAGCCGAAGGACACCGACATCGCGCGGTCGATGCGCGCCTCGCGCGTGGTCTGAACGAGCGGCATATCGCGCACGAGCGGGTCCGGCGACTCGACTATCCCCGTTCCCGCGATGAAACCATCGCGCATCATCAGCAGCGTGTAGATCGCTTCGTGCGCGCCGCACGCGCCGAGCGGATGCCCCGTCATCGCCTTGGTCGACGAGAACGGCGGCACCTGCGCGCCGAACACGTCGCGCAACGCGCGCAGTTCTTCGGCATCGCCGAGCGGCGTGGACGGTGCCTGCGTATTGATGTACTCGGGCCATTCGTCGATGTCGCCCGCTTCACCGAGCGCCATGCGCAATGCCCGCGCGATGCCGCCGCTGTGCGGCGACACCATGCCCGCACAGTCGGTGGCCTCGCCGAAGCCCGCCAGTTCCGCGTAGATGCGCGCGCCGCGCGCCCGCGCATGATCGAGCGATTCGAGCACCAGCACGCCCGCGCCGGAGCCCATCACGAAGCCATCGCGCGCCGCGTCGTAAGGACGCGAGGCGCGCGCCGGGGTGTCATTGAAGCCGCGCGAGAGCGCATGCATCGCATCGAACATCAGCGTCATGTTGTCGTGCAGCGCCTCGCTGCCGCCCGCGAGCACCACGTGCTGCCTTCCGGTCTGGATGAGCTGCATCGCCTGCCCGATCGCCAGAGCGGACGTCGTGCACGCCGACGAAGGCGAATACGCGACGCCCTCGATGCCGAAGGTCTGCACGACGTTCGCCGACGCGGTGCTGCTCATCGCGCGCGGCACCGTGTACGGCGGCGTTCTGTCCATGCCGTGCGCCCGCACCGCGGCGATCGCCGCGTCATATTCCGCCATCGCGCCGACGCCCGAGCCGATAACCGCGCCCGTCTTCGGCGAGCGCAGCGTGGCGTCGTCGAGCCGCGCATCGTCGATGGCCTTCTTCGTCGCGTGACACGCGAAGCGCGCCGTGTCGCCCATGAAGCGCTCCAGCTTGCGGTCGAACGGCGGCTCGTGAGCGACCGACGCCACCGCCGCGACCTGCGAATGAAAGCCGCGCTCGCGCCACGCGTCGATGCGCGTCACGCCGCTTTTACCTTCGCGCAATGCCTGGCTCACCGCATCGAGCGAATTGCCGAGACACGAGACGATGCCCATGCCCGTCACGACGACGCGCCGCATGACCCGCGTCCCGCTCATCGACCGCGCCGGAAAATCAACGACGTATTGATGCCGCCGAACGCGAAGTTGTTGCTCATCACGTATTCCGCGTCGATCGCCCGTGCTTCGCCCCTGATGTAATCGAGCGGCGCGCACGCGGGATCTATCTCGGTGAGATTGAGCGTCGGCGCGTACCAGTTGCGCTTCATCATCTCGATGGTCCACCACGCCTCGATTGCACCGCACGCGCCGAGGGTGTGCCCGACATAGCTCTTGAGCGAACTGATCGGCATGCGCTCGCCGAAAATCTGTGCGGTCGCCTGGCTTTCCGCGACATCGCCGCGATCAGTCGATGTGCCGTGCGCGTTCACGTAGGCGATCGCCTGCGCGTCGAGCCGCGCGTCTTCCAGTGCGAGTCGCATCGCGTGCGCCATCGTGCTCGCGGTCGGCTGCGTGATGTGCGCGCCGTCCGAGTTGCAACCGAAGCCGACGATCTCCGCGTGAATCGTCGCGCCGCGCGCCTTCGCGTGTTCGTATTCTTCGAGCACGAGCGTCGCCGCGCCCTCGCCGACCACGAGACCGTCGCGTTTCGCATCGAACGGGCGCGGCGTGAGCTGCGGCTCATCGTTGCGCGTGCTCGTCGCGTAGAGCGTGTCGAACACGGCGACAGCCGGCCCCGAGAGTTCTTCCGCGCCGCCCGCGAGCATCATCGTCTGCTTGCCCGTCGCGATGGTTTCGTACGCAAAGCCGATCGCCTGGCTGCCCGACGCGCACGCCGACGACGCCGGGATGACACGTCCCTTCAGATCCCAGAACAGGCTCACGTTGACGGCGGTCGTGTGCGGCATCATCTGCACGTAGCTGTTCGACGTGACGTCGGTCATCGAGCCGGTGTTGAGCATCGTGCCGAACGCGCGGATCGGCGCGACCGAGCCGGACGACGAACCGTATGCCACGCCCATGCGCCCGTCGCCGATCGACGCGTCGCCGGCAAGGCCCGCGTCCGCGAGCGCGAGTTCGCTCGCGCGCACCGCATACATGGACACGAGACCCATCGAACGCGTCTTCTTGCGCGGCCAGTCGGCGGGCTGCGCGAACGCGGGCAGCGGACACGCGAGACGCGTATGCAGCGCTTCGAAGAAGTCCCATTCGTCGATGCGGCGCACCGCGTTGCGGCCCGCCTTCAGCCCGCACTCGACATCGCTCCAGCAATCGCCCAGCGCGGTGACGCCGCCCATGCCCGTAATGACGACTCGTTTCATCAGATCATCCCGCCGTTCACGCCGATCACCTGGCGCGTCACATACGACGCCGCATCCGACATCAGGAAGCCGACCACGGCCGCCACCTCGCCCGGCTGGCCGACGCGGTTCATCGGCACTGTCTTCAGTACCTGCTCGACCGGCACGTCGTCCAGCATGCCGGTCTCGATCAGCCCCGGCGCCACGCAATTCACCGTGACCTTGCGCGACGCGAGCTCGACGGCGAGCGCCTTGGTCGCGCCGATCAGCCCGGCCTTCGCGGCGCTGTAGTTGACCTGGCCGCGATTGCCGATCACGCCCGACACCGATGCGATCGTCACGATGCGGCCGCCCTGCTTCGCGCGGACCATCGGCATCGTCAGCGGATGGATCACGTTGTAGAACGCGTCGAGACCGGTTTCGATCACGACGTCCCAGTCTTCCCCGGTGAGCGCGGGGAACGCGGCGTCGCGCGTCACGCCCGCGCTGCACACGATGCCGTAGTACGGGCCGTGGGCGGCGACGTCTGCTTCGAGCGCCGCGCGGCAGGCGGCGCGGTCGCGCACGTCGAACTGCATGACGCGCGCCGAGCCGCCCTGCGCGGCGATGCCCGCGGTCACCGCCTCGGCTTCGGCGCGGCCCGTGCGGCAATGCACGGAAACGGCGAACCCGTCCGCGGCCAGTTGATAAGCAACGGCGCGGCCGATACCGCGGCTTGCGCCCGTTATGAGAACTCGACGGCTCATGCGCTCACGCTCCCTTCGATGAACGTCTGAAAATCATGCGGCTGAAATACTTTGATGACGGCATCGGCATAACGCTCGCCGTCATGCTCGATCGTGCATTCATACGCACCGTGGCCTTCCTCGCTGCGCAGCACTTCGCGCACGCGGATCACGAGCTGCGCGCCGCGCGCGAACGCGCTCGCGTGCGCCTGATAGCTGCGCGTACCCAGCAGCAAACCGGGGCGCGCCCGCCCGCCCGCGCGCATCGCGCACAGCGAAACGTGCGCGGCCACGCTCTGCGCCATCAGTTCGATGCCGATCCACGCCGGCATCGCGCCGCGCTCGTCCGCATACCATGCGTCGGGCCGCACGCTCGCGTGCGCCGTCAGCGTCTCGTCGCCGTACGACGTGACGGCCTCTATCAGCAGCATCGTGCCGCGATGAGGAATGATCGATTCGATCGGCGGAAAGGTCGTGTTGTTCGTGTCGCTGATAGTCATAATCGTCAACCCGCCAGAACCAGGCTGACATTGCTGCCGCCGAATGCGAACGAATTGCTCATCACATGGCGCGTGCCCGCCGGGGCGAGGCGGCGCTCCGTCTCGACGAGGTCGAGAACGGGCAACGCGGCATCGGCTTCGCCGTCCCAGCGATGCAGCGGCAACGTCACGTCATCGCGCGCGAGCGTGAGCCACGCGAAGCCGAGCTCCGTCGCGCCCGCCGCCCCGAGCAGATGGCCCGTGAACGGTTTGGTGCCGCTTGCAGGCACGCCGTCCGGAAACACGCGCGCCATCAGATGCGCTTCCATTTCGTCGTTCTTGCGCGTGGCCGTCGCGTGCATGTTCACGTAACCAATGTCGGCGGGCGTCACGCCCGCATCCGCCAGCGCCGTTCGCAGCGCCGTTTCGCCGCCGACGCCTTGCGGATCGGGCGCCGATACGTGATACGCGTCGCTCGATTCGCCGACGCCGGCAAGACGCACGGCGCCTTCGTCGCGCGTCATGAGAAACACCGCCGCACCTTCGCCGACGTTGATGCCGTTGCGGTTGCGGCTCATCGGATTCGTGCGCGCGAGGCTGACCGAATCGAGCGACGCGAAGCCCTGCACGGTGAGCTCGCACAGCGTGTCGACGCCGCCGACGATCAGCGCGTCGCACAGATTCAGTTGCAGCAGACGGCGCGCGGCCGCGAACGCCTTCGCGCTCGACGTGCACGCGGTCGATACCGTGAACGCCGGACCTTGCACGTTCAGCGCGGCCGCCGCGAACGGCGCGGCCGTGCCGATTTCCATCTGCCGATAGTCGAAGTTGTCAGGAAAAGCGCCCGTCTTCGTGCGATGCGCGAATGCCTCTTCCGCCGCGCCGACGCCCGACGTGCTCGTGCCGAGCACCACGCCGATGCGCGCGGAGCCGTAACGCTCGCGCGCCGCCTCGATCTCGGCGCGGATGCGTTCCAGCGCCGCGAGCAGCAGGCGGTTGTTGCGGCAATCGAAGCGTTCGAGTGCCGCGGGCGGCGCGATGTCGAGCGGCGCGAGTACGCGGCCGACGAACGCGTCACCGGTTCTCATGGGCATCGGTCCCATGCCCGGCGATTGTGATGCGGCGAGCGCGGACACGATTGCATCGGTGTCGTTGCCGAGCGCGTTGATCATGCCGAGCGCATGCAGATACACAGACGGCAGCGTCATGCGTGTTTTCTCCCTTCGGTTGGCATGCCCATCGGCGCGAGCAGCACCGCCACCAGAATGCCGAGCGTGAGGGTGACGCCGAAGCTCTTCAGCGCGGGCATGGCGCTCATGCCGAGCATGCCGAACGACAGCAGCGTCGTCGCGGCCGAAAGCAGCACGCCGGTCCAGACCGCGCCGAGGTCGGCACCGTCACGCAGGCACCCTTCGCGCAGAAACACCGCGTAATTCGCGCCGACGCCGAGCACCAGCATCAGCGCGAGGCAGTTGAACAGATTAAGCGGCACGTGCGCATAGCCGAATGCTGCGAGCGTGACGCCGACGGCGAGCAGCACGGGCAGGATGATCGCGATGCCGCCGCGCAGGCGATAGCGCGCGATCACCAGCACGAGCACGAGCAGCAGCGCGCCGCCGAGCCACATGCCGCTATCGACGCGATATTCGCCGAACAGCTTCGACACGCTCGCGGCCTTGTCGACGAACGCGACGCCTTCCATCGCGTGCGCGGTCGCGATCAGCGCGGGCAGATTCTGCGGCGTCACGCGGCGCGGCATCACGATGGCCGCGTAGCCGCGCTGCCCGTTTGCATCGACCGCGCCAAGCCACAAATGGGCGAAGGGCCTGGACCAGCGCGCCGCGAGCCAGCGCTCGACGGTCAGCGGCTGCCCGTCCGATTCCGCGAAGGAGCCGATCCATGCGTCTGCGATGTCGTCGCGAAAGCCAGCCTGCAGCAGCGTCGCGCGCATGGCGGCGGGATCGGCGAAGACGTGTCGGGCGAGCAGCGCGCGGTCTTCGCCCTGACGCCGCGCCGACGGCACGAACTGCGTGACCGAGCGCCAGCCATCCACCGACTGATCGCCCGGCAGCGCGTCGAGCTTCGCACCCAGCGCTTCCGCGCGTTCCAGCACGCTGTCCTGCGTGGCGCCCTGCACCACGAAGAACTGCGCGGTGTTGTCGATGCCGACCGCGTCGCGCACCTGATTTTCCTGCGCGACGAGGGCCGGATCGCGCTGGATCAGCAGATGGATATCGTCGTCGCTCGTGAGCATCAGCCAGCCCGGCGCGCAGATGGCGACGAGCACGATGGCGACGGCCCACGAACCCTTCCCGCCGATCGCGCGCTGCCAGCGCGCGAGCAGCACTTCCGCGCGCGCGAAAAGACGCCGCTGCGTGGCCTTCGGCCCCTTTCGAATCGATGCGGGCAGCAGGGTGGGCAGCAGCCACATGACCGAGGCGAACGCGACGCAGATGCCCGTCATCGCGAAACAGGCGATCTGCTTGAGCGCGGGAAACGGCGCCCACGCGAGGATCGCGTAGCCGAGCAGGCTGGTGGCGAGCGCCACGGAGAGCGCGGGCCGCACCGAGCGCGGGCCGCGCTTCGCATCCCAGCCGCGCGGCGCACCCAGATAGACGACGAAGTACTGGATCGAATAATCGACGGCCTCGCCGATCAGGCTCGCGCCGAACACCAGCGTCAGCAGATGCAGCTTGCCGAACACGGCCAGCGTGAGGGCCAGCGCGCAGGCGACGCCGAGCGCGGTGGACAGGAAGCCGAGCAGCAGCAGACGCGGCGAGCGAAACACCCACAGCATCAGCAGCGCGATGCCGCACGCGGACGCGATGCCGATCAGATGCACCTCGCGCTCCGAAGCGCGCCGCGCCGACTCCGCATGGAACACGGCGCCCGCCCGCGCGACGGACGCGTCGGGCCATGCGGACCGCAATGACGCCTGAGCCTGCGACACCGCGGACAGCACCGAGCGCTGCACGCGCGACTCGTATGCGGAGCCGTGCAGCGTCGTGACGACGAGCACGCTCGTCGTGCCGCCGCGATGTGCGACCAGCATGTTGTCTTCGAGATCGAGATTCGATGTCGCGAGCGGCAGATCCGACAGCCAGTGCTCGAGCCAGCCGAACGGATCGTCGGCGAGTTGCGTCGCGAGCGGGCCGCGCACGGGGTTGTAGATGCGCTGCATCAGCGCGTCGCGCAGCGATGCCGCTCCGCCGGACGAGTGCGCGAGCGCGTCGCGGTCGTCGCGCGTCAGCAGGCCGAAGCGATACGGCGCGTAGAGCGCCCCGATTTGCGCGATATCGAACGGCGGCAGCTCCGCCGTCACGGACGCGAACGCGCCGCTCTCCTGCAGCGTCGCGCCGAGCCGCCTGGCGGCGGCCTTCGCGTGATCCGCGTCACGACTCGACACGAGAAACACCGTGCGGTCCCCGAGCGCGTTCGCGAGCTGAGCGACTGCCCTTTCGGCGACGGGATTCGCTTCCGTCGCGGGCAGCAGCGCGAGCAGGTTGGTCTCCAGCGGGGACGGCCCGCTGAAACGATGCGCGCAATACAGCACCGCGACGAGCGTGAGCGCGAGCCATGCGGCGCGAACGCGCCACAGCGAGGTCGCCGGGCGTTGGAAGAGCCGGGATGTCACGGCGCGCTCAGCAAGGTACGTTCCGCGGGCGGCAGATCGTCGGCCGCTTCGCTCTTCGTGAACTCGATGCGCGTGACGTCGCCATTCGCGAGATCGATTCGCAGGCTGCGCAAAAACGCGCCGCCCGTCATGTGCAGGCCCTTGATCGCCTGCGCGAGTTGCGGCTGGTTCGGCTTCAGGCCGAGCGTCCAGTCCGACGCCGAGCCTTCAGCATCGACATCGAACTGCGAGTAGAGCGCGGACAGATCGCCGCCGAGCATCGCGCGCATCATCTTCGATACCTGCGCGACGCCGCGCACGCCTTGCGCGCTTTTCGTGCGGATGCGACGGCCGTTCGCATCGACCTCGGCGACGCCCGCGTCCGTGATGACGTAGGTCGCTGCGTAAGGCGTGTCCACGCGCCAGATCACCCCGCGATCGCGCTCGAACACGAGCATGCCCGTGCTGACGAGCGGCTGTTTCATCGCGGAGAGCGTCTGTGTCTGCGTGAATTGCGCGCGGACGCCCTTCATCTGCGCAAGGCGGGACGTCACTTGCGAGACGAGCGCGGAATTGCCGTTCGCGGCCTGCGCGGGCGCTGCGGCGACCAGCAGCGCGACGAGCAGCGCGCGGAATATCGTCAACGCGCCCATACGCGCTCCAGCTTCTCGAACACCACGGGCGGCGAGACGAACTGCAATTCCTGCGTGGCTGCATCGACGGCGACCTGGATCGTGTAGCCTTTGGTCAGCCGCTGGCCGGTCTCGCAATCGACAAGTTCATAGCCGATCTTCAGCCGGTTCTCGTATTCGAGCAGTTCCGCGCGCACTTCGATGCGCTGCCCGTAGGTCGCGGGACGCACGTATTTCAGATGCGCCTCGACGACCGGCCACACATAACCCGACGCCTGCATCTCGCGATAGTCGTAATCGAACGCGCGTTGCAGCGCCGAACGTGCCGCTTCGAAATACTTGAGATAGTGGCCGTGCCAGCACACGTTCATCGCATCGACGTCGTGAAACTGCACTTCGACGATCGCGCTCGCCTTGAGCGTGCGGGTTTGCATCATCTCAGCCATGACGGGGCTCCTCTGCACTGACATCGACCAGCGCGCATGCTGCGATGCGTGCCGTCAACGCGCGCAGATCGTGCTCGAGCGCGCGGTCTTCGGCGACGAACGGCGAAATCGATGCGATCGTTGCCGCGAATTCGCGCAGCGGCGCGGGCACGGGCGTTTCAGAATCGAGACGCAGACGCAGGTTCAACGCCTGGACGGCGGCTAGCGTATGCGCGGCGGCGACCTGCTCCGTCAGTTCGAGCACGCGCAGGCAGTCGCGCGCGGCAATCGTGCCCATGCTGACCTTGTCCTGGTTGTGCGCTTCGGTCGAGCGTGAGAACACGCTCGCGGGCATCGTGTGCTTGAGCGCCTCGGCCGTCCACGCGGACGCCGATATCTGCACGGCCTTGAAGCCGTGATTGATCGGCGCGCGCGCGTGCGTCGCGCCCGTCAGATTACGCGGCAGGCCGTTGTTGAACTTGTCGTCGACGATCAATGCGAGCTGGCGGTCCATCAGGTCCGCGAGATTGGCGACGGCTGTCTTCAGCGCGTCCATCGCGAAGGCGATATGCCCGCCGTAGAAGTTGCCGCCGTGCAGCACGCGCTCTTCGTCCGGGTCGATCAGCGGGTTGTCGTTCGCGCTGTTCAGTTCGTTCTCGATGTCGCGGCGCATCCACGTGAGCGCGTCGCCCGCCACGCCGATCACGTGCGGCGCGCAGCGAATCGAATAGCGGTCCTGCAGGCGATGGCCCGGCGTGTCGTCGCGGCCCGCGAGATCGGCGCGGATCCATGCGGCGGCTTCGGCCTGGCCCGCGTGCGGTTTCACCGCAAAGATCGTCGCATCGAAGTGCGCGGCGCGGCCGTCGAGCGCCAGCGTCGACAGCGCCGTGAGACGCGCGGCAAGACGTGCGAGATGACGCGCGCGCGCGAATGCGAGACACGCGAGGCCGGTCATCACCGCGGTGCCGTTCATCAGTGCGAGCCCTTCCTTCGGCGCGAGTGCGAGCGGCGTCACGCCGAGCGCGGACCACACGCCCGCGGCATCGCGCAAGGCGCCGTCGAACATCACGTCGCGCTCGCCGACGAGCGCCGCCGCGACATACGACAGCGGCGTCAGATCGCCGCTCGCGCCGACCGAACCTTCCGACGGAATGCGCGGCAACACGCGATGATTGATGAGGTCGGCGAGCCGTTCGAGCAGCACGAGACGCACGCCGGAGAACCCGTACGCCAGCGAATTGAGTCGCGCGGCGATCACGGCGAGCGTCGCTTCATCGTCGAGATATGCGCCCATGCCGCAACCGTGATAGCGCGTGAGCTGCAGCGGCAGCGCTTCGACGAGCGCCATCGGCACATCGACGACGCACGCGTCGCCGTAGCCGGTGTTCACGCCGTACACGGTCTTGCCGGCCGCGAGATGACGGCGCAGGAACGCCGCGCCGCGCTCGATGCGCGCGCGCCAGGCGGGATCGCGATTCAGTGCGACCGGCGTGCGGCGCGTGGCGATCGAGACCACTTCTTCGATCGTCAGGCGTCGGCCGCCGAAAGTCACCGTCTGCACGCGCAGGCCGTCGATCAGATCATGCTCGGACATCGTTCCCTCCGGGCGCTGCGCCTTGCGTCATCGTCTTGCCGGGGCGCGCCCAGAAATCGAAGAAATTGAACCATTGATAGGGTGCCTTGCGGCAATAGTGTTCGAGACGCGACGCATAGCGCTGCGCCCACGCCGCGATGTGCTGGCTGCGCTCGCGGCGCGGCAACGCGATGCGCTCCGCGAACGGCTCGAAGTACAGTCGATGCCGCGTGCCACCGTCCGCATCGCGCTCCTTCAAGCAGAAAAAGAGATAGACCGGACAGCCGAGCGCGTGCGCGAGCACATACGGCCCTTGTGCGAACGGGGCCGTCGCGCCGAGAAAGCGCGCGTCCGTCGTGCGGCCCGATTCGCGCGCGGGCACGCGATCGCCGACGATCACGAGCAATTCGCCCGCGTCGATGCGTTCCTTCATCATCATCGACGTCTCGGGGCCGAAGTCGCTCACCTGCATGAGCCGGCTGGCGAAGTCCGCGTTCGCCGACGACAGCACGCTGTTGAAGCGCTTCGCGTGCTCCGTGTAGACGATGGCCGTCACCTTCGCGCGGCCGTTGCGCACCGCGAGTGCCCGCGTCATTTCGAGATTGCCGAGATGCGCGCCGATCACGAGCGCGCCGCGCCCGCTCGCGACGAGCGCTTCAAACGCGGCGGGCTCGTCGAACACGAGCGCGTCGTCGGCGATGCGGCCCGACCACGCGGCGAACCTGTCGAGCCCCGATTGCGCGAAGGCGAACATCTGCCGGTACGCCGAACGCCAGCCCGGACGCGGCGTGCGCTCGCCCGGCGCGGCGTGCTCCAGATGCGCGAAGTAGCGATGCGACGCCGCCCGTGCAGCGCGTCCCGTCAGCAGGAAATAGCCGACGACCGGATGCAGCCACAGCCCCGTGACGCGCACGCCGCAGAAACGGCAACTGAGCGCGAGCAGCGCCATGCCGAGCCGGCTGCCGCGCTCGGCGACGCGCCACCAGCCGCCCTCGGCCCGCGCGGCGGCGGACGTCTTGCGCGGCATCGCCTTGTGCGCGAGGAGCATCGGCAGACGCAGCAGCATGCCGCATACGAGCCGCGCATGGCTCGCGCTGATGCGCACGTTGTCCCACAGGACGTCGAAGTGCGAGATGCCGTCCGTCGCGTAAGTGACGCGCGTCGGCACGGTGCGGAATGCGAGCCGCCGCCAGTGCAGCCGCACGAGAATTTCGATGTCGAAGTCCATGCGCGTGCCGATTCGCACGCTGTCGATGAGCGCGCAGACCGCATCGAGCGGGTACAGGCGAAAGCCGCACATCGAATCGCGGATCGTGAAAGACAGCGTTTCGATCCATACCCACACGTGCGTCACGTAACGGCCATAGAGACGCGACTTCGGCACGCTCTCGTCGTAGACGGGACGCCCGAGGATCACCGCGCCCGGTTCGGCGCGCGCGGCCGCGAGAAAGCGCGGCACGTCGTTCGCGTCATGCTGGCCGTCGGCGTCGATCTGCAACGCATGCGTGTAGCCCGCGCGCCGCGCCTCGCGCAGGCCCGCCATCACGGCCGCGCCCTTGCCGCCGTTGACGGGCAGACGCAGCAGCGTAATCTGTTCGCCGTATTGCCCGACGATCTGCGCGAGAACCGCTTGCGTGGCCGCGTCGCTGCCGTCGTCGACGACGAACATCGGCAGGCCGTGCACGGCGAGGCGCGAGACGGTGTCGCCGATCGCTTCCTTGTGGTTGTAAATCGGAATGACGATGCAGGTCCGCAGGTTCGCGCCGCTCATGCGTGCTCCCGATAGACGACCACGCCCGACGAGCAGTCGCGCCCGTTCAGCCGATACGCGAACTGCATGCGGCGGCGCGCCGTATCGTGCGCGATCCGCAGGTCGAGCACCGCGCCGGGCGGCACGGGCGCCATGAACTTGAGACGATCGACCGATGCGGTGTCGCGCGTTCCCGCGACATGCTCCGATGCGAGCCGGATGGCCCAGTCGACCTGCACGACGCCCGGCAGGATCGGCAGATCCGGGAAATGTCCGCCGAAATGCGCGAGCGTCGACGGCACGCGCAACTCGTAGCGCAAGTTGTCGCCGTCGCGTGCTTCCGAGAGCAATTCGAAGCCTTCGGCGCGGGTGCCGAAGGCCGCCACGACCGACGCGACGGGCAGCTTGCCGCGCGCATCGACCGGCAGCGCGATCCGAAAGCGCCAGCGGCGCGGCAAGAGCACGACGTCGAAATACGCGGCGAGATGACGGCGCAGCGACTTCGCGAGTGCCACGCGGCCTTCGTCGCGCAACGCGGCGCCGCCCGCATCGCTCAACGCGACCACGGCGCCCACGCGTTCGCGCGATGCGCCCGCGAGCGGCACGACGCACGCCTGCGCTACATACGGATGCAGCGCGAGCCGTGCTTCCATTTCGGGCAGCGACACGCGCTTGCCGTCGAGCTTGATCACGCGGTCGAGGCGGCCTTGCAGGCGAAACCGTCCGTCGTCGTCGAGAAGAATCGCGTCGTCGGTGCGATGCCAGCCGTCGTGGCCCAGATGGGGCGAGCGCACTTCGAGCGCGCCGTCGTTCCCGCGGCGCACGCCGACGCCGCTGAGCGGTCGCCACGCCTGCGTTTCATTCTGCCTGCGCCACGCAATGCCGCCCGTTTCGGTGCTGCCGTAAATCTCGACGGGCGCATCGCCGAACGCCCTCGCGTAGCCGTGCGCCGCGTCGGCCGCGAGCGGCCCGCCCGATGAAAAGAACACGTGCGGCGCAGGCGTCAGTTCCGCGAAACCGGCGAGCGCGGCCCAGCGTACGAGTTGCGCCGGCGAAGACACCACCACGGTCCCGCCGCAGCGCGCGATGCGCGACTGCACTTGCGTCGGTTCCGCGCACACGGCGCGATCGAATGCACGGCCCGCGGCGAGCGGCCACATCACGCGAAACAGCAGCCCGTAAATATGGCGATGCGGGACGCTCGCGAGCACGGTCGCGTCACCGATAAGCGCGCCCCATTCGCGTTCGAGCGTGCGCACTTCGGCATCGAACTGGGCGAGCGTCTTGTGGATCGGCTTGGGCGTGCCGCTGCTGCCGGACGTGTAGAGCGTGAGCGGCGCGCCCGGGTCGATCGGCGCCGGCGGCATGGCGCGCGTGATCGATTCCGTTGCGGCCAGCGCGCGGATGTCGTCATCGGTCAGCATGGCGTCATAGGCGCTCGCGAGATCGGCGAGATAGCCGGGAGCGGAACTCGCGGGAATCACCGGCTCCTTGCCGCACGCAAACAGCGCGAAGAGCGCGCAGGCGAAGTCG
Organism: Caballeronia sp. INML3B; assembly: GCF_023631305.1. Classification (NCBI taxonomy): domain Bacteria; kingdom Pseudomonadati; phylum Pseudomonadota; class Betaproteobacteria; order Burkholderiales; family Burkholderiaceae; genus Caballeronia; species Caballeronia sp. INML3B. Next base: position 209,296 of record NZ_JALQDI010000081.1, read on the forward strand.
AACGGATCGTCGATGCAAAGGGCATAGCGGCGCGCCGGCTGCTCGCGCAGCCACCACACGAGCGCCGCCGTGCGCGCGAGGAATGCCGCATGCGTGATGATGTCGTTCGCGGTCCCGGCGCGGTCGTCGCGGCAGACGGGCGTCTGCGCATCGCGTTGCACGCGCAGCACATCGTGCAGTGCGATCATGCCGCCTCCACGCGCCGCGCGCGCGGCAGAATCACGAGATAGCGCCACGCGATTTCACCGGCGAGCAGCGCGCCGACGAGTCCATACGAGATCGCGCCGTTGTAAAGCGACCATGCCTCGCGCTGCCAGTACAGCGCGGTATAGAGCGAGAACAGGCCGTTCGCGGCGAAGAAGCCGCACCAGATCTGCGTGACGCGGCGCGTATGCACCACGGCGGCGTTACTCAGGTCGGGCGTGCCGATGCGCGCGAACTTCTCGATCATCGACGGGCCGCGCACGAGCGTCGCGCCGAACGCGATCAGCAAGCCGAGATTGACGAGGGACGGATAGATGTGCAGCAGGCGTTCGCTGTCGGTCCACACGATTGCGGCGGACGCGATGCTCAGCATGAACGCCACGATCCAGTCGACGCGCGTGAGCCTGCGCAGCGATACGCTGACCATGCCCGTGCCGAGGCAGCGTTGCATCCAGATCAGCGCGAACAGCAGGCAGCCGGCATAGCGCGGCGCGTTCCAGAACCACGCGCCCAGAATCACCGCCGGATACGCGAGCTTGAGCACGACGTTCAGCGCGAAGCCGGTCCGGCCGCGCGAGTTTGCATCGGCGGCATCGGGGTTCTGCGCACGCGCGGTCTGCGATTGCATCATTCCTGCTCGACGAGCAGCGACTCGACGGCGGCGACCACATCCGCGACCGTGCGCACCGACTTGAATTCTTCCGGCTTGATGCGGCGGCCCGTCATTTCCTGCAGCTTGATCGCGAGGTCGACGGCGTCGATGCTGTCCAGATCGAGCTCTTCGAAGAGATGGGCCTCGGGCGTCACGCGCTCGGGCGCAATCGCGAAGTTTTCGTGGAAGATGGCGCGGATGCGCTCAAGGATCTCGTTCCCGGTCACGGTCATTCCCCTTCTTTCGTGGATCCGTCCACCACATGCGCGAGCTCGCGCTGGCTCGCCACCAGTGCGGCAAGCGTGTTGATCGAACGGAAGTGCTCTCGCGCGTGCTCGTCGTTGGCCGCGATGTTCAGTTGATAGTGTTCGCGCAGCACGATGCCGATCTCGAGCGCGTCGATCGAGTCGAGACCGACGCCTTCGGTTTCGAAGAGCGGCGCGTCGTCGTCGATGTCGCCGGGCTGCATGTCTTCGAGATCGAGGGCTTCGATCAGAAGCCGTTTGATTTCAAGCTTTAAAGAATCCATAGTCGATCAGATGCTGGGTGATGTGGGCTTCGATCGCGCTCGTCACCGTCCGGGCGGCAAGCGCGGGCGGCTCGTCGCGCGCGGCGAGTTCGTCGGCGCGCAGGGGCGCGAGCACGTTCACTTGCATGTGGAACGCGCGTTCGGGCACGTCGTGCCAGCGCATGTCTTTCGTGAACGCGGGCGGATCGCAGTCCATCAGGACGGGCAGGATCGGCGCGCCGGACTGCAATGCCATGTGCGCGAATCCGCGTGAGAACGCGTGCATCCGGTTGCGTGTCGGACTGCGCGTGCCCTCCGGAAAAATGATCATCGTGTAGCCGCGAGCCAGTTGACGCGCGCCCGCGTCGACGAGTTCGACGGGGTCTGCATTGCTCACGTACTCGGCCGCGCGCATCACGCCCCAGAAGAACGGATTGCTCCAGTGCGCGCTCTTCACGACGCAGCATGCGCGCGGCGTGAGCGACAACAGCACCATCACGTCGAGCCAGGTCGGGTGATTGGCGACGACGATGGCCGCGCGCCGCGAGTCGGGCCGGAGCGCGCGCGCGCCATGCACGTCGAGCGTCATCACGCCCACGCGCACGAGCACGGCGACGAGCGCGCGAAAAAACGTGTGAATGATCGCGACGATGATGCGCTGTCTGGAGTCCCGATGCGGCCAGAGTGAGGCGAGCGGGAATACGATCAGCGAGAAGCCGAGTCCGCAGACGCCGAACGCGGCGAATGCGAGAGCCGTCGCGACGAGACGCCAGTGGTATTCAAGCGCCTTCATGCCAGCACCATTGCCACGTGGAGCTCATGCCATGCCATTCGCTCGACGCGCGCGTGTCGAGACAGTGCTGCACGGCCGCGCTTTGCGACGGAAATGACGTGCGCAATGTATCGGCATCGTCGCTGGCCGCATTGCGCGCGCATTCGAGGCGACCGGTTTGCGCGGATGCATCGAGCAGGATCGCAAGGGCGCCGCCATCGACTTCGTCTTCGACCGGGCCGTATGCGGGATCGGCCGGTTCGTCGGCATAGACGAGCAGCACCGGACTCGATGGGTCCGTAGCGTATTGCGCGTAGGCTTCGAGCAGGGCATAGCCGAGGGTTTCATTGCCCGCCGACAACGCGCTGGCCGGGGTGCGGTCGCCGCGCACGATGCCGAAGATACCTGTCATCGTGTTGAGCACGGACAGACTGAAGGACGTGGGCGAAACGGTCTTGCCGGCATCCATGGTGTGCAGGACGTCGGTCGTGCGGCGCAGTTCGCCGTGACGCGAAGCGAAGACGAGACGCACTGCGGGCACATGCGCTGCGCAGTCGTGCGCCACCTTTAGCCCGGCGCGCGACAGCGTGCTGAGCCTGCGCCGCGTCAACGGCTCGATAAAGCCGATGTCGGGGGCGACGGATGCGGCGGCAGGCCATATTGACGAGCGAGCAACCGGAATGATCCAGTGGAGATCGGGCATGTCGGTGGTTCGCGCTCGGAAACGTATGGTATTCAGGCTGGACGGCCGACGAACACACGAGTAGATGCGCTCCACCCGGCGGCAGAGCCATCCGATACTTTTCTAATGATTGGTTTGTCTTGCGAGCAGGTTAACGGCGCGACGCTGGAATAATTTAGAGTGCGGCGATGAAATCGCCGGGACGCCCGTTCGGTCTTTTTTAGCTCGCCGCGATTCTACCGAGCATCAAGACCGGAGAACATCAAAATTGGTCGCTCGTGGCGGGTTCGTCTCTTTGCTGCGACAGAGCGCGGCGAGCGAGGAGTCGCAGCGTTGCAGTTCATGCAATGGATCTGCGCATGGCGTCGCTAATACCGAACGAAGTCGCGCCGCTTCGCGCCGTGCAAGATCGAAATGTGCCAGTCGCGCTCTTCCGTCCCAGCCGCGCGACGACTCCGCAGCATGAGAACCTATAACCGCCTCGACGCGAACCCGAAGATTGCTATCTGCAGGCTCGCGCCGATTCGCGGCCCATTGTCATTTCTACACAGTCGTTATTGGCCAGCAGCAGGCGACTTCACGCTCGGCGTCGCCAGGGTGTTGTTGCTGGTAGTCGGCGCAGTGGTACCTGACGTTGCCGAGCTGTTCGTGCTGCTCGGCAGGCCCGAGTTGGGCTTGGCGGACATGCCGCTTTCCGAATTCGTCATGCCCGGCGTGCCGTAGCCGCCCGTTGCGCCGTTCACCTGGTTTGCCGGGCTAGCCGTGCTGCCTGCCGAACCCGCGCCGCTCGAACCCCCCGCCGTCTGCGCATAAGCGCCCGCTGACAGGGTGAGTGCGGCTGCCGCCGCGATCAGTGTGCTGATTGCCTTGTTCATGTTCCGTCCCTCCTTAGTCGGGCTGAAGATGGAGGCAGACGAGGGTCGCCTGCTTGAGCAGAAGGCGCGCAATCAGCGTGCCGGGTCCTTAACCGCACCATACAATCGGTCGCGCCATCAGCGCTTCAGAATTGAAAGGTCCATGCCGATAACAAGCCATGGACACCTGTGATAGCAACATTGTCAGCGCATTCGAGCTTCGGATGATCGACGCTGACATTGCCCACATTCGAATCGCGATCGAAGCGGTTCTCTACGCGTCGAATCCGGCGCTTCCGCTGTTGTATTGGCGTCGCCGGCTCGAGCGCCTGTTGCAAAGCCGTCACCTTCTTCACCACCAGTTCTCGACGGTAGCCGACCTGCTCACCAGGATCGAAAAAATGAGCGAAGCGGAGCGCGGCGCGCCGGACTCATCCGATACGTTGCCCTCACGCGATGGCCGGTCCGGTTTCACTGATGCACGCTATCGCCCCACGGCGTGATGGCGTTGTCGTCAATAGGTGATCGTCAACGCCCGCATCGGCGAATCGACATCATTCTTTCGCCGATGCAGCCTCATTTCGCCCCCGCTTCCGCTCGCGCTTGTTCTCGTACATAGCTGTATCGGCAAGGGCGATCGCCTGATCGGCGCTCACGAACCGTACCGCAACGGCACCGATGCTCACGCCGAAAGCGCCCGCCTGATGACGTCCGGGCAAGCTCGTTCCACTTCCGGCCCGCGCAAAGCGCGCCTGAATCTCGGCTGCAATCCGGTTCGCCTCGTCGAGATCGGAAGGACCCGGACCCACGAACGCAAATTCATCGCCGCCGATGCGCGCGAGCATATCCGTGTCCCGCGTGACTTTCGCAATGCGTTCGGCGCAGTCGCGCAAATGACTGTCGCCGGCCGCATGACCGAACTCGTCGTTGATCTTCTTGAAATCGTCGAGATCGATCATGCCGACGATCACATACGACCCATCTCTTGCGGCCCTTGCCAGCAGCCGGCCCAGTTCGTCCTGTAATGCGCGCCGATTCGGCAGCCCGGTCAGCGTATCGGTCAGGGCGAACTTCGTCAGATATTCGTTGGAGCGGCGCACTTCCTCCAGCAAGCGTTCCCGCTCGATATGCTGAGCGATGATCTTCGAGAACACGTTGAGCGCACTGCGGGCGCGCGGCCCGATAGCCTGACTCTTCCTGCTCGCGCCGCAGAGCGTGCCGATGATCAGGCCGTTGCTAGCGCATATCGGTGCGCTCGCATAGGTTTCGATGCCGAGCGCTCTGGCAGCCTGAGAGTCGCCCCATACTTCGCTGACATTGGACGTGAAGCGGCGTCCTTCGTCGATGCATCGCTTGCAAAGCGTATCGGCCCAGGGCACCTCCAGTCCTTCATCGATGCGAAGCTCGCCCGAGTTCCGCGCGAAATCGACGAACTGAATCCCGGCGGCTTCATCGATGGAAGTCAGATAGACCGACTCCAGCCCCGTGACGATTTCAAGCATTTCAAGCAACGGTCTCGTGAGCTGCTCCAGACTTTCCGCTGAAGCCACCGACTCCGAAAGCCGCTCGAGCATCAATTCCATAGACACCTCGCTTATCCTTGAGAAACTGGATTGTAGCGGTGCGGATACCGGCCACACCCGATTTACAGACGATAGACTGTTTTTTCCTGAAACAGCCAATAGACTGTAAGATCGCATTACAGTCCAAAGCCTGTAGGAGCGCGTGGTGAACTATTCCCTGAAAACACTGAGCCAGCTCAGGCCTATCCTGCTCGGCTTCCGCAAGGCCGCGGGCCTCACGCAAGCGATGGTCGCCGCGCGTCTCGGCGTCACCCAGCAGACTTACGCGCAACTCGAAGCCAATCCCGCGGCTGTGAGCGTCGAGCGCTTATTCAAGGTTTTGCGCGCGCTAGACGTGGAACTTGCGCTAACCCGAGCCGCAACCGCCCGTTCTGCCCAGGCAAACGAAGCCGCGCTGACCGACCCGCCCCCCGCCGCCGCGAAAGCCACAACGGCGCGGTCCCGCCGCGCATCGCGACAGACCGAGGTCACGCCCGCGCGTAAAAGCGCCACGACCGCCGCCACGAAGAAACGGGAGCACTGGTAATCATGGCGCGCCGCACGCAAACGGGACGGCTCGACCTGTGGATGAACGGCCTGCCCGTCGGATACTGGGAGAACGGTCCCGCCGGCGAACGCCTCGTCTATCGCGATGACTGGATCGCCGATACGCAGGGCCGTCCGCTATCGCTCTCGCTGCCCTTTACGCCAGGCAATCAGCCGTGGCGCGGGCAGGTCGTCACGGATTTCTTCGACAACCTCTTGCCCGACAGCGAGCCGATCCGCCGCCGCATCGCCACGCGATTCCGCACCGGCGGCACGACGCCGTTCCAGTTGCTCGCCCAGTTGGGCCGCGATTGCGTCGGCGCGCTTCAGATGCTACCGCCCGGCGAAGCGCCTGTGGATCTCGAAAGCATCAAGGGCCGCGCGCTCACCGAATCGCAGATCGCGCGTCTCTTGCGCGAGACGACATCCGCGCCACAGCTCGGACAGCACGAGCCGGTCGACGACCTGCGCCTTTCCATCGCCGGCGCGCAGGAAAAGACCGCGCTTCTGCGTCACGGCAGGCGCTGGCTTCTGCCCGAAGGCAGCACCCCGACCACGCATATCTTCAAGCTGCCGCTTGGCCTCGTCGGAAACATGCGCGCCGACATGCGCACGTCGGTCGAGAACGAATGGCTTTGCTCGAAGATCGTTGCCGCCTATGGCCTGCCGATCGCGCGCTGCGAGATTGACCGGTTCGCGGATCAGAAGGTGCTGGTCGTCGAACGCTTCGATCGCCGCCTGTCGAGCGACAAGTCGTGGATTCTGCGCCTGCCGCAGGAAGACATGTGTCAGGCCACCGGTACGCCCGCGCTGCACAAGTACGAATCGGACGGCGGCCCGGGCATAGAACGGATCATGGACGTGCTCTCCGGATCGACGCACGCCGCGCGTGATCGCCGTCACTTCTTTCTGACGCAGATGATCTTCTGGCTGCTCGCCGCCACCGATGGCCACGCGAAGAACTTCAGCATCGCGCATCTGCCCGGCAACCAGTACGAATCGACACCGCTCTATGACGTGCTTTCGGCGCATCCGGTCATCGGACGAGGGCACGACAAGTTCGCCGCGCGGCGCGTGCGGCTCGCGATGGCCGTGCGCGGCAAGAACGTCCACTATCTGATCGGCGAAATCCAGCGCCGGCACTGGGTCGCGCAGGGACGGCGCGTCGGGCTCGCCGCTGCCGAAGTCGAGACGATGATCGATGAACTCGGTACGCGCACGCCAGCTGTCATCGACGAAGTGGCCGCGCTGCTGCCACGCGAATTCCCGATGGACGTCGCCGATTCGATCTTCGACGGCATGCGCCGGCTGGCACGCAAGCTCGCGTCGTGACGCGCAGGCGTCGTGCGGCGTCACCGTTGATCATGTCGACGGTCGGCCCGGACGCCGTGCGTCGCCGAGGCGAGCGGCGGGCGGCAGCGGGCGCGCAGGTGATCGACGCGCCGTGGCGGGCGGCACCGCGCGCGAAGCGCGGCGAGCTCGTGATCTTCGCGGCAACCGTCGTGCGCATCAATCCTGCCGATTCTTTCGGTCCTGTTACGCGATATGCGCAGGCTGATCGCCTGCGGCCTGCACGAGCCTTCAGAAGCACTATAGTTAAAGCTCCCCAAAAAGGAGGCAGCATGATCTCGTGCAAACGTCACCTCTGGGTCGGTGGAATGCTGGCCGCGACCTTGCTTTACGTTCCCATGACCTACGGCCAACTCGGCAACCTGCTCGATCAAGGCAAGAACGCCGCGGCGGGCGGCGGCCTCGGCAATCTCGGCGGAATGGGCAACGGTCTGTCGCTGGACTCGCTATCCTCCGGCAGCACCGGCAATGTCGCCGGCGTACTGGAGTACTGCATCAAGAACAACTATCTCGGAGGCGGCGCATCGCCGGTCAAGGACGGGCTCATGAGCAAGCTCGGCGGCTCGGCGTCGAGCAACGGCGGATACCTCGATGGCGCCAAGGGAATCCTCGATAGCGGCAACGGCAAGCAGGTCGATCTGAGCGGCGGCGGCCTGAAGGAACAAGTCACGAAGCAGGTTTGCGACAAGATCCTAGCGCAGGGAAAATCCCTGCTGTAGACGCCGCGCGAAACATTCTCGAACTGACCGCACGGATCAGAGATCGAATCCAAGTTGCTGCTTGCCGAGGGCAGTCAGACTGCCTTCGGTGGAACGGCCGACGAAATCGGTCTCGAAGTTATCGGCCGGGAAGTCGGGCGGGCTCTCGCCCTTGATGAATGCCGGCAGTTGCCGTTTGAGGTATTCGTCGTTCTTCGCGCAGCCGGGCGCCGCCGCGATGTACATCACGTTGCTGTAGCCCTTGCCGCGATGTTCATCCTCCACCGCGTGAATCACATCGCTGTGCCAGAAGACGGTGTCGCCAGCCTGCATCGGCGGAATCGACGAGAGCGCTTCGTGCAAGGGCGCGTGCCATGTCGAACTGATCGACAACGCGCGGCCCGGCGTCGCGCCGCACAGGTCGTCCTCGGCGATATCGTCCTGAAGCGCGCGCAGCAGCACGTAGACCATTGCATTTGCGATCGGCACCAGTTGCAAGGTTCCGTCGCCGGGCTCCTGCGGGGTGAGCGCCGTCCAGCCCTGGAAGGTGCGGAACATCGAACAGACTGCGGGAGACGGAATCTCGCGCGCCTCGGGGCGATACGCCGCGTCGAAGGGGTCGTAACGGCGCCAGTCGCCGCTGAACACATGTCGATACACACGCCGGAAATTGTCGTCGAGCCATCGTTCGACAGAGCCGCCATCGCAATGAGGAGAAAGCCCGAGCGACGCTGAGCCCGGCGGCCGCCGGCGCAGGCGATCCGCATACACGGGCACCTGGTCGGGATCGAAATGAACGCGCCCTTCGCTCTCCCATTTCCACAGCCGGTTCAGAAACACGCGCGTCTGCGTGAGCTCCCGTGACTGGCGCGCCTCGACCTGCGGGCCGGACCAGTAGATGCCGTAAATCTGCGGCTTGCCCGATGCGAGATTGCCGAAATATTTGTCCTCCGCCCGATGCGCGAGCTTCTCGTCCAGACGGTTGGCCTCGACATAGTCCGCAATCGCCTCGTCCCATCCCGCCGCGCGCTGCGCACTGAAGACGCCGCGCACGACGCACGCGCCGCGATCCCTGATTGCGGCGATCGCATCGTCCCCGACGCGTCCCGCGACGATGTCGGCATACCGGATCTCCGGAATCACCGGTTCGCCGCGTCGACGAAGTTCCGCGATCTCATCGACCTTGCGCCTCATTTCGGCCTCGACCTCCTGAAATACTTCCTTGTAGCGGGGCAGCTCGTTGCGAAGCTGCTTTTTCACCGCGCGGATGGCAGCGGGCAGATCTTGAATGTTCAGGGATTCCACAGCGGGTCTCCAGATGTTTTCGAGTGCCTACAGCTTAGACGGGCGCACGCTTTCGCTGCGATACAATCAGGACAATCTATTTGCATATCCGGTCATGAAGCCCGCTTACGAACACGTCACGATGGAAGCCGGCTGCTCGATCCGGGTTTTTCATCGCAAGCTGCCCCGGATACCGTTCGAATGGCATCACCATCCGGAGTACGAGCTCACGCTCACGATGAACAGTCGCGGAAAGCGTTATATCGGCGATTCGATCGTCGCTTACGAAGGCGACGACCTCGTGCTGGTGCCGCCGGATCTACCGCATACGTGGGCCTCGAACAAGTCGATCGACGCCGGTGCGCCGCAAGTGGCGATCGTTATCTGGTTCAGCGGCGATTGGGCGCGGCGTCTCGCGGATTGCTGCCCCGAGTACGAACCGCTGCGAAAACTGCTGCGCCGCGGGGCATCCGGGCTCGCGTTCGCGCAGGAGGCCGGCGAGATCGTCAGTCGAAGGCTCGCAGCGTTGTTGTCCCGATCGCCCAGAGAACGCCTGGGCGCCGTGCTGGACGTCCTGTGCGAGCTCGCGGACCGGGACGCCACGCCGCTCGCCTCGCCCCGAGCGTTCGATAAAGGGCAGCCGGGACGGCCTTCCGGTCACGAACCCGAGCGTATCAATCGCGCCCTTGGCGTGATCGACGCCCGCTTCGCAGAGCGCCTGACGTTGCGCGAGCTTGCCGACGCAGCGACGCTCTCGGAGCGAACGTTGAACCGCTACTTCGCGCAGCATCTGGGCGAGAGCGTCGGCAAATATCTGAACCGCGTTCGCATCGGTCATGCATGCCGGATGCTCGCCGATACTTCATGGCCGGTTTCGGTGATCGCTTCGCAATCGGGATTTCCGAACGTGGCCAACTTCAACCGGCAATTTCGCGCGTTGAAGCACACCACGCCGGCGGCTTATCGCAGGGAGTTCGCGGGGACGAACCGGGCGCCGCTGGACTCGTCGTCTTTGGAGTCGCGATCGCCTTCGCTGGAGAAACGCCGATAAGTATCGTTTCGTTTGCGCGCCCGAACGCGTATCGCTCGCCGCAAGAAGATAATCTGGCTTGGCAACGGACGAACGTCAGAACCCGCAAGCGGTTCTCTTCGACGCTCGATGCCATCGACCGCTCTGTCCACCACGCCAGGATTCCATGTCATCTGCAGCAGCCCCTTTGCCGCGCGTCGGCCTGCTCTTCTCTCTCGCTCCGTACCTGCGGCCGTATGCCGGTCGCTGGGCGCTCGCGTTCCTCGCGCTGGTGACGTCGGCGGGCGCGACACTGGCCCTGCCGATGGCCTTCAGATATCTGATCGATCGCGGGTTCGCCAGCGGGGACCGGACGCATATCGATCGCTATTTCATCGCGCTTTTCATCGTCTCACTCGTCCTCGCGGGCGCGACGGCACTGCGCTTCTACTGGGTATCGTGGCTGGGCGAGCGCGTGACGGCCGACATGCGGCGCGCGGTCTACGATCACATCATGGGCATGAGCCCCCAGTTCTTCGAAACGACGCAGACGGGCGAAGTCCTCTCGCGCCTCACCGCCGACACCACTTTGATCCAGACGGTGGTGGGCACCAGCCTGTCGCTGGGATTGCGCAATGCCTTGCTGACGGTGGGAGGCATCGCGATGCTGGTGACGACGAGCCCGGTACTGTCCGGCTACATCATCGCCGTGCTGATCGTGGTCGTCGCGCCTATCGTCTTCTTCGGCCGTCGTGTCCGGCGGCTTTCGCGCGCCAGCCAGGACAAGGTCGCGAACGCAAGCGCGCTGGCGGGCGAGATCCTCAACGCCATGCCAACGGTGCAGTCATACACGCAGGAAGCCTACGAAGCGCGGCGCTTCGGCGCGGCGGTGGAATCCGCCTTCGAGACAGCGCTCACGCGAATCCGCGCCCGCGCCGGGTTGACGGCCGTGGTCATCGTGTTCGTGTTCGCCGCCGTCGTCTTCGTGCTCTGGCTCGGCGCGCAGGCCGTGCTGGCAAGGCAGATGACAGCGGGCCAGTTGTCGCAGTTCATCCTCTACGCGGTGTTCACGGCGGGTGCCGTCGGCACGCTCGCGGAGGTGTGGGGCGATCTGCAGCGCGCCGCCGGCGCAACCGAACGGCTCATGCAACTCCTGGCCGCGCGCTCGCCCGTGGCGCAGGCCGCAACGACGGTGCCGATGCCAGCCGCGGGCGAAGGCATACGCTTCGACGACGTGAGCTTTTCCTATCCTTCCCGCGAAGGCATCGCGACGCTATCCGGGTTCTCGCTCCATGTCCGCCCTGGCGAGCATGTCGCGCTCGTCGGGCCATCGGGAGCAGGCAAGACCACGCTGTTTCAATTGCTGCTGCGGTTCTACGACCCGCAATCCGGCAGCATTTCGATCAACGGTGTCGCGACCCGGCACATGTCGCTCGGCACGTTGCGCGGCGCGCTCGGCGTCGTGTTGCAGGACTCGGTGATCTTTTCAGGAAGCGTCTTCGACAACATCCGGTACGGCATGCCCGACGCAACGCTCACGCAAGTACGACGCGCCGCCGACATGGCTGCGGCCGCCGGTTTCATCGAGCAGCTTCCGCAGGGCTACGACACCTTTCTCGGCGAGCGCGGCGTGAGGCTGTCGGGCGGCCAGCGTCAGCGCATCGCGATCGCGCGCGCGATCCTGCGTGACCCGCCGATCCTGCTGCTCGACGAAGCGACCAGCGCGCTCGACGCAGCGAGCGAACGACTCGTGCAGACGGCGCTGGACAATGCCGCGCAGAATCGCACCACGCTCGTCATCGCGCATCGACTGGCTACTGTCCAGCAGGCCGACCGGATCGTCGTCATGGAGCACGGCCGCATCGTCGCGCAAGGCCGTCACGCCGAGTTGCTGCAAAGCTCGCCGCTGTATGCGCAGCTCGCCGCCCTGCAGTTCGGCGAGCCGGCCGCTGCCGCCTTCAGGAATTTCAACGCTTCGCGTTGAGCCTTCGCCACAAGGTCGTCTTGCTGATGCCGAGCGCCTTGCAGACGGCGTCCCGATCGCCCCCGAACGCGGCCATCGACGCACGGATCTGATCGGCTTCCACCGAACGGCCGAGGTCGCGAAGCGAAAGATCCGCGTTGGCTTCGGTCTTGTTTTCGAACAGCTCGGGCGCGATCGCCTGCAAGTCGTCGAGCGTCAACGCGACGGGCCGATCCTTCTCGATCTCCATGTCCGGGATCTCCACGGCAATGCGCTCGACGATGTTCTGCAACTCGCGGACGTTGCCGGGCCACGGATAGAGGCGCAGCGCCTGCTCAAGCGGCGCGAGCAGGCGCTGCGCGTCGTCGCGGCCGGGCACGCAGAGCGCGAGCGCCTTGTCGCGCCTCGCGGCCTGCATCAGCAACTCCGTCGCCAACGGCAGGATGTCGCTGGATCGCGCGCGCAACGGCGGCACAGCGACACTCAGAATATTGATGCGATAGAAGAGGTCGGCCCGAAACGAGCCATCGGCGACGCCCTCGGCGAGCGTGCGATGCGTCGCGGCAATGACGCGGATATCGACGCGCGTCGGTTCCGTCGATCCGAGGCGGATGACTTCTCTTTCCTGCAGCACACGCAACAGGCGGCTTTGCAGCGAAGGCGGCATTTCGCCGATTTCGTCGAGAAACAACGTTCCGCGATGCGCTGCTTCGATCAGGCCGGCCTTGCCGCCCTTGCGCGCGCCCGTGAACGCGCCCTCCTCGTAGCCGAACAGCTCGCTTTCGAGCAGCGCTTCGGGGAATGCACCGCAGTTCATCGCGACGAATGGAAAGTCCTTGCGACGGCTCAGGCGATGCATGCTTTGCGCGACCATTTCCTTGCCTGTGCCGCTTTCGCCGAGAATCAGCACGGTGGCATCGGATTTCGCGTAGCGGCGCACGAGCGCTCTTACCCGCTCGATCGGCTCCGATTCACCGACGACGTCCTCCAGCCGGTACCGCGCGACGAATTCCTGCGCGCCCTGCCGTGAACGCAGCGTCCGGTCGAGGCGCTCGACTGCGCGCGATTCCTGAAACGTGAAGATCGTGCCGCCCGCTGCGCCCTCGCTCGCCAGCGGTCCGCGATGGATCGCGTAGCTCACGCCGCGCACGGCGCCGAACACATCGCCGTCGGCGACGGGCAAGACGCCGTCGAGTTCGGGCGCGACATCGAGCAGCGCCCGGCCGACCGCGCGCGATGCATCGGCAATGCCGAGCGCGGCGGCGAGCCGGCGATTGATCGCTTCGATGCGGCCGCCCGCATCGACCGCGACGACGCCATCGCGAAGATGCTGCAAAAGGTTGTCGAGGCGATTGCGCCGTGCGACTTCGTGGCGCATCGCCTGGGCAACTTCCAGTGCGGTCTCGAACGCGGCGACGACGGATGTACGCGAGTAGAGGAACACCGAGCTCATGCCCGCGTCGGCGGCCAGGTCCGCGACGAGGCCCGGGCCGACCACGACGTCGACGCCGCGATCGCGCAAGTCCAGCACGAGGCTCTCCGCGTCCTGCGCCGAGCGATACGATTCGCAGATCATGTCGATGCCGTATGCGGCGAGGAACCGGCGTATTTCCGCGGGCGTATCGCCATGCGTGACGAGCGCGACGCTCGCGCCCTCGCGCCGCGCCTTCGTGAGCGCGTGCATGACGTCGAAGCCGGTCGGGCTGATCACGACGACCGGCACGGACACGCGGCCCTTGAGATAGGCGCCATTGGAGCCGCCGGCCACGACGACATCCGGCCGCTCGTCGCGCGCGCCTTCGATGCTTCGCGCGGCGTCCTCGTAGCCGAGCGGGACGACGTCGAGTTCGGCGCGGTCGGCATAGGCGCCGGCGATATCGATGAATAACGCTCTGAGCCGGCTGATACCGACCGCCCAGATGCGCGGGCGAGACGCGGAATCCGTTTGCATGGTCTTCTGCCTTGAATGACGCGGTGGTGCGCGTTTAGTATGCAGCATTCATTTCAGCTTCGAAATCTGAAATTTCAGCCGTGAAAACAACCATGTTTTGCCAGAATGTTCTTGGTCAGTAAAATCAATGACTTACGCCGATGACTCGGACTGGCAAGCAACTTGCTCTATAGGGCCGACTTCATCAGGAGACGAAACGTGAGTTCCGAAAACCAGTCCGCACAGACCGCAGGCGCGCGGTTCCGCCAGGCCGTCAGAGACGAATCGCCGTTGCAGGTCGTGGGTGCGATCACCGCCTACGCCGCGAAGATGGCCGAAGCCGTCGGTTTCAAGGCGCTCTATCTGTCCGGCGGCGGCGTGGCCGCCAATTCGCTCGGCATTCCCGATCTCGGCATCAGCACGATGGAAGACGTGCTCATCGACGCGCGCCGCATCACCGACGCGTCCTCGCTGCCGCTCATGGTCGACATCGACACGGGTTGGGGCGGCGCCTTCAACATCGCGCGCACGATCCGTTCGTTCATCAAGGCGGGCGTGGCTGCCGTCCATATCGAGGATCAGGTCGGGCAGAAGCGCTGCGGGCATCGCCCGGGCAAGGAAGTCGTGCCGACCGGCGAAATGGTCGATCGCGTGAAGGCCGCCGTCGATGCCCGCACCGACGAATCGTTCGTCATCATGGCGCGCACCGACGCGGCTGCCGCCGAAGGCATCGATGCGGCGATCGAGCGCGCCATCGCCTATGTCGAGGCGGGCGCCGACATGATCTTCCCCGAAGCGATGAAAACGCTCGACGACTATCGCCGCTTCAAGGCCGCCGTGCGCGTGCCGATTCTCGCGAACCTGACCGAGTTCGGCTCCACGCCGTTCTTCACGGTCGATGAACTGAAGGATGCAAACGTCGACATCGCGTTGTATTGTTGCGGCGCGTATCGCGCGATGAACGCCGCCGCGCTCAACTTCTACGAGACCGTGAAGCGCGACGGCACGCAAAAAGCCGCCGTCGAAACGATGCAGACGCGCGCCGATCTGTACAAGTATCTCGGCTATCACGCCTACGAAGAGAAACTCGATCAGCTTTTTGCTGCGAAGAAATAACCCTTGTGAAGGAGACGAAATCAATGAGCGAAGCAGACAACAGCACCGCATCCGCAGGCGCATTCAAGCCGAAGAAATCCGTCGCGCTGTCCGGCGTGACGGCGGGCAATACCGCGCTGTGCACGGTCGGCAAGACCGG
>NZ_JALQDI010000082.1:0-6946 GCF_023631305.1 Caballeronia sp. INML3B
GCCGATGGCAGCGTAACTCCAGCAAAACCGTCTCCGAAATTCCCGGTGCGCTTCAATCGCAATCCAGGCATATGTACTCGCGCTCGACGACGAGATGGCCAATCATTGGTCTTGAGGCCGGATTCGAGGATAGTGGGCACTCAGGGCGTTGGTTCGTAAGACTGCTGGCAGCCTTATGACAGACCCTCGCATTTTATCCTTTCAACGACGGTTCTTAACCGTTTGTTCGCTTTCCGACTCGCCACCGAAAAGCTGACATGGGCGACCCAAACGTCAGCTCTGTAGAAGATTTATCGAGCTGGCGCTCTCGGCCCTGAAGAGACGTTCTGGAGAGGTCCGAAGTCTAATTTGATCGTCGCTTGCGAGCCGGGAATCGGACATTCGGCTCGGTAGCTAAGGCACCCGCTCGATCACGAGGGGTCATCGCCGGACGCGGTGCACGGTTGCGAGCGACGATCTTCTCCGACTACAGTGTAGCCGCCGTCAATGCGGCCGCGACCAGCCGCGCCTGTTCCGGACGATGCGCCGCGACCGAAGAATGCGCGCCGGCTGGCGTCGCGGTGCGGCATACATCGCGCAAGACGCAATTGGCGGGGAGCACGGTCTCCAGTTCGTCGCGAACGAATCGCCATGCGCCCTGATTGCGGTCCTCCTCCTGCGCCCACGCGATGCTGCGCAAGTTGATGAACCGGGCGAGCACGCGCCGAAGCTGGTTTTGCGGGAACGGATAGAGCTGTTCGATGCGGATGATCGCCGTCGATTCGTCCCGGGAAGCGTCGCGAGCATCGCGCAATTCGTAGTAGAACTTTCCGCTGCATAGCACGACGCGTTCAACGGCACTTGAGTCTGCGATGCGTTCGTCGTCCAGCACGCATTGAAATGCGCCAGCGGTCATCTCTCGCAGCGGCGCATGTGACGCCACGTTGCCGTAAAGCTTCGACTTCGGAGACATGACGATGAGCGGCCTCCGGCGTTCGGCCATCGCGTGCTGGCGAAGCAGATGGAACCATTGCGCCGAGGTCGAAGGCACGACGATCCGCATGTTTTCGTCCGCGCAAAGCTGCAGGAAGCGGCCGAGATAGCCGCTCGAATGCTCCGGACCGACGCCCTCATGACCATGCGGCAGCAATACGGCGAGCGCCGACTCATAACCCCATTTGAACTCGCCGGCCGCGATGTACTGATCGATGAAAACCTGCGCGCCGTTGACGAAATCGCCGTACTGCGCTTCCCAGACAGTCATCGTAGCCTTCGTTTGCACACTGTAGCCGTACTCGAATCCAAGCACGGCCTCTTCGGTCAGCGGAGAGTTCACGATGTCGAACCGTCCCTGCTTCCCGGCGATGCCGCTAAGCGGCACATGCCGGTGGCCCGCCTCGTCGTGCGCATCCTGCGCATGCCAGACGGCGTGGCGATGCATGAACGTGCCGCGCCCCACGTCGAGACCCGATAGCCGGATGTCATGCCCGGCTTCGAGCAAGGAGGCATACGCCATGTTCTCGGCGAAGCGCCAGTCGGCCGGACGGTTCTCGTCCGCGACGGTGTCTTGCCACTTCGCGAGCATCGTAGAAACGATCGGATGCAGCGACAAGTTCTCCGGCACACGCGTGATCGCGGCAGTGAGCGCCCGCAGCCGGCTCAACGACAGTTGCGCGCCGGGCCGAACGGTCGGCTCGCCGTTCGTCTCGCCACTTTCAGGCGCAGGTGCGTCCGCAACGGCGGTGTTCGATCCGAGCCTGCGCAGCGCATCGTCGCGCAAGGCGGGAAGCGCGGTGCCGCCACCGGTGGCGATGTAGTACAGCTCCGTCACGGTCGGATGCATGTCGATCGCCATCTGCAACAGCGGTTGCGTGACTGCGGGAACATCGTGCTCCGAATGCCCGAGGCGGCGATAACCGATCAGGTCGATCACAATATCCGCCCCGTGCTCCTTGCGATAGTCATACGCCAGCCGCGCTGCACGGACGACTTCTTCCGGATGATCCGCGTTGACGCGGACGACCGGTGCGTCGATCATGCGCGCGATATCGGTACAGTAAGCGTGGTCGCTTGCATCCATCCTGTTCGGGGTGGTGAAGCCGATCTGGTTGTTCAGGATGACATGGACGGTGCCGCGCAAATCATAGCCGTCCTTGCGCGTCATATTCAGCGTTTCCATGACGACGCCCTGGCCGGCGAACGCGGCGTCGCCATGAACTGCGACGGTCAGACAATCCTCGCCTGGATGGTCATCCTGCCATGCACGAGCCATGCCGCTGACGACAGGATGAACGCTTTGCAAATGCGATGGGTTGTGCGCCAGAAACACGAGGACGTCGCCGTTCGGCGTGCGCTTTACGACCTCACCGCCCAAGTGGTACGGCAGGTCCGTTTGAACGACCGGGAGATCCGAGTCAGGATCGAGACGATCGATCATTCCCACAGCGGAGAACCCCATCACGGTGACAAGCGTATTCACCCGTCCGCGATGCGGCATACCGAGAAACAACTGTTGCGTGCGGTCGCTTGCCGCGCTTGCGATCAGCGTGTCGAGAAGCGGTACCAAGCTCTCGCACCCCTCCAACGAGAAGCGCTTCGCATCTTCGTGGCGTGCCGCGACGAGCCGCTCCCACATTTCGGCGTCGAGAAGACGCCGCAGCAGCGCCTCGCGCTGTTGCTGCGTGGGCGGGGGGAGAGCGCGATCGCACTCCATCCGCTGGAACAGCCATGCACGGCGCGACTCATGGCGCACGCCGCTGCAGTCGAGCGCCAGCGCACCGCAGTAAGCGCGCTTGAGCTGTTCCTCAAGCTCGCCGACCGTCGCCGCCGATGCGAAGGATGCGTTGTGAACGGCGATCGTCTGCGATGCGTCGAGTCCGTGATGGAGCGGCGACAACGCCGGCGCGTGTCCCGGCGCGGAGAGTCCAAGCGGGTCCAGCGTCGCCATGAGATGGCCATGGTTGCGGTAAGCGTCGATCAGGGCCGCCACTGCCTGCGCTGCGGCGTCAACATTCTTTGAGCGGTCGGCGGCGGTTTCGTGAACCGGAGCTTCGTCGATAGGGTCTTGGTACATGGTATGGGCTGGGTGTCGGATAACGGTTATTCGGATTCGCCGTTCTCCCCGCGCCCGATCGAGACGCAATCCGGGCGAGATCAGAGGAGAAGCTCGGTCGACAGACCGCGAGTCGGCTCGGCGAGCGTCTGGTTCCGCGCTGCCGGTCAACTGTTTTTGCAGGGCCGGAATGCTGGTCCGGCCCCGTGTCTCCGTCCATCCTGCAAGAACCTTCAGCGAGTGCGCCGTTCGCGACGGCGCCGTATGGCGATCAGCTGGTTGCGAGCATCGGCATGGTGGGCGCCGCGTCCGCTTGGCTCACTTCTCGTGCGAGCTTCGGCGCCTCGGCGGCGTCGAGCTTGAAGGAGGCGACCAGTTGTGTCAGTTCAGCGGCTTGATCGCGCAACGACTGCGCGGCGGCTGCGCTTTCTTCGACGAGCGCGGCGTTCTCCTGCGTAACCTGATCCATTTGCGTGACGGCCTGATTGATCTGCCCGATGCCGTCGCTCTGCTCGCGGCTCGATATACTCATTTCACCGACGATGCTCGTGACGCGCGAAATGCTGCTGAGCACTTCACGAATGGTTTGGCCTGCTTCCTCGACGGTCTGGCTGCCCGTATCCGCGAGACCGACGGAGTTGTCGATAAGCGTCTTGATTTCCTTGGCAGCCACCGCGCTTCGCTGGGCGAGGCTTCGGACTTCGCTCGCGACGACGGCGAAGCCGCGTCCGTGTTCACCGGCCCGCGCCGCTTCGACAGCAGCATTAAGCGCGAGTATGTTCGTCTGGAAAGCGATGCCCTCGATCACCGTGATGATGTTCACGATCTCGCGCGATGAAGCGTTGATGGCGCCCATCGTATCGACGACGCGGTTCACGGCTTCCCCGCCTCTGCCGGCAATCACGGAGGCATCCGATGCGACGCGGTTGGCTTCCAGCGCGTTGTCGGCGTTTTGCTTCACGGTGGAGGTAAGTTCGTCCATCGCGGCCGCCGTCTGTTCAAGGGCGCTGGCCTGCTGCTCGGTACGGCTCGAGAGGTCCATGTTGCCGCTTGCGACTTCCTGTGACGCGTGCGTAATCGTTTGCGTCGCCGTGCGCACATTACCCACAATGCCGTGCAGGTTCTCGATCATTCGCTTGAGCGCGCCCTGCAGTCTGCCGATTTCATCCCTCGACGCGACGTCGATGCGATGCGTCAGGTCGCCGTCCGCGACCGCTTCGGCGAGGTTGACCGCTTGACGGATAGGCCTCGTAATGCTGCGTGTGATGACGATGCCGGTGCCGATCGCCGCGAGTATCGCGGCAAGCGAGAGCAGCACCATCTGGATGCGCGCATCGCGGCCGTCTTCGGCGGCCTTTGTCGCGGCTGCCTGCATCAGCGCGGCCTGATAGTCGACCATCTTGTCGACCAGCAGGTAGTAGTCGTCCTGTTGGCGGGCGAGATCGCCGAGATACAGCTCGCGCGCGTCCTGCTGCTGGTTGCCTTTGACGAGATCAAAGAATTTACGGACGCTAGCGCCATAAACCGTACGCGCGCCGATCTGTTCCTTAAAAAGCGCCTTGCCGTCATCGCTCGACAGGAGTTTTTCAAGCTTCGCATACGCGTGTGCATTGGCGGTACGGATCGCCACGTATTCGTCCATAAAGCGCTTTGCCTGATCCTCCGAGGAGGCGAGCAAGAGCTTGCTCAAGATGCCATTGGCCTTGTAGCCATTAGTCTTGATGGTGTTGCTCAGCGCGATCAGCGAATAATGTTCGCTGACGACGCTGTCCATCTTTTCGTTGCTCGATTCAAGATGCGCGATTCCCAGTGCCGCGGTGCCGATCATAAGCGCAACGACTACGCCGAACGCGCAGCCGAGGCGAACTCCGATTTTGAGGTTTCTGATCTGCATGATTCAGTTGCTCCACTTTTTTCGACTGTCCCCATTCGGGGACGCTGACTCCGTCCTATTCCAGTACTCGCTGCACGAAGCGGGCGCGATCCGGTGACGGGGATTGAAAGAAACCACCGACCGAACGTCCCTGGCGGCTGTCAGGTGATTAACGGCGATTCTTCACAGGAATTAAGGGCTTATTACAAAATTT
Organism: Caballeronia sp. INML3B; assembly: GCF_023631305.1. Lineage (NCBI taxonomy): Bacteria > Pseudomonadati > Pseudomonadota > Betaproteobacteria > Burkholderiales > Burkholderiaceae > Caballeronia > Caballeronia sp. INML3B. The sequence goes on from NZ_JALQDI010000082.1 coordinate 5,119, forward strand.
GCACGTATAGCCGCCGTTGGATGTAGGCGCTGCATTCATCGACAGCTTCGGTCGACAAGGTGGAGGCGAAGAGGGGGATCGGGGGCGGCTACCCCTGCTCCTCGGCGCGAAGCGGCCATTCGAAGTCTGCGGGCCCGGTGACCGCTTTGGGTCGAGGCTGTGCGAAAACAAGTGAGGCATCTCGGCGAGGCAGACGGACGGACCTGGTCAATCGACGAGCGGTCGGATAGGTGCGGTCGCCAAAGAAAATTCCGCCTCGCTTTCGATCAAGGCGACTCGCCGCTTGCTTTCATATCTTCATCGCTTCGATCAACGACGACGCGCCTAGAATACTGATTGCTCGCTTCAGGTTGTACGCTAAGACGTGAAGGCTCATCTCGGTTCGCACGCGCGGGAGGGTCTTCATCAAGAAGTGCGCGGATCCCATCCAGAACTTGAGCGTACCGAATGGGTGTTCGACCGTCTGTCGTCGCAGTCTTGCAGTATTTGGATTCTTATCAAGGCGACGCTGCATGTCCTCAAGTACCTTCTCATGTTCCCATCTCGCTATCCTTCGATAGGGGCTCGGAGTGCATTGCGGCTTGAGTTTGCAACTTGGACATGCTGACGGCCAATACTTGTGAATTGTCAATCCTGCCTCGACCGTCTTGAAGCGCCAAATCGCTTTTTCTCCTGCCGGGCACCGGTACGCATCTTCAGCCTCAATGTAAACAAAATCTCTCTTGTCGAAACGGCCCTCTGCTTTGCTGTTCGATGTCAGCGGTTTGGGAACTAGCGTCTTGATCCCTTGCTTTTCGCAGCGCAGAATCTCATAGCTCTTGTAGTAGCCCCGATCGGCAAGCGCCGTCAATTTCTTTTTGCCGATTGCGTCTCGCGCCATCTCTGCCATTCTCGCCAACTGCGTTCGATCATGTCCAATGCTGACGACGTCATGTGCAACGATCATGTGGTTCTTAAGGTCTACAGCCGTTTGTACGTTATAGCCGACCATTCCCGTGCCGCGCCCACTGGTAGCCATTGAGCGAGCGTCCGGATCCGTTAGCGAGATTTGGCCATCGGGCGCCGCGCGCATTCGCACTTCAATCTCGCCGAGCTTCTGCACTTGCGCCTTGAGACTCTCGATCTTCTCTTTCAAATGGGGGATGCGTTCATCCGGCAAGCTCGTCGGCTCTCGATCGGCCCGGTCTAGTTCATCCATATAGCGGGCAATGCTTTGTTCAAGTTGCTCCATTCGAGCCTGAAGCTTGCGGTCAGTGAAGTTCTTGTCACGGTTGTTGACGGCTTTAAATTTGCTGCCGTCGATCGCGACGGTAGCGTCTGCGAATAGTTTCAACCGGCGGCAAAGCAACACAAACTCGCGGCAAACTTTGCGAATCGCAACGCCGTTGTCCTTCCGAAAGTCAGCGATGGTCTTGAAATCCGGTGTCAGCCGGCCTGTCAGCCAGATCAATTCGAGATTCCGTCGTGCTTCCCGTTCGAGACGGCGACTCGATTGAATTCGATTCAAGTATCCGTAGATGTAAAGCTTGAGCAAGGTCGATGGGTGATATGCCGGCCTGCCCACCAAGGAGGGCGTGGCCCGCTCGAAGCCAAGACCTACTAGATCAAGCTCGTCGACAAAGACGTCCACCACTCGTACGGTGTTATCAGCATCGACGTAGTCGTCGAGACACTCAGGTAGCAGTGCGACTTGATCTCGTGCCGCGCTTTCAATAAATCGCTTCATGGGCCACCATCGAAAGACGTGTTGACTAACTATAGGCAATCAACACGTGAAGCGCACCGGGAATTTCGGAGACGGTTTTGCTGGAGTTACGCTGCCATCGGT
>NZ_JALQDI010000083.1:0-12865 GCF_023631305.1 Caballeronia sp. INML3B
TTATTCGACGCCTGCCGACATGCGCGGCGGCACGCACATTTCTGCGGCCGATGGCAGGCATCGAATAAACCTTAACGGACAGCGAACGTTCCCGGCGTCGGCAGCAGGACCGCAACTGACCGGATCGGCGAGTTCACACTTACGACCCAACATGGTCACTCGACGCCGGCCCTCATTAGCGTCTGTAAGCGGCGAGTTCCAGTCACTCAAATCGGTAAGAACTCGAGCCGTACTCGCCGGGGCCGTGAGTGCTGAAGCTCCCAAAACGCATCATTATCCGGATAACGGTGTACTCTGTTACTCAGGAATTCGGGCAGCATGTCTTCACGAACCACCGTCGGCCTCTAGTCGAATCCATAAAGCCTCGTGGCATTGTCTACAAATATTTTCTGCTGCCAATCCGATCTGCCGATCCACCCGTCGATAGTGTCGAGAAGACCTGCGTCATCTGGCTTGACGCCTCTCTCAGTCGGATGCGGCCAATCGGTGCCCCAGAGCATTCGCTCGGGAGCCATGCTAATCAGCGTTTTCGCCACAGGCGCAACATCCGCGTAAGCAGGCGCCCCAGTCTTCGTATCGACATAGGGGCCCGACAGAGTAATGAATGTGTTGCCTTTGTCGACGAGGCGCTGCGCCGTGCGCAGTGCCTCCGACGTGAGACCGCCTGGCTCGGGAACATGCGCGATATGGTCGATCACCAGCGGACAAGGAAGCGCCGAGAGACGGCTTTCCAGTTCAGGCAGCCGGACGCCTTGCACAACGAGTTCGATATGCCACTTCAACTCAGCGATTCGCGTCGCGAGCGGCGCCAGCATATCCACCGTTGTTGCGCCAGGATAACTGAGATTGAACCGTATAGCTCGAATGCCGCCCGTGTGAAGTTCGTGCAACTCCTTGTCGCTTACCGACGTGTCTACGACCGCCACACCGCGCGCGTTGCTTCCGATTCGCTTCAGCGCATCCAGCGTGCAACGATTGTCGGTTCCATAGGTCGACGGCGTCACAACGACATTTCGGTCAACGCCAAGACGAGCCTGCAGCAGTCGATACTGCTCCACCGTTGCATTGGGCGGCCGCAGCGTCGTGCCGGGAGCGACAGGAAAGCGATCGTCGTAGATATGCATGTGGCAATCGACGGCTCCGGCAGGCAGTCGGAACGAGGGCGGCTCAGACCCGCTGGACCATGTTTCGATCGCCTTGACATGCGTCGGCAACGTCGACGCTGCCATCAGCGCCCCGCCCATCTTGAGGAAACCTCGTCTGGTCGCTTTTTGCATGGTCAGACGGTCTCCGTCTTGCGTGCCAGGTGTTTCGTCTGTCCGTTGCGCGTCAGCATTAAGAGCGTTGCGACGCTGACGAGCGTGAGGACCGCGAGCGGCATTAGCGCCAATGCGTAGCTGCCCGTGGCTTCCTTGACCCATCCATACACATTGACCATGAGTCCGCCGCCGAGAAGGTTGGCGATCGCGTTGATGGTCGCCAGGCCCGCTGCAACCGCGCTGTTCGACAGCATGTCCGTGGCAAGCGCCCAGAAAGGCCCTTTGAAGGAATAAGCACCCACGAGCACTGCGCACAGCATGAAAATCGTCGGCACGAGCGAGCCGCTCAGCGAGGTTGCAAACAGCCCGCCACCAATCAGAAGCATCGGCACGACAGTGTGCCAGCGACGTTCACCTGAACGGTCAGACCGGCGTCCCCAGTAGACCATCAAGACAGATGCCACTGCGTAGGGAATCGAATTGATGAGACCCGTTTGCATGACCGACAGACCGAACGACTTCAGCAACTGAGGTTGCCAGACCGACAAGGTGCTGCCGGCAGCCGACGCACAGGTATCAACGAGTGCCAGGCACAACACATAGGGATTGCGAAAGAGCTTCGTCAGCGGCATGTCGAGCACCTTCTTGGGTGCCTTGGTCTCACTGGCCAGCGCATCGACGAGCCACTGCCGTTCGTCGTCCTGGAGCCACTTTGCATCGCCAGGTTTGTTCGTCAGGACAAACAGGCAGACGAGGCCCAGCAGCACCGTGGGAATGCCTTCGAGGATGAAGAGCCAGTGCCAGCCGCGCAGGCCCCAGAACCCGTCCATCTGCAGCAGCGCCGCGGAAATGGGTGAGCCGATGAAGCTCGCGGCCGGGATCGCGACCATGAACGTGGCGACGATTCGCGCTCTATACGACGCAGGAATCCAGTACGACAGATACAGCAACACGCCTGGAAAGAATCCGGCCTCGGCGGCACCGAGGAGAAAGCGCAGAATGTAGAAGGTGGTTGCGTTCTGCACCAATGCCGTTGCCGCCGACACGATGCCCCACGTAATCATGATCCGGGCAATCCAGATTCGCGCGCCGTATTTTTGCAGCGCCATATTGCTCGGCACTTCGCAGAAGAAGTACGAGATGAAGAAGAGGCTGCTGCCGAATCCGAAGACTCTCGCGGACATGCCCAGGTCGTGATTCATCTGCAACGACGCCATGCCCACGTTGCCGCGGTCGATGAACGCCAGCAGGTAGCAGATCATCAGGAACGGAATCAGCCGCCATACGACCTTCCGTATGGTGCGGCGCTCCATGTCCGATTTCGCCATGACACCGGTAGCTTGCATGTTTGTCTCCACTCTATTTTGCGCCTCAGCGCTGTTCCTTGAATCGTTGCCACAAGACGATGGAAATGACACCCACTGCGAGCACCACGGCCATCGCCGCAAATGTGTGCCGCACGCCCAGCGCTTCGGATACCGTCCCGACAAGCAGGTAACCGAACGGCATGGTCCCGTTGTAGGCCATGCCGTACATGCCCACGAGTCCGCCGCGCACGTGTTCCGGACACTGTCGCTGGATCGTTGCATTGGTCGAAGTAGCGGCGAAGGTGAGGCTGAAGCCCAGGATAAAAAAAGCCGGCATGGACGCGGCGGCTGCATCGGTCGTCGCGAGGACCATCAAAGCAGCGATGGCCGACCACGGCGCCCACGCGATGAACCGAGCCGATGCACGCGGCCCAAGGGCCGAGGACAACAGCACCGCCGAACTCAGCGAGCCGGCGCCTGCGCACGCGAAGAACGCGCCCGTAAAGCGTGCGGCGTCGTGAAACGCCTTGTCCGCGAGCAGCGGCACTAGCGTTTGATAGCTCGCCGCGAACAAACCGATGCACGCCAGAATCGGCAGGTACCGCGCTGAAAAAGCGTCCGACATGACATAGCCGACCGCGTCGCGCAGGCTGCTTTCAGCGCGAGACGGTCTTGCCTTATCGGAGACGCGGATCGAGCGCACGCACGTTGCCATGAAGCAAAGCGCCAAGGCGTAGATGGCGAACGATGCGCGCGGTCCGAGCGTCGGATAGACGAAGCCCGCGATCGTCGGCCCGACCATCCGCCCGACGTTGTAGACCATGGTGTTCATCGCCACGGCGTTGGAGGTGAGCGTTCCGTCTCGCAGGCTCGTCAGCAGCAGGACCTGGCGCGCGGGCACTTCCACGGCGCTCGAAACGCCGATCGCCAGCGCATGCGCGAGGATCAGCTTGACGCCCAATACGCCCAACGTCCCCAAAGTGATCAGGCTGCCGGTCAGAACGAGCGACACCGTCAACACGCAAAGCGTGACACGCCTCGCGTTCTCGGAACGAATCCGCGAACCTGCGATCGGCGCGACGATCAATTGCGGTCCGTACAGCAGGAAGTTCAGCAAGGCAAGAATCGCCGCCGAACCCGACAGGTGATAAACAAGCAGATTCAAGGTCACGTTCTGCGTCCAGCTGCCCAGAACAGATGCGACTTGCCCACTGAGATATTGGCGCAGCGCCGGCTCGGTCAGCGCGGGAAAAAGCCGGCTGACGATGCCCGATGATCGTGCGGCCGTGTTCATGAAAGCGCCTTGCCCCGCGTTCAGGCGCGAAGAACACAACGATGGCCGCCGCGATGAACGCGACGATCGTCGTCGAAAGCCCGAGAACGAAGCCGCCCGATGTCGACGCCAACGTGCCGATGACCAATGGTGCAATAAAGCCGCCGAGCCGCCCGCCGTTGTACGCGAGCCCCATGAAGAACCCTCTCGACGCCGTATTCCCGATAATCTCCGCGAGAAATGGCCCCGCGCCCGCGAAGATGCCGTTCACGCTGAAGCCGGTGAAGAAGATCGCCACCATCAGAACCAGTGCGCTCGACGACATGATGTAGCCGAACACCGCCGCCGCGCCGACGAGCAGGTACGCCATGAACATCGGCCGGCGACCGAGACGGTCTACAAAGGCCGAGAACAACAAAAAGCCGGTGATCGCGCCGAACTGAAGCGCGAGAACGAACTTGAGGCTGTGCACGAAGTCGAGATGTTTCACCGCGACGAGAAATGTCGGCGTCCAGGTGAACACGCCCCAATACAGGTACTGAAGGAAAAAGATGAACGTGAACGCCGTCACGAGACCTCGAACGTTGAGCTTTTCGTCGATTGCTGTTTTCTGGATCGCTGGCTGAGCGTTTGCGCGTTTGCGCTCAAGCCAGATCGGCGACTCGGGCGTCTTGCGTGCGACAAAGAAGAGGATAAAAAACGGCAGCGCGCCGATCAGAAATAGCACTCGCCAGCCGTTGCCGCCCAAGCCATCGTTGACGCTCGTGACGATGCCCGAAATCGTGATGGCGAGAATCGCGCCAATCGGCAAGCCCATCTGCATGAGGGCACCGCCCTTGCCCCGACGGCTCGCATGCCAGGTTTCGGCAATCAGCGCCGCGCCGGCCGTCCACGTTCCGCCCATTCCCAACGCGCCGAAGAAGCGGATCGTTGCGAACCAGTGCTCGTTCGGTGCGAACGCGAGCAATCCCGAGAACAGCGAGTAGATGCCGATGCACAGCATGGCCGTGCGCACGCGCCCGAGCCGGTCCGACACATAGCCGAATAAAATCCCGCCGACGATCTGCCCCGCTGCCGTAATGCTCGTGAACAGCCCAAGTTGCGCTTTCGACAGACCGAACTGGAGGGCGAGCGTCGGCAGAAGAAGCGACAGCAGGAACGAGTCGTAGCTCTCGAATGTCCATCCGAGTCCCGCAAGGGAAAGCGACCGCCATTCGACGCGGGTGATGTCCTTGTAGCGCTTTCCCTTGACCTCGTTGTCGGGTCGAATCTGCGCAAGGCTCGCGCTTGTCTTCATCATGTGTCTCCGTGAAGTGACAGTCGGTAAGTCGCCGCCGCGGTCTTGCGAAAGAGCGCTGCCTTCTCTTGCGGCGTCATCGAACCAGCCAGTCTTTTAAAGGCGTTCCACACGACGCCGTAGCCGAACATGCCCTTATCGACGGGAAAGTTGCTCTCGAACATGCAGCGCTCGACGCCGAACAATTCGATGCACGTATCGAAGTACGGTCGCCATGCGGCGGCGAGATCCTCGGAAGAAGGCGGTAAGTCGTGGCGCGCGAAATCGAAGCCGAATACGCTCATGCCCGCGCCGCCGAGCTTGATACGTGTATTCGGCAGAGTCGCCATACGTGCAAGGCCACGTTTCCAGTCGGCGAATACTTGCTCATGCTTGCCTTCGTGCGGCCCGACGCCGACCGGTCCTCCAAAGTGGTCGATGACGACCGTCACATCCGCTGCAGCGCGAGCCAGCTCGTACAACTCGCCCAACTGCGTGTGATACACCCACGCGTCGAGCGATAAACCGAAACGGGCCAACGTCTTCACACCGCGCTCGAAAGCGGAATCGAGCATCAGATCGCGCGGTGGAGTAACTGGGCTGGAACTCACCTCGGGACTTTCATGCCACGCCAGCGGATTGCGAATGCCGCGTAACCGCCCGCCCGAAACCTCCAGCATCGTTTCGAGCACGTTCTCGAGCGCGTCGCCAAGCGTGAGATCCGCACCGCCAACGATGGCCTCGCAACCGCGCGCCGGCCCATACCCTCCACTTGCGAACATCGCCGCGATGCCGGTCGCGAATTCGATCTCGCCGACGGGTTTCATCGACTCGGGACCGTCGTGGCGCAGCATCGAACGACACTGCACGTAGACGGTCGATACGACTCGATGACCGCATCGCACATCGTTTCCGAACTCGTCGGTCAGGTATCGCCCTGTCTGACGATCCCAAAGATGGTGGTGCGCATCGACGATCAGAAGCTCGGGCTCGAGGATCGGCTCCTCGCGCAACGCAAGCCATTCTTCGCGGACAGGCAAGTGAGGGGCATGGACTATTTGCACGGCGGTTTCTCGTCAGGATCGCGTCGTTAGAACTTCTGGCGAAGACCGACGGTGACGCCGGTCTGGTTATGGCCCGCTGCGACCGTGCCGTAGCCGTTCACGCCGAGCGCCGAATTGTCCTTGTTGTGCGCGTATGCGACGGTCGCGTACAGGTCCGTACGTTTCGACAGGAAGTAGTCCGCGTTCAGAACGGCGAGCCACGGATCCGCGCCCGTCGAATGAACGTCGTGGTAGTAGCCGGCAGCAGTCAGCTGGAACGACGGCGTGATCAGGTACTGCGCACCAAGCCAGTAGAGATTTGCGGCATTGGCTTCCGAACCGTTGGCGACTGCGATCGGATTCGTCGGCAGGAATGCATTCGACGCACGCAGATAGCGATAGCCGGCGTAGGCGGTCACGGGCCCGAAGTTGTAGCTCGCAGCGGCCAGCGCGCGGCGTTCGGTGCTCGTGTTGGTCGCGACCGTGTTGCTGTTGCGTTGCTCGTAGACGGCAGTCGCGGCAACCGGGCCGCTCGCATACGTCAGGGCGCCGCTGAAGAACCGGCCGGTGATGAGCGCGCCGGGCACCTCTGCACCGTATCCTGTGTCATAGCGCGTGCTGTACATCGCCTGGGCCGTCACAGGGCCAAACTTTCCTGTGTACTTGGCGGAGTTGTCGATGCGCGCGGCCAGCGCGTAGTCGAGCGAAAGCGCGGAGTAGCGGGACGACACGCCCATCGGGTCGAACACGATCGACTGTTCGTAGATAAGGGCGTTCTGCCGACCCAACGTCAGTTGCTGGCCCTTGTAGGAAAGCCCGACCCACGCCTGACGGCCGAAAAGCCGGCTGGTCGTCGTCGGATTCGCGCCGAGGCCGCGCGTCGATTGCGCGGTCGTGCCGTCGTTGATGTTGAAACCGTTCTCCAACTGGAAGATGGCCTTCACGCCGCCGCCCAGATCCTCGACGCCTTTCAGGCCCCAGCGTGAGCCGGACAGATTGCCCGACACTTCCCTGACCTGCGATCCTCCCGCCGTCGTGTTGTTGAGGAATTCGACGCCGACATCGGCAATGCCATAGAGCGTCACGCTGCTTTGCGCATGCGCCAGGTTTGATCCGAATACCAGACTTGCCGCTGCGACGGCGCCAAGCGAGAAGCTAGTGTTGAGGTTGGCTTTCTTGGGAGCCTTCTTCAAAGACATGGTGTCTCCAGACAGTGGGTAACAGATTTTGTTTGTTCGACGCGCGCGACTTCTAATGCGTCGCCGATGCCTCGCCTGCATTGGCGCCGGGATCGCCGAGCCATGCGATGGTCGCCGCACCGACGAGCATCACTGCCGCAATGGCGAACAACGGAACGGTGAAACCGCCTGACATCTGTTTGAGTGCACCGATCATCGACGGGCCGACGAAACCGCCGAGATTGCCGACCGACACGATCAACGCGAGACCTCCCGCCGCCGCCCGGCCCGTAAGAAAGCCCGACGGAATCGCCCAGTAGGTGGCTTGAAACGACAGGATCCCGCTCACCGTGAAGCACAGGCACAGCAGCTTGAGAACGGCGCCGTCAACGTATGTGCTCAGGCAAAGGGCCGCTGCTGCAACCACCAGCGCGCCTGCAACGTAGGGAATTCGGTTCGCCGCTCGGGCAGCGATTTTTGCCCATAGCAGCATGACCACGGCTCCGGCGACGTAAGGAATCGCGGTCAGCCAGCCGACGACGGCGTGCTCGACACCGAGCTGCTTGATGATCTGCGGCATCCATAGGCCGACGCCGATCGACCCGACGATGCCGCAGAAGTTGATGAACGCAAGCACGAACACGCGCCAGTTGGTCATCGCGTCGCGCAGCTTGTTGCCGTGCTTGGCACCAATGTCACGTTGCTCCGCCGACAGCCTCCGGGCGAGCGCGGCCTTCTCGTCGTCGGAAAGCCATTTAGCCTTCTCCGGCCGGTCAGCCAGCACGAACAGACACGCGATGCCGAGAAGGACCGCAGGCAATCCTTCGATCAGCAGCAGCCATTGCCAGCTACGTAGCCCATGCATGCCGCCCAGTTGCAGCAGCGCGCCGGAGATGGGCGAACCGATGATATTGGCCACCGGAATACCAACGAGAAAGGCTGCCGTCACTTTGGCGCGCCACTTTCCCGGGAACCAGTGCGTGAAATACAGATAGATGCCGGGTGTAAAGCCGGCCTCGGCCAGCCCAAGGAGAAAGCGTGCCGCTGCGAAGCTCTTCGGACCGACGACGAAGGCCGTCGCCATCGACAGAATTCCCCACGAAATCATGATGCGGGCGATCCAGATGCGCGCACCGACCTTCTGCATGATGAGATTGCTGGGAATCTCGAACAAAAAATACCCGATGAAGAACATGCCCGCGCCGAACCCGAACTGCTCGGCCGTCAAGCCGAGGTCTTTGTTCATGGTCAACGCCGCGAACCCGACGTTCGTTCTGTCGAGGTAGCTGATGACGTAGCACGCAAAGATAAAAGGCAGTATCCGACGAAAGACTTTCGCCAGGGTGCGCTCGCTCGCGGCGTACTCCTCGCTGCTGATGCTCTGGACCGGCTTCGTTTCGGTCATCGGCGAAGTTTGTGCGCCGTTCACACTTTGCGATATGTTCATGTGTGCTCCTCCATCGCACTCTTTTCGGCGCGACGTGTTTCTCTCGTGGCTTGGATGAGTCGAGCGCGCGGACTAGCTCGTCTTCGCTCGCTTGGGCAGTGGGCCGGCGACCGCCATGTCGGCTCGCAGAATCGTTCCGGATACCGATTCGGTCATGAACAGCGTCTTCATGTCGGCGCCGCCGTAACAAAGATTCGTGAGCGAAGCGCCCTCCGGGCTCGTCAGAATCTCAACCGGTTCGGCGCGATGATTCAGCACCCACACGCGGCCAAGCCCAGGATTGGCGACCAGGATGCGTCCGTCGAGATCGACGGTCAGGCCGTCCGGGCCGCTCGGTCCGTACGACGTAAAGAACTGGCCGACCTTGCTCACGGAACCATCGGCCTGAAGCGGAACGCGCCATACGCAATTGCCCCGCGTCATACCGACGAACAGAACTTTTTCGTCGGGCGACAGCACCAGCCCGTTGGGACTCGGGCAGTTGCCGAGCAGCACGTCCAGCTTGCCGCCCGCCGAGAGCCGATAAACGCGGCCGGTCGGATCGTGCAGCCCCGTCTGTCCTTGATCGGTGAAGTACAGATTTCCGGCGGAATCGAAGGTCAGGTCGTTCACGCCTCGGAAGCGCTCGGTATTGCGCCGCTCGAGGTATGGACGAACCTCTCCGCGCGCGATGTCGAGCAGCATCAGCCCGTTGCGATAGTCCGTGATGAGCAGATGGGCATCGTCGAAACGCTTCATTCCGTTCGGCTCACCGTCGTACTTCGCGACGAGTTCCCACTCGCCCGCCAGCGAAATCCTGAAGATGCGACCGTGTGGGATATCGGTCACGAACAAAAAGCCGGCAGGATCCCAAACGGGTCCTTCGAGGAAGGAATCCGTGGACACGCCGCCTCGATTCGCGCGCGCCCATTCCGTTTGAATGTCCGGCTGACGGAACTTTTGCGGCATGCGCGTGAAGACTTCGGCGGTGCGGACTTCGGGCGATGTGAGATAGAACACGCTTAACCTCTCTTACCGAATCAGGCCACGTTGCGCGCGTTTTCCGCGACCACTGCCAGGACATTCGCTGCCGCGCCCTTGCCCATGTTCACGTACGCGGCATCGCTCACTCCGCCGATGTGCGGCGAAAGGATGACGTTGGGAACGGACTGGAAGGGGTGCGTCGTCATCGGCTCGACGGCGAAGCTATCGAGGCCTGCTGCGCGCAATTGACCGCTCGCGAGCGCTTCAATCAAGGCTTCTTCGTCGATGAGACCGCCACGCGCGGTGTTGACCAAAATCGCGCCGCGCTTGAATCGGCTCAGCACTTCACGATTCAGCATGGCGCGGTTCTCCGCGGTGAGCGGGCAATGCAGCGAAACGATGTCCGACGTGGAATAGATGTCTTCGAGTGACACGGGCTTTACGCCCTCGTGTGTCTCCTTCGCGAACGGGTCGAACGCCTGAACCTGCATGCCGAAAGCAAGACCTGCCTTCGCGACGCGACGGCCGATGGCACCCAGCCCGACGAGTCCGAGCGTGCGTCCTTCGAGTTCGAAGGACTTGTGTGTCGACTTGTCCCAATGACCCGCGCGCATCCGCACATCGAGTTGAGGAACCGATTTCGCGCATGCCAGGATCAGCGCCCACGCGTGCTCCGCCACGGCCGCGGCGTTGGCTCCGGTAGCCGCGCGAACCGCGATACCGCGTGCAGCGGCGGCTTCCTGGTCGATTACGTCGATGCCGCTGCCGTGCTTGGAGATGACTTGGAGGTTCTCGGCCGCATCCATGATGCGGGCATTTACCTTGCCGTACCGAACGATGATGGCAACCGGCTTGTGCTGTGCGCACAGCGCGACGACGTCGTCTTCCGTCGGCTGCTTGCCGGCGAACACGAGCTCAAAATCGTCGAGCATCTCCAGCGCTTGTAGAGCGAGGTCCGCTGCCGTCACCAGCAGCACGGGCTTTGCAGAATTCGCGGCCATTACAGCACCTCGCCTTCCGCGAGCATGCCCGCCGCGCGCAGTTCCTTCTCGAGCCAGCCGGCACGCGTGTCGCCTTTGCGGATCGCCGCGATACGGGCGGTTTCGGCGTCGAGCTTCTTTTGCGCGAGTTCGACAATGCGCGCAACGTCGTCCTTCGGAATCACGACGACGCCATCAGCGTCGCCTACGATGAGATCGCCTGCATTGACGCTGGCGCCCGCCACCGAAATTGGGAAGTTGACGCGGCCTGCGACGCTCTTGGTCGGTCCGCACGGATTGAGGCCGGCCGAGAACACCGGAAACTCGCCTTGCGCCAGTTCGTGCGAGTCGCGCACCGCGGCGTCGATGACGAAGCCCGCGATACCTGTGGCGTGAGCCTGAGTCGCCATGATCTCGCCGATCAGGGCGCAGCTGACGTCGCCCTTTCCATCCACCACAATCACGTCGCCCGGCTTGGCCACAGCGAGCGCTGCATGGATAGCCAGGTTATCGCCCGGCCGCACTTCGACGGTGACGGCGGGTCCCGCTACCTTCATCGTCGGCGCGAGCGGCTTTACGCGGCCGTTGAGCGTACCGCGGCGGCCAGCCACGTCGGCGAGGATGGCGGCTTGGAATTTGGCAGCGTCCTCGACGAGTTCAGGGCTCACACGCTCGACACTGCGGTTGATGGAAGAGTTGGACATCGTGCTCATTTGGAATCACCTCGAATTGAAGTTGTATCTGGTACAACTATGGTGTACTGGATGAAATTATATTAATCATGGCCTCAGCGCGACGCCATCGGCGTTAACCCTTTTACACGGTGCAACGCCGTTGTACCGTATAAACCTTCGCGACTGACGTTTTACTGTGTAAAATGCGGCGAGAAGGCAAGCGACGGGGAGAACGAACGTGGGAAACGAAGGTGTGGCAGCGGTCGAAAAGGCGCTTTCGCTGCTCGATTGCTTCAAACCAGGTGTGGAGTCGCTTTCATTGGCCGCGCTCGCGCAAGCGTCGGGCATGCACAAGACGACGGTTTATCGGCTGATGAACTCGCTCGAACGGATGGGGTATGTCGTGCGGTCCGACGCAGGGTCCTACTCTCTCGGTCATCGGGTTCTGTATCTTGGAAAGCTGTACGAGCAGTCTTTCCACCTCTCCACGATCGTCGAACCGATCCTGCATTCCCTTGCCATCTCGACGAAGGAGAGCGCGTCGTATTACGTCATTGACAAGAAGCAGCGCCTTTGCCTTTTCCGAGTGGAACCGTCTGAGGGTCTGAGAGAGACCAGGCTTGCCGGAACATCCTTGCCTCTGGATGACACGGCGATCAGCCAGGTGCTGAGATACTGGGGACTAGGCGAGCCGCTTTACGAGAAAGCTCCTTCCTTGCCGCTCTTCACTTCAGGCGCGCGAGATGAACATACCGCCGCGTTCGCCACCCCGATTTTTGGAGCATCGGACAAGTTCATGGCCGCCCTTAGTCTTTCTGGACCTGCGTCGAGACTCAACGCGGCCCACAAGACCGGCGAGTTGACCGCACTGCAACTCAACGCGGCCTCAGACCTGTCGCGAAAGCTCGGGGCAAGTATTGCGTTCTGCGAATTCATTTACGCGATCCGCTAAACCGACGGGGCCCGACATCCCGGCCATGTACTTATCCAGGCGTGTAGATACTCTGGCAGAACGGATGGCTCGCGCCCAGTGCTCGCGAAGAGGTTTGCTGCGGCGATACGCTGAGGCTCGCCGAACTCGCCAGTGACATTGGCCGCTTCGAGCGTCGAAGCAGCGCCGGAGAGCTACGGAACGGGGCGCTCGTGAGAGTGCTCGGCGGCTGGGAAGTTGGATCCGGCGACGTCCACGTCGTTCTGCCAGCAGGCCGGGCCGCCAAACCGTCAGCGCGCGCGTTCGCGGATTTCATCGTGTCAGAATTTGCCCATGCAACCGTCGACGGACGGCGTGTTGGCGCGTGCGACCGTGTCGAAGCGTTAAACCGCACCCGCTTAGGCCATGCCTCGCGGCGCGGGCCGAGCGAATCCAGTCAGCAATGTCCGTAATACAGGGCGGATTCAACCGGTCGATGCAACACAATAACGCTATTATGCGGCGGGAGTGTTGCGATGAAACAGAGACGCCGAA
>NZ_JALQDI010000084.1:0-109538 GCF_023631305.1 Caballeronia sp. INML3B
GCAGTCGAAGGATCAGGAACGTGCGCGGCGCGTGGCCATGAAAATGCGCGCGGGCAGCGTCTACGTGAATTATCCGGTCTGGGATGCGGGCTCGCCGTTCGGTGGCTACAAGCAGTCGGGCAATGGGCGCGAATATGGCGAGTGGGGACTGGAGGCGTTTCTCGAAGTAAAGGGGATCGTCGGTTACGGGGCGTAGTCGGGCATGTGCGTTGCCGGCTCGCGTCCGTCACGCGCCGTGCCACGCAACACATCCGCCACGCGTTCCGCGATCATGATCGTCGGCACGTTTGTGTTCGCGCACGGAAGCGACGGCATCAGCGATGCATCGCACACGTACAGGCCTTCTATGCCATGAACCGCGCCGCGCGCATCAGTTACGGCCAACGGATCGTTCGATGCCCCCATGCGGCACGTTCCCGACGGATGCCAGGTGCCGCCCACCGAACGCTTCACGAACGCCGTCATCGCGTGATCGTCTTCGAGCAGTTCGTCGATGGTCACGCCCTGCGTCACGACATGCTTGATCAACCGGCCGCGCAACGGTCCCGCGAGATCGAGCAACGCGCTCAACGCGCCGCGCTGCACCGCGTTCCATGTTCCCGGAACAGCCACCGCGGCCACGCGTGGCGAATAACTCGACGGAAAGATCGCATCGCGATACGCATTCATCGATGGCGATGACAAAACGGAAGCGCCGAAGCGCAACGCAAGCTTGAGCCGTTCGAGATCGCGCGAATCGGAGAGCATGGCGAAATCGACATCGGGTTCATCGAATGCACTCGCTGACGCAAGCGTCACGCGCCCGCGCGAATACGACTTGTTGACCCAGAAGAAGATCGTTCCCAGTCGATATCCAACCGAGTGCCAGCCAGAGCGCGACAGGATCGCGCCATGCATGTCGCCTGGAACGGTATTCGGCAAGCCGGAAGAGAAGCGCACGATCGCCTGCTCGTGATGTTCGTCCGGAAACGGCGTGCGCGCTGCGCGCGGGAGATATGCGGACACGGCAATCGACGGATGCTCCATCAGATTGCGCCCGACGCCCGGACGATCAGCGAGTACATGGATGCCGAGCGAGGCGAGTTCATCGGCGGGACCGATCCCGCTTCGCATCAGCAATGCAGGACTATGAATCGCACCCGCCGATACGATCACGCGATGCGCCTTCAGTTCTTCACGTGTGCCGTGCGCGTTCACGATGCGCGCGCCGATTGCACGCTTGCCGTCGAACAGAATGCGCTCGACGACTTCGCCGGTGCGTATCGTCAGGTTGCTGCGTGCGCGCACGGCATCGTCTAGATAGCAGACTGAAGTCGGAATGCGTTCGCCCTGCGCACTGACCGCGATCGAACCGATGAAGGTGCCGTCTTGCCAGGGCCCGTTCTGATCATCGTGCAATGCATGACCGCTTTCGGCAAGCGAGCCAAGGACCGCGCGCACGAATGGCGATATGCGCGGCCATGCCGTTCGCTGGATACGCACGGGGCCATCGCTGCCGTGCAATGCGCCGCTGAAGTCGCAATCCGTTTCGAGCGCGCGAAAGTAGGGCAGGCATGTTTGCCAGTTCCAGCCCGATGCGCCGAGCGCTTCCCATTCGTCGTAGTCGGCGGGAGCGCCGCGATTGGCCATCAGTGCGTTGATGGCCGAGCCGCCGCCCAGAAGACGTGCCTGTTCGTAGCGTCGCATGGCGGCGCTGCGGCTCATGCGCGCTTTCAACGTTTGCCAGATGTTGCGCGCGTCGAGATACGCGCGGCCCGGATAACGGCTGCGAATGGCATCGGGCATCGTGTGCGCGGAGATATCGCGGCCCGCTTCGACGAGGCATACGCTCGCTCGCGCATCTTCGGAAAGGCGCGCGGCCAGCACGCAACCAGCGGAGCCGCCCCCCAGAATAAGATAGTCGAACACGTGAGGCACTCAAAGCCGCACTACTGCATGAACTTGAGCCAACGCGCCTTCGCCTGAATGCCCGGCTCCGACGCCCACCAATCCTCCGACAGCAGCGCCTGCTTCGCCGCATTCGCTGGCGCGCTCGGCAATTCGGCGGCGCGTTTGTCGGTGATCTTGCCGGTTTTGAATGCTGCCGGATTCCCCGGGCCGTAGTCGATATACAGCGGCAGATTCGCCTGCAATTCCGGCGATAGGGCCGCGTTCAGGAAGCGCACGGCATCGTTCAGATTCGGCGCGTTCTTCAGGATGCAAAGCTGCGTGTTCTGCAGAATGCCGTCGTTGAACGTAAAGGCGACGTCCGGATCATCCTTCATCACGGCGCTTGCGCGGCCATTCCAGATCATCGTCATATCGACTTCGCCGTCGTGCAGCAATTGCGCGGACTGTCCGCCCGAGGTCCACCATACGGTGATGTTCGGCTTGATCTCTTCGAGCTTCTTGAACGCGCGGTCCACGTCGAGCGGATAGAGCTTGTCGCGCGGCACGCCATCGGCGAGCAGCGCGGCTTCGAGCACGGTCATCGGATCGTTGCGCAGCGCGCGCGTGCCGGGAAAGTTCTTCACGTCCCAGAAGTCCTTCCAGCTTTGCGGCACCTTCTTGAGCGTCTTCTTGTTATAGCCGATGACGGTCGAATAGAACTCGTACGCGACCGAATAAGGCGTGCGGTATTTCTCCGGGACCGTTGCCGCGTTGGGAATCTTCGAAAAGTCGAGCTTTTCCACCAGACCTTCTCGTCCGCCGCGCAGGCAGTTGGAAGGCGGCGTATCGACGACGTCCCAGATCGGCTTGCCCGTCGCGCCTTGCGCCTTGATCTGTGGCCACGCGTCCGGAATGCTGTCCTGATTGATCGTGATGCCGAGCTGTTTCGCGGCGGGGTCGAGAATCGCCTTGGTCTGCGCTTCCTGATACGCGCCGCCTTGCGACACGAACGTGATCTTGCCCGCCGCGGATGCGGGCGCCGCACTTGCGATGGAGAGCAGCAACGTCATGGCGAGCGGGCGAACGGGGAAGTGCGTGCAACGGAACCTTGCAATGTTCATCACGGCGTTTTCCTCGACAAGGTTGAAGCGGATGTCTTGCGGATCGCGCGATCCCGCTTGCTTCGACCGAAAGCGAGGACGGCGCGTGGATGACTAAAAATATATTGAGTCAAATACGCGGCGGCAACGCCGGAATTGTTGGAGCGACCATGACCTGATGTTATGTCAGTGCAATGGTCGCATCCCGTCGCGCCTTAAGAAGACGTTTGGCGCAACTGTCGCCTTGCTCTGTCGAGATTGCTTTGCGCTTCCGTGTAACACGCAATAGACAAACTGATGCCCGTGCAACGTTGAATCGAATTGCTCGCGCTAGTCTCGCCGAGGCTAGGATTCCCGGGCGACCGGCAGATAGAGAATCACGCCGGGATCGAGAGATTGCCCCAGCGGGCGCCGAACGAAGTGATGGGTTTCTGCTAGCGCTCCCCGATCAGCAGCGCGGTGCATCGCCATCAGCGTCGCGCGGGACGCTGGCGCGCGCTCGGCGCGCGCTTGCGATTCGCTTCGGCATATTCGCGGATCATGTCCGTCAGCGCTCGCAGCCCGGCTGGCACGTGGCGCCGTCCGGGAAAGTAGAGGCAGAGCCCGTCGAGGGGCGGCGCCCAATCTTCCAGCACGCGCACGAGCGTTCCGGCCGCGAGTTCCGTGCTCACGTTCCATTCGGTCAGGTACGCGAGCCCGAGCCCCGCGCGCGCTGCAGCGAGCATCAGGCCGGGTTCGTCGAGTGTGAGCGTGCCGTCGCCGTGGATGCGCAAGGTTTCGCCGTGACGCTCGAACTCCCATTGGTAGATGGAGCCGCTCGGCATTCGGCTGCGGATGCAGCGGTGCGCCGCCAGATCCGCGGGCGTGCGCGGCGGCGGGTGTCGGCCGAAATAGTCCGGGCTGCCGACTACGGCGAAGCGCTGCCGTTCGCCAAACGGCACCGCGATCATGTCTTGCGGCACGGATTCGCTCAGACGGATGCCCGCGTCGAATCCTTCGACCACGATATCGATGAGCCGGCCTTCGGTGACGATATCGAGCTTCATGTCGGGGTAGCGTTGAAGGAATGCGATGAACAAGCGGCATCACCTGACGCGCCGCGCCCGCTGATGTATTGATGCGCAAGGTGCCCGACGGCTGGTCGCGGAAGCTGCCCGCCTGATCGAGCGCATCGCGGATGGCCGAGAGCGCGGGCGCGACGTTCTGCACGAACTGCGCGCCCGCCTCCGAGAGCGACACGCTGCGCGTCGTCCGGTTGAAGAGCCGCACGCCGATGCGGGCCTCGAGCGCGGCGACCGCGTGACTCAGCGCGGACGTCGAGATGCTCATCTCCCTTGCCGCCGCCCGGAAGCTGCGATGCCGCGCGACCGCCAGCACCGCTTCGAGCTCTCCCATTCCAGAGGTCTTCATTGTGCTAAATCGTTCAATAGGTCATGCCGGATTGTACGGCTAGTCGAATTAATCGAAACGCCTTATCTTCGTTTCAAGTTAATGACTAACGAAACGAATCATGCAGATCATCGACCGAATCTATATAGACGGCGCTTTCGTCACGCCGCACGGCGAGGAGCTTTTCGACCTCGTCAATCCCGCCACTGAGCGTGTGATCGGCCGCGTGCGGCTCGCCGACGCGCAAGACGCGCGCCGCGCCGTCGCGGCGGCGAAGCGGGCATTTTCAGCGTTCTCCCGCACGGACAGGCGCGAGCGCATCGACATGCTCAAGCGCCTGCACGCCGCCGTCGTAGCGAAAGAAGATGCGCTTTTCGAGGCGATCGTCGAGGAGTATGGCGCGCCGGTATCGCGCGGGCGCTGGATGGCGCGGCACGCGAGCAACGTGCTGATCGAGGCGGCTAGCGTGCTCGAAGACTACGCGTTCGTCCGTGAGGCGGGAACCGCCAGGGTGGTGATGCAGCCGCTCGGCGTGGCCGGGCTGATCACGCCTTGGAACAGCGACGCGGGCTTCATTTGCGGCAAACTCGCGGCGGCGCTCGCGGCCGGCTGCACGGCGGTCGTCAAGCCGAGCGAGATGAGCGCGATCCAGACGCGCGTGGTCACCGAGGCGCTGCACGACGCGGGGCTCCCCGCGGGGGTGTTCAACATCGTGACCGGGCGTGGCGAGACTGTCGGCGCGGAGATCAGCGCGCATCCGGATATCGCCAAGCTGTCGTTCACCGGCTCGACGCGCGTCGGCAAGACCATTCTGCGCACCGCCGCTGACACGCTCAAGCGCGTGACGCTGGAACTGGGCGGCAAGTCGCCGACGATCGTGCTCGACGACGCGGACTTCGATGCAGCCGTGCCGCTCGCGCTCGATGCAGGTTTCATGAACAGCGGGCAGGCATGCATCGCGGGCACCCGCATCCTGGTGCCGCGGGCGCGGCTCGCGGAGTTCGAGCATAAGATCGTGCGCGCGGTCGCGCAGATCCAGTCGGGCGATCCGCGGGATCCGCGCACGGGCATCGGACCGATGGTCAGCGGCAAGCAATGGGAGCGCGTGCAGCACTATATTCGCATGGGCATCGAAGAGGGCGCGCGGCTGATTGCGGGCGGCGAGGGACGTCCGGACAACGTGGGCGCGGGCTGGTTCGTGCGTCCCACGCTCTTCAGCGACGTGCGCAACGACATGACCATTGCGCGCGAGGAGATCTTCGGGCCGGTGCTGTCGATTATCGCGTATGGCGACACGGAAGAAGCGATCGCCATCGCCAACGACACGCCCTACGGCCTGCAAGCCTACGTGTGCTCATCCGACACGGTGCGCGCGAACGCCGTTGCCGCGCGCATCGAAGCGGGGCGCGTGCTAATCAACACGCTCGCTCACGAGCCCGCCGCCCCGTTCGGCGGCTTCAAGCAATCGGGCATCGGTCGCGAATACGGTGCGTTTGGGATTGAGGCATTTCTCGAGCCGAAGGCGCTGCTTGGCGCCCGCTAGCGCTCAGCCCGACGCCGCGCGCGCCGTTTCCTCGCCGAGCAGAAGCGGCAGTTCCAGCAAGGTGCGATGCGCGCCGCCCTTGCTATGACCGCGCCCGTATACGTTCCGGGGCTCTTTGCTGCCGGGACGCTCGACCTTGATGGCTTCGGCGCCGGGTGCCGCGAGGCAGCGCCCCACGTACGGGCCCGCGAGAAAGTGGCTGTATGGAACGACTTGACGAGCACGACGACCAGATCGACCGTACCGGCCTCGGCGGCGCGTCTCGTTGCGCGGACCATGACATGCCGCGAACCGTTGGCGTCGTCGACCCGCAAACCTTCGCGGCGGATGGGTTCGACATGCGCGACCGATCGGTTGAGCAGCCACGTCTCGTGACCGGCTTCGGTAAGCGCAGCGCCGATGGCGCAGCCCAGTGCGCCGGCACCCAGCATCGCAATCTTCAATGGTCTCTCCTTGAATGGCGTCCACGATACGAGTTGCTGTTCATATCGGCAATGCAATGGCTACAATGACATCATTGCATTGGGCGATAACACCATGTCTTTCGCCTGAACTGCCATTGTGCAGGTTTGATGCTGGAAGGCCGCAAGGGGGCGTGAGTGTGAGCTCGCTGATGCCGGGAGTTGTAGTCCTGCGGCGCCACGCCGCCAACGTCAGCAATCCGCTTGGCTGCTGACGTAGAACGCGGCTCGTTCCAACGTCCGCACTTCTGACTAACGGATCGCATAAGTCTCTCAACTGCAATAGTTATTCGGAAAAGCGCGCATAGCATCCGGGAAACGCTTCGTTTGATCGGGGTGGGGACGAACGTACCATCATTCGTTCAACCTTTTCCCGATCATCCCCGCCCCGCATGCCCATGAACGTGCCCCGCTATCCTTCTGCTGCGCTACGGCTCGATGCCGGCGCGCCTTCCGAATGGGACGAAAAGCGTACCAACGATGCCCGCGCGCTCGTCGACCTGCCGACCCGCGAAGCGGCGCAGCCAGGAGCGCTCGCGTTAAGCGCACTGCGTTCGCGCGGTCTGCGTATCGGCGTGCCGCTCGCGTTGATCGTCCTGTGGCAGCTTGCCTCGTCGCTGCAACTCGTCGCGCCCGAGACCTTGCCGCCGCCGACGGTCATCGTCGCGGCACTGAAAGAACTGATCGCGGACGGCGAACTGCAAAGCGCGATTGGCGTGTCGCTCGTGCGCGCGGCGACGGGCCTTGCCATCGGCGGCGGTATCGGTCTTTTGGCCGGCCTGTTCGCGGGCCTGTGGCGCGTCGGCGAAGAGATCGTCGATGCGCCGCTGCAGATGCTGCGCACCATTCCGTTCATTGCCCTGATTCCGCTCTTCATCACTTGGTTCGGCATCGGCGAAGGCGCCAAGGTCGCGGTGATTCTTGCGGCCACGATCTTCCCGATGTATCTCAACACCTACGCGGGCGTGCGCGGCGTCGATCCGAAATTGCTCGAAGCGGCGCGAGTGTTTGGCCTGTCCAGCCGGCAAGTGGCGCTGCGCATCATTCTGCCGACGGCGCTGCCGTCGATCCTCGTCGGCGTGCGCTATTCGAGCGCCGTCGCCTTGCTCGCGCTCGTCGTCGCCGAGCAGATCAACGCGCAGAACGGCATCGGCTACATCCTCGTGAACGCGAACCAGAATCAGCGCGCAGACATCATCATCGCGGGCATTCTGGTGTATGCGGCGCTCGGCATTATCACCGACCTCTTGATGCGCGCGCTCGAACATCTCGCTCTGCCGTGGAGGCCGCGTTTTGAACTCGCGTGACATGGAACGTTTCGACGCGTTGCATCAGCGCGAATCCGCGCTCGAACTCGACGGCGTGAGCCGCGTGTTTTCCGGGCGCGCGGTGCTGAAGGACGTCTCGCTCGCCATCAAGCGTGGCCAGTTCGTCTCGATGCTCGGTGCCTCGGGCGCGGGCAAGACGACGTTGTTGCGCATCCTCGCCGGACTCGACCGCGCCGACAGCGGCCGCGTGCGCGTCGCGGGGGCGCGCTCGGTGGTGTTCCAGGAGCCGCGTCTCGTGCCCGCGAAGCGCGTATGGGAAAACGTCGTCATCGGCCACGACCGCCTGGGTGCGGCGAAGCCGTCCGCGCTCGCCGCGCTCGACGAAGTTGGCTTATCGCGCCACGCGCAAGGCTGGCCGAAGACGCTTTCCGGCGGCGAGGCTCAGCGCGTCGCGCTCGCGCGTGCGCTCGTGCGCGAGCCGAAGCTGCTGCTGCTCGACGAACCGTTTGCGGCACTCGATGCGCTGACGCGCATCCGCATGTACGAACTCGTCGCGCGTCTGTGGCTCGCGCATACGCCTGCGGTGGTGCTTGTTACGCACGACATTGACGAAGCCATTCTGCTTTCCGATCGCATCGTCGTGCTGTCGCAGGGCGAGATCAGCGCGGACGTGACGGTCGATGTTCCGCGTCCCCGTTCGCGCGGCGACGAGCAGGCCATCGCGTTGCGCGCGCGGCTGCTCGCGGAACTCGGCGTCGGCGACGATGCATTGCAGGCCGCGTCCGGAAACGCGGCATAAAGACTTCATCCACTCGGATCCCACCTTCATGCGCCTCAAGAAACGCTTCATCGCTTTATTTGTCACGAGCTTCGTCGCGGGGTCGTCGACATCGTTCGCGCAAGGCGAACCGCTGACGCTCACAATCGGCACGCAGGATGCCGCATGGCCGCTGATCGTCGAAGCGTCGCACGTGCTCGACGGTGCGCCGTACAAGGTCAAATGGGCCGTGCTGACCGGTCCGGCGGCGCAACTCTCCGCACTGTATTCGAAGGTGCTCGACGTCGGCCTGATGGGCGATACGTCGCTGATCATCGAACAGGGCAACGCGCGCACGCCATGGACCGCGGAGACCGCGCCGTTGCAGATCGTCGCGGGCTGGCGCAATCCGGACAACAGCTATCCGCCTATCGTCACGGTCGTGCGCAAGAGCGCCGACGTCAAGAACCTCGCCGATCTCAAGGGCAAGACGTGGGGCTATAACTTCGGTGGCTTCAACTATCTGCAATACGTGCTCTCGTATGTGAAGGCCGGACTCAAGCCCAAGGACTTCGAAGCCGTCAAGTTTGGCGACGGCAACGTATCCGCGTCCGCGTTCAATGCGGGGCAGGTCGCGGTCTATTCGGGCGGCTACGGCCCGGTCAAGGAAGCAGTGGACAAAGGCGATGCACGCGTCATCATCAAGAGCGACGAACTCGAAATTCCGGCGTTGTCCGTGTTCGCCGCACGCACCGACGTCCTGCGCGATCCGAAGAAGAGCGAGGCGCTCGGCGACTTCCTCGGCCGCCTGAAGAACTCGTGGACGTGGTGGGCGCAGAACGTGCCGGCAGTCGAGAAGATCTATCTCGAGAAGATGAAGCAAAGCCCGGCGCGCGCAAAGTTCTCCGCTGAAAACGGCCGTTCTCTGTTCTATCCGCTCGACAAGGAACTGGTGGCGCGCGAGCAGAAGATCGCGGACACGCTCTACAAATCCGGCGACATCAAGAATCAGATCAAGGTGGACGTGGAGTTCAACCCGGTGTTCGACAAGCAGGCCGTCGCATCGCACTGAAGCCTCGCAGAAACGGCGTGCCTCCGGTATCGAGGCACGCCGCTCGTCCTTTCGGCACCATCAGGCGTTGTCGAGCTTCGTGTATGGGTTCGCGTAAGTGAACGGATCGCAAATGAGATCGTTCAACGCATACTGCCCGACCGCGTGATATTTCCACCGCACGCTGTCGTGCAAAGTGTGCGTGCGCGCATTGCGCCAATGCCGGTCGAGATTGTGCTTCGAGAGCGTCGATTGCGTGCCCGCGAGCTCGAACAGCTTGTTCGATGCATCGAGCGCGAAACGCGTCGTGACGATCTTCGCTTCCGCCGTCGCGACGATGGCGAAGGCGACGGCCTCGCGCGGCGCATCTTTGTCGCGCGCCCGGTCGATCGACTCGGCGGCGCGCGCGGTCAGCGCCTCGGCCGCATGCAGATCGACCGTCAGTGCGCCGATGTCGCGAAGCGTGTACGGATCGCCGGTCGCATGCGATGCCCCGCTGCCGCGTGCCGGATGCGCGAGCGCGTGCAGTAAGCGCTTCGTCTCATCGAGCGAGGCGCGGCCGATACCGAGATCGATCGCCGCATGGAGCACCTGCGACACGGCATTGGCCGCATCGATATTCGCATGCCGTCCGCGCGCGACGATCTGCAGCGCATCGAGTTCGACCTCGTCGAGCCGCACCTGACCGCTCGCGGTCGTGCGCTGGCCGAAGCCCGACCAGTCGTCGATGACTTCGACGCCGCGCGCATGCCGCGCGACGAAGGCGGTCACGGGGAGGCCGTCGTCATCGCGCGCGGCGACAGGAATCCAGTGCGCGAAGAGCGCGCCGGTCGAATAGACCTTGCGCCCCGTCAGCACGAATCGGCCGCTGTTTGCGCAGCGGCGCACGCGTGTTTCGTGTTCCGAGGGCAAACGGTCGCCCGGTTCGGCGGTCGCATTGCCGAAGCGCTCCCCGGCGAGCGCGCGTGAAAAGAAGAAGTCCTGCTGACTCGGGGTGCCGTCGTGACGCAGCCGTTCGAGCGTCGCGAAGTGATTCTGCGGAATTTGCCCGAGCGACGAATCCGCCGCTGAGATCGTATCGAACACCTGCGTGATGGTGCGCACGGAGACATCGATGCCGCCGAATGCGCGCGGCACGCCGATGCCCCATAAACCGCTCGCGCTGAAGACTTCGACTTCGTTTAGCGGCAACCGGCGATCGCGATCGCGCGCGGCGGCGCCGACGGCAAATTCGGCGGCGAGACGCCGCGCGGTTTCGATGGCTTCGTCGTCCGAGCGGAGAAGCGCCGCGCGCGTGCGTTGCGTGTCCTGTGTCATGCGGTTCGTGTCCTTTCGATGTTCATGCGGCATGCGCCGACGACGCATACTGGCTGGCCGGCCGCGGCAGGCCGAGATGATCGCGCAGCGTCGTGCCTTCGTAGTCGCGGCGAAAGATGCCCTTGCGCTGCAGGATCGGCACGACGTGATCGACGAATGCGGCGAGGCCCGAAGGAAACACGTCTGCGTTGAGGTTGAAGCCGTCCGCGCCGCGTGCTTCGAACCATTGCTCGATATCGTCGGCGATCTGCTCGGGCGTGCCGACGATCATCCGGTGGGCGCCGGGGTTACGGTCGAGCAGATCGCGCACTGTGAGGTTCTCGCTCTTCGCGAGCGCGACAGTCGAGTCGATGAAACCGCGTGGCAGGTCCGAACGCGCGACCTTGCCGATGAGGTCGTAGGGCAAGGGCGCATCGATCGACAGATCGTCGGGCGCGAGGCCAAGCGCGCCCGCAAGCCGCGCGATTTCGCGATCGGTATCGAGCAGCGCATCGAGTTCGGCCTTGCGTTCGCGCGCCTCGCGCTCCGTTCCGCCGACGACCGGATACAGCCCCGGCAGCAGCAGGAAATGATCGGGATCGCGGCCATGCGCGCGCACGCGGTCTTTCATCTCCGCATAGAAGGCTTGCGCGGTCGGCAGCGTGGTCTGCGCGGTAAAGACGGCATCGGCAAAGCGTGCGGCAAGCGCACGGCCGCCTTCCGACGAGCCGGCCTGCACGAGCACCGGCCGTCCCTGCGGACTGCGCGGCACGGACAGCGGCCCGCGCACCGAAAAGTACTTGCCGCGATGCTCGATCGCATGCACACGCGAGGGATCCGTATAGCGGCCCGACGAGCGGTCGGCCACGAAGGCACCGTCTTCCCAGCTATCCCACAGCTTCGTCACGACCTCGACGAACTCCTGCGCGCGCGCATACCGTTCTTCGGTCGAGAGCGGAATCTCGTGGCTGAAGTTCGCGGCGGCGTGCGTGTCGTAAGTCGTCACCGCATTGAACGCGATGCGCCCGCCGCTCAGATGATCGACCGATGCGAAGCGGCGCGCGAGATTGAACGGATCGTTGAACGTGGTCGATGCCGTCGCGATCAGGCCGACGTGCTGCGTCGCGCTCGCGAGCGCGGTCAGCAGCACGGTCGGTTCCAGCGCCTGCGACGGGCCTTCGGCGTGATTGCGCAGCGACAGCGTATCGGAGAGAAACACCGCATCGAGCTTGCCGCGCTCGGCCGTCGCCGCGATCTCCTTGAAGAAGTTCAGGTCGATGATCGAACGCGGATTGCCGAGCGTGCGCCAGCCCGCCGGATGCCGCCCGACGCCGGTGATGTTCGTGTTCAGATGAAGTTGCCGCGGCCTCGTGGTGGTCATGTCGTCGTGTGAAGAGAGTTGGATCCAGCGAAGTCGCGACGCAGGCCCGCTTCTACGAGCAAGGGCAGCACAGCTTCACCGAAATAGGCGAGATCGGGTTCGAAGTCGAAAAAGGTCAATTGCACGCCGTCGCATCCGGCGCGTTTGAGCGCGACGAGCTTGTCGACGATCTGCTCGGGCGAACCGATCAGATGCAGATTGCCGCCGAGGATGCGCTGCTCGCGTTTGTGCTTCGCCCACGCTCGCGCGTCGCTCCGCCTGCCTTGCCCGACGAAGCCGTCGAGCGCGCCTTCATCGGCGTGCGCGACGATGGCGTCGCGGTACGCATGCGCCTCGCGCTCGGTCGGACGGCACACGATCGTCGGGTTGATCAGCGTGCGTACGCTCCGTTTCACGCGCGCGGCGCCGTCGCGAATCTTCGCGGTATGCGCGGGCAAGGCGCCGATGGCGTCGTCGAAATCCGCGCCCGCCGGACTCGTGATGAAAATGAGGTCCGAATGACGCACCGCATAGTCGATGCTGGCATCCGAGCCGGTCGCGTTGACCAGCACCGGACGGCGATAACGCGGGCGCGGGCTCACGAAGGCATCGTCGAGCTGCCAGCGCGGGGTGCGGATCGTCAGGTTCGCGTCGCTGCGCCAGAGCGTGTCGAGCACGCCGACGAATTCCGCCGCGCGTGCATAGCGCTCGTCATGCTCGATCATCGGCTGGCCGAACATCGCCCATTCGGTGGAGACGTGGCCGGTCACGAGATTGATGCCCCAGCGCCCGTTGGAGATGTGATCGAGCGTCGCGCCGAACTTCGCGAGATGCAGCGGATGCCAGGGGCCGTATAGCGCATGCACCGTCGAGATCAGCAGAATGCG
This sequence comes from Caballeronia sp. INML3B, assembly GCF_023631305.1. NCBI lineage: Bacteria > Pseudomonadati > Pseudomonadota > Betaproteobacteria > Burkholderiales > Burkholderiaceae > Caballeronia > Caballeronia sp. INML3B. The sequence continues at coordinate 12,982 of NZ_JALQDI010000084.1, forward strand.
CTCGGTGATCGCGGCGAGCGCGCTCGTCGCGATGAACGCATCGAGCGACTGCTCGCGATACTTCATCTGGCCGCCGTGGCCGTTCTTGCCGAGCCATTGCGCGAGTCCGAAGACGAGATCGAAGCCGAGCGCTTCGGCCTGCTTCGTCAGGCGCGCGTTGTAGTCGAAGCGCCAGTCGGTGCCGCGCGGCAGCGTCGAGATGGACCAGCCGCCGTTCTGGATCGGCAGAAAAAGGCCCAGAATCAGCGGCTGCTGGAACGCCGCGTGCAGCGGACTGCCTTCGATGTCCGCCGGGCCCGATGAGCCGTCGAACGCAGGGCTCATGCCGCACGCCCCGCGATTTCGGCGAGCCGTTCGCGGCTGCGGCGCGCGGTGGACGTTTCGAAGTCGAGCACGTCGATGGACGCGATCGCGTCGCGATTTACCTGTTCGACGAGTTGCAGTTCCCAGGCGAGGTACGCGTTCATTTGCGCGGCGACCTGATCCGGCTCTGCGTGATACGGGCTGTACCACGCGTCGTCGTCGCCGGTCAGGTTGCCGGCGTCGCCCGCCTCGTGCGGCAGCCCGAGCGCAAGCCAGCGGCGCGTGCCGCCGATCAGCGCGGACACGCCGCCGCGCGTCTGCGCGATTTCTGCCGCGACGAGTCCCGCGAGCACGCCGTCTTCGGACGTGAGCACGATCAGCGTGTCGCGCGGCAGATCGTTCAGATGCGCGAGAACCGCGCTCGCCGCGACGAAGCGCGCTCCCTTCACATGGGCGCGGCGGAATGCGAGGCTGCTGTCGATATCGATGGTCTGCACCGTGCCCGCTTCGATCTCGCGCAACAACGCATCGGCTTCTATCCAGCGCGTGCGCGCGCCGTGCGGACGCACGCGCACGGCCTGCGCACCGGCTTCGACGTGCTCCGCGACGAGCGACGCGCTCGCGGCATCGTCGAGCACGCGGACATCGAGATAGCCCAGTTGCTTGAGCCACGACGCAGTCATGCGCGCGCGCACGCCGTCGTCGTCGCGCAGCACGACGCGCGCATGCAGCGTGCCGACGTATTCGTCGGTCGCCTGCACGAGCTGTCCGCCGGGCGCGTTCTGCCAGCCTGCCGGATGACCCGCTTCATATTCGAGCGGATCGCGCACGTCGAAGCGATACAGCGTGCGTTCGCCGCTTTCGCGTTCGAGCGCGGCGAGCGTCTCGCGGTCGATGACCGGCACATACGCGCGGCGCGCAGCGGCGGCGGCGAGTTCGCGCGCGGTCGCGAGCGCCTGGCCTTCGGGGCGCGGCGCCGTGCGGATCTTGCCGTGTTCGAGCTCGAGGCCTTCGAGCAGCCACGACATCGAGCCGCCCGTGAGCGCGGCGACCGGGTTCGGCACGCCCGCATTGATCAGCGACTGTGCACCGAGAATGCTGCGTGTGCGGCCCGCGCAGTTCACGACGATCAGCGTATCCGGCGAAGGCACCGTGGCCAGCGCGCGATAGACGAGTTCCGCGCCCGCGCAATCGATGCCGCCGGGAATGCTCATCGTGTTGAATTCGCCGAACGGACGCGAGTCGAGTACGACGAGATCGTCGCCGGCATCCTGACGGGCTTTCAACGTCAAGGCGTCGATATTGGGCGTATGCAGCTTGTGCTCGATGACTTCGCCGAATGCCTTGCCCGGCACATTGGTGCCCGAAAAAATTTCGAAGCCCGCCTGCGCCCAGCCTTCGACGCCGCCTTCGAGTATCGCGACGTCGGTATAACCCCAGCGTTCGAGCAAAGCGGCTGCGCGCGGCGTGTACTCGCCGCTGGTATCGACGAGAACGATGGGTGTGCCAAGGCGCGGCACGAGGCGATCGATCAGCAGGCCGATGCGGCCCACCGGCGCAACAGACGAATAGAACAGACGCTTGCGCGCGCAGACGCCTTCCTCGCGCACGTCGAGCACGGCGAGTTCGGAGCGTTGAGCGATGAGCGTGCGCAACTGCGAGGCGGATACGGAACGGGACATGAGAGAAAAGTCCTTGAAAGTAGGGAGCGGTATCGAAAAATCAGGCGTAGGGCGGGCCGCCGCCATCGACATAGAGACGCGTGCCGGTGACGAAGCGGGCATCGTCCGAGAGCAGATACGTGACCGCCGCCGCGACGTCGCCGGGCGTGCCGGGGCCTTGCAGCGCGGTGAGACGCGTGGGTTCGGCATCGGCCTGACCGGTCGCCATCGACGCGAAGCGCGGGGTCTCGATCGGGCCGGGCGCGACCGCGTTGACGCGCACGCCATGAGGCCCGTACTTGCGCCCGAGGCCCTGCACGAGCAGATCGAGCGCGGCGTTGACGCTCGAACCGGGGAAATGGTTCGGCGGCGGTGCAATGCCGCCGCGGCCGGAAATCGCGACGATCGCGCCCTTGCCCTGCGCGATGAAGCGCGGCAGCGCCGCACGGATCGGCCGCACAGAGCCGAGCAGCTTCGCATCGATGACGCGTTGCCAGTCGTCGTCGTCCAGGTCGAGAAAGTCGCCGAACGCGCCGACGTTCGTGCTGAGCACGAGGCCATCGAGACGGCCGAATCGTTGGTCGATGTGCGCAAAGGCCTCGCGTACGCGCCTGTCGTCGGCGACGTCCACGGAAAGCGGGACGACGCGGGGCAAGTCCGTGAAGAGCGGGGCATCGACGTTGCGCGAGGACGCGACGACATGCGCGCCCCCGAAAGCGAGTCTTCGCACGACGGCCGCTCCGAGCGCGCCGAATGCGCCTGTGACCCAGAAAACCCGGTCATTGAACTGGTCGTGACTGGACATGGACTGAACATGGAATGAAAGCTCTCCATGTTGGTCGCTCGTCTCGCCAGGACGAACGGATCATTTCGCGAAAGCTCTGCATGACGGGTCCACTGAGGTATCCACGACAGGCGTAATGGGTTTTGCAGCGACCGCTCAAATTGCTTAGCTGATTAACTTGGTTGGCGCGATGCGGCCTCTCTCCTAGTGTGTATCGCTGCGAAATGCCGGCCGGGACAAAGAGCGCGCACCATGAACAGACATCTCCATTTCAACGCGTTTCACATGAATGCACCCGCGCATTCGTGGGCCGGCTTCTGGCGGCATCCGCGCGACCGTTCTCTCGAACACAACACGCTCGACTACTGGGTCGAGCTTGCACGGACTGCCGAGCGTGGCCTGTTCGACGGCGTGTTTCTGGCCGATGTCTTCGGCATCTACGACGTCTATGGCGGTGGCGTCGACGCGACCCTGTTCGCCGCTGCGCAATCGCCCTCGCACGATCCGATGCTGACGGTGCCCGCGATGGCGCATGCGACCAAGCACTTGGGCTTCGGCGTGACCGTCAATCTGACGTACGAGCATCCGTATCAGTTCGCGCGGCGCTTTTCCACGCTCGATCATCTGACCGGCGGGCGCGCGGGCTGGAACGTCGTCACCGGATATCTGGAGAGCGCGGCCCGCGGCATGGGACTTGAGAAAGCGCGCGAGCACGATGAGCGCTACGCGGCGGGCGAGGACTTCCTCGAAGCCGTCTACAAGTTATGGGAAGGAAGCTGGACGGACGGCGCGGTCGTGCGTGACAAGCGCACGGGCAAGCCGTACACGGACCCGTCGAAGATCCGCCGCGTGTCGCACGAAGGGCCGTACTTTCGCGTCGATGGCTTCAACCTCGCGGAGCCCTCGCCGCAGCGCACGCCGGTGTTGTATCAGGCCGGGGCATCGGGACGCGGCAAGGCGTTCGCGGGCAAGCACGCGGAATGCGTGTTCCTCGAAGGCCAGACGCCTGCCATCGTCGCGGCGGCGGCGCGCGACATCCGCAAGCATGCCGTCGATGCCGGCCGCGCTCCCCACGACGTGCTCCTTTATCTCGGCGCGACGGTCGTGGTGGCCCGTACATCCAGGGAAGCGCGCGAGCTACACGCCGAATACGCGGAATATGTCGATACGCCCGGTCAACTGGCACTCGTGTCGGGATGGACCGGCATCGACTTCGCGGCGATGGATCTCGACGAGCCGATCCGCTTTGTCAAGAGCAACGCGCTGCAATCGACCGTCGAAAACCTGACGAAGCGTGCCGGGCGGCCGATCACGCCGCGCGACATGACGCGCTTCGATCAGATCGGCGGCCGCGGCCCGTTCATTGTTGGCGATCCGCGAGAAGTGGCGGATCAGCTCGTCGCGTGGGCCGATGAAACGGGCGTCGATGGCTTCAATCTGCGGCGCACGGTCATGCCGGAGAGCCTGCATGCGTTCGTCGATCTGGTCGTGCCGGAGTTGCAGAGCCGCGGCCGTTACCGCGCGGCCTATGCGGACGGCACCTTGCGGGAGAAGCTGTTCGCGGGCGGCGGGCCCCATCTGCGGGACACTCATCCCGGTGCGCGTTATCGGGCGGCCTGAGGAGCGCCGCCCGCGATGCGGTGCGCAACTGCCTGGGAAAGTCGCGCGCTTTTCTCAGATCACGAAAAAGCCGTGCGTGCCGTCGCGGTCCAGTTGCGCGACGAGGCCATACTCCCAATCGAGATACGCCTGCATGGCTTCGCGCGCATTGCCGACGCCCTCATAGGGACGGCGATAACGATCGATGGGCGGCGATGCGAGCTGCGACGCTCCGCCCTCGGTCGGCAGTGCCGCGCGTGTCCACGCCGCATTGCCGCCATCGAGCACGGACACAGACTTGCCGGTCAGTGCGGCGACATCCGCGGCGGCGAACGCCGCCAACGCGCCCGAGCCGCAGGTCAGCACGTAGCGCCGCGCGTCGGGCAGATTGCGCAAATCGTCGTAGCCGGGCGCGAGGTGCGAACGCAAGATCCAGTGCGCCGCGGGAATATGCGCTTTCACGAACTTCGCGCTTGGCGCGACGTCGAGCAGCACCACGCCGTGCGACGGATCGTCGAGAAGCGCGGCAAGGGCCTGCGGCGAAATCGTCGGTAAAGGCGCGGGCTGCGGCCGCTCGGGACGATACGGGCCGGTTTCCGTCAGGTCGCCGCGATTCGCGCCATCGACGACATAAGTTTCGATGTTCATCTGCGCGAGCCATGACGCGGTCATGTTCGCGCGCACGCCGTCGTCGTCGAAGAGCACGACGCGCGCGCCGTGCACCGGCGCATACATCTCCGTTTCCTGCACGAGCTGGCCGCCGGGCGCGTCCCGAAAGCCGGGCGCATGGCCGGCTTCGTAATCATCCGGCGTGCGCACGTCGAAGCGATACGTCGTGCGCGATGCTTCGCTCGCCCAGCGCGCCGCTTCGTCTAGCGAGGTGCGGCGCACGCCGGCGCGCGTGGCGAGCGCGTGCGCCGACCGGCGCGATGCATCGAGCGTATGCGGATCGCGTCCTGCATCGATATCGAAGCGCCGTTCGCTGCCGTGTTCGAGGGTCTTTCCCGCGAGCGTCCAGCCGATCGTGCCGTTGCGCAGGGCTGCGACGGGGTTCGGCAGCTTGGCGTTGACGAGCGATTGCGCGCCGATGATGCTGCGCGTCCTGCCCGCGCAGTTCACGACGATGCGCGTCGCCGGATCCGGCGCGAGCGCACGTGCGCGCAGCACCAGTTCCGCGCCGGGCACGCTGACGCTGCCGGGAATGTTCATCGTGCGGTATTCGCCGAAGCGGCGCGCGTCGAGCACGACCACGTCCGCGCCGCTCTTTTGCAAGGCGTCGAGCGCTTCGGCCGAAAGCGATGGCGTGTGGCGCCGCGCTTCCACGAACTCGCCGAACGCCTTGCTCGGCACGTTGACGTCGCGGAACACTTCGCCGCCTGCGCGAATCCAGCCGTCGAGGCCGCCCGCGAGCAGCGCGACCTGCCTGAAGCCGAGTGCGGCGAACCGCTCGAAGGCGCGTGCCGCGAGTCCTTCGCCGTCGTCGAACAGCACGATCGGCACGTCGCGGCGCGGCAGGCGCGTGCAGGCATCGAGTTCGATGCGGGCAAGCGGAAAATTCGCTGCGAACAGCGGATGACACTGCGCGTGCGGATCTTCCTCGCGCACGTCGAGCAGGGCGAGCTCCCCTTTGGAAAGGAGCGTTTCGCGCACGTCTTCATACGTGCGCAGCGGATAAGAGGTCATTCCGGCAGATTCGATGTGACGGGTTTACTGGACGTTCACGCGGCGTTCGAGCCAGCGCGTGAAGCGCGAAACCGGATAGCAATACGCGAAGAACACGACGAGCGTGGCGACATACGTGAGCACCGTGAAGCTGGAACGCGCGACCGTGCTGCTCGCGATCTGCGCGGTATCGATCAGATCGTGGATGCCGAGGAGCGAAGACAGCGCCGTGCCCATCGTGATGATCGCATACACGTTCGTCCACGGCGGCAACATGCGGCGCGCGCATTGCGGCAGCACGATATGCGTGACGCTCGTGCGCAATCGACGCGCCGCGGACTTCGATGCGCCGCCACGCGCGCAGGCATGGATCGCGCCGCCGGTGGCCGCGCAACGATTGCGGGAGGGCGCGGCGGGCTTCGTCGCGGGATCGAGCGCGGCGTACCGGAAGGGTCATCCGGCGGGCGCGGAGTGGGTCAACCGCGCGCGTCTCGATGCGGTCATCGACACGTTGCGCGAGAAACAGGCCGCCGTCGTGTTCGGCGACGACGACACGCTCGCTTCGCTCGTCGCGATCGATCTGCGCGAACGCGTGCCGGACGCGCAGATCGAATGCGTGCGCGGCGGCGTCGCGGCGTGGCGCGCGGCCGACTTGCCGGTGGATGCCACGCCGCAGCATCCCGCCGACGAAGCGCGGATCGACTATCTGTTCTGGGCGCACGATCGTCACGAGGGCAACGTCGCGGCGATCACGAAGTATCTGCAATGGGAGGAGCAGTTGCCCGCGCAAATCGGCGATGCTGCGCGCGCCGGTTATCGTCTGCACAGGCCGCGTTGATGCGGGCGCGTCGGGTGGCGCGCGCTAGCACGCCGTGGCCGATCGAGAGCCTTTTCCGCGCACGGAGGATCAGTAACGATCGTCAGCGTCGCGCGGGATCGTCGTCAGAAGCGTTCTCGTGAAAGATCTCCATGTCGACGGTTCTGCCGTCATCGCCGAACGCGCGCGGCGCCCGGCGCAGCGCGCGCGTCTTCCACCAGAGATAGCCGACGACGATCGTGCCGACCCCGAAGAGGATGGCGAGCAGGATCAGCGACAGCATCGCGGCCGCGACGAGCACGATCACGCTCAGAACGACGGCCAGCGACCGGCCGAGCCAGCCCGGGCCGCCGGCCTGGGTTTCATTCTTGTAAGCCACACGCCGTGGCGATTCGCCGTTCTCCATTACTTGTTTCTCCGCTGCGGTTTGACGACTATCGGAATGCGGCGATCAGCGATCCTCCGCCTGAATCCGAGCCGCTGACGTTGTGCGTGCAAACGTCCTCAATGATAAATCGCTTCGGAATACGCCGATGTTTGCCTCCGCCAGCGCATTCACGGATGCTCGCGCGATGAGGGTAATCCCGCACTCGCAAGCGTCGTCCGCACGGCAACCAATTACCGTCGAACGAGTCGGATCGTGTGAAACGTGACGCGCCGCGTGACGCCGCGCGCCTGGCGCTCGTCGATTAAGGCCCGACGTTTTCTCCAACGCTGTTACCGGTAACGTCTGCGATTGCACGAGCCACCCAACAGTCGCTATACTGGCTCCGCGATCGAGTGGCCTGACCACTACGATTGGCCTGACCGCAGGACGAATCAAGCAGACAGACTGGAAGCGTCGCATCGGCACTCCGTCGATGCGCCCGGAAGGGGCGTGCTGTAGATAAAGTCGCTCAGCGCCTCTCGACAAGAAAAATGAAAGGAGACGACTCGATGTTCCGTAAAGGAGTGCAGGTGAGAGCCGCGCTGGCGCTCGCCGCTTGCGCGCTCGCAGGCGGCGCGCACGCGCAGGTCGCGACCGGCGACACCGCGCAGAAGAAGATCGCGTTATCGAACAGCTTCGCGGGTAACGCGTGGCGGCAGTCGATGCTCAAGAGCTGGAGCGCCGTCGCCCAGCAGGCGGTGGCCGACAAGAAGATCGCGGCCGCGCCCGCGTTCACGACCGCCGAAAATCAGGTGACGGAACAGGCGCAGCAGGTTCAGAACCTGATCTTGCAAGGCTATAACGCGATCGTCATCGACGCGGTATCGCCGACCGCGCTCAACGGTACGATCAAGAAAGCCTGCGCCGCGGGCGTGGTCGTCGTGTCGTTCGATGGCGTCGTCGACGAGCCGTGCGCGTATCGCGTCAATTTCGACTTCAAGGGCTGGGCGGAGCAGGGCGTCGACTATCTGGCGACGAAGCTCGACGGCAAGGGCAACATACTGGAAGTGCGCGGCGTGGCAGGCATTTCCGTCGACAACCTCATGCACGAGGGCGTGCTGGAAGGGCTCAAGAAGCATCCGGGGCTCAAGCTCGTCGGCTCCGTGAACGGCGACTGGACGCAATCGGTCGCGCAGAAGGCGGTGGCCGGCATTCTTCCGACACTGCCGCAAGTCGATGGCGTCGCCACCGAAGGCGAGATGTCGTTTGGCATCGCGCAGGCGTTCAAGGCCGCGAATCGTCCCGCGCCGCCGATGATCATCGGCAGCACCTATCCCGAACTGCAATGGTGGAGCGAGCAGGCGAAGACCGGTTATGAGTCGCGCTCGCTGTCGAATCCGCCGGGCGCGGTGTCGTTTGCGTTCTGGGTCGCGCAGCAGGTGCTCGCGGGCAAGAAAATCCCGAAGGAAGTGACGATCAACGTGCCGCTGCTCGCCATCTCGCAACAGGCGTTGCCGGCGAAGCTCGCCGCGACGCCACCGGGCGGCATCGCCGATGTGACGTACACGCTGCCGCAGACCGTGGCCTTGCTCGACAAGAAGTAAGCATGTGACGTCGCCACGCATGGAGGCATGTGAATGAGCGCAACACCCGGCACAGAGGAACAGCGCGCGCTGATTCGCTTCGAAGGCGTCGGCAAGACCTTCGGGCGGGTGCGCGCGCTCGCGGACATCGACTTCGCATTCATGCGCGGCGAATGCGTGGGTATCGCGGGACACAACGGCGCGGGCAAATCCACGCTCATGGCCGTGCTCGCGGGCGTGTATGCGCCGACGCAGGGCCGCATCGAAGTGGACGGCCAGAACGCACCGCACTACGACGCCAACGCCGCGCGCGAAGCCGGCGTGCGCTGCGTATTTCAGGAGCTTTCACTGTGCGCAAACCTGACGGTCGCGGAGAACATGACGATCGTGCATCCGCGCTTGCGCGGACGCGGCTGGCGGCGCAGGGCCACGGCGCTCATGCGCGAGAAGCTCGAAGAAATTTTTCCGGGTAACGGGCTCAAGGGCAACGAACTCGTCTCCGATCTGACGCTCACGCAACAGCAGATGGTCGAGATCGCGCGCGGGTTCACGGTGACGGACGCGCCCGTACGTCTCGTGATCCTCGACGAGCCGACGTCCTCCCTCGATGCCCATACCGCCGATCAACTGCTCGCCTTCGTGCGGCGCGCGGCGCAGCGCGGCATCACATGCCTGCTCATCACGCACATGCTCGGCGAAATCGAGCGCGTCGCGGATCGCGTCATGGTGATGCGCGACGGCGGCATCGTCGGCGTGCTGCCGGGCAGCGAGGCGAACCGGGCGTCGATCATTCAGGCGATGGGCCAGCATCTCGAAGCGGAGAAGACGCCGGCCGCCGCGCGCATGCGCAACGAACAGCGCGACGAAAAGCCTTTTCGCTGGCACGTCGGCGCGAGGAAACATACGTCGATCGAGGCGTCGCGCGGGGAGATCGTCGGATTCGCGGGACTCGCCGGGCAAGGTCAGACTGAAGCGCTGCTTGCCATCTACGAGGCAGCGACGGGCCACGGCGCGGGGCGCATGAAAGCCGCGTTCGTGGCGGGCGATCGCGGGCGCGACGGCGTGTTCCCGGTGTGGTCCATCGCGCAGAATCTCGATTTGCGGTGGCTCGTCGGCGGCGCGAAACGCAAGCACGGTCTCGTCGATCTCGCGGCGGCGCGCGCGCTCGTGGAAGCGTGGCGCGCGAAGATCGGCATACGCGGCGCGCCGATGAGCGCGGGCATCCTGTCGCTTTCGGGCGGCAACCAGCAGAAGGTGCTGTTCGCGCGCGCGCTTTCGTCGGACGCGCAGCTCATCCTCATGGACGATCCGACGCGCGGCGTCGATGTCGGCACCAAACGCGACATCTACCGGCTCGTTCACGACGAAGCCGCGAAAGGCCGCACCTTCATCTGGTACACGACGGAAAACGAAGAGCTGTCGCATTGCGACCGCACGTATGTTTTTCGCTCGTCGGCGGTGACGCGCGTGCTGCATGCCGACGAATGCACGGAAGAAGCGCTGCTCGCCGCAAGTTTCGAGGAGCAGGCCGCATGACATCCGCGCGCATCACGTTCCGGGACACGCAAGCGCGTCTGCGCGCGCTGCTTCCCGCCATCTCGCTCGTCGCGGTGCTGGTGCCGATTCTCGTCATGCAACCCACGGTGATGAGCTATTTCGGATCGAGCCTGCTGCTCAATCTCGCGGTGCCGATCGTGCTGGCCACACTCGCGCAGCTCGCGATCATCACCGTCAACGATCTCGACTTGTCCATCGGTCCGTTCGTGAGTCTCGTCGCGTGCATCGGCGCGACGCTGCTCGTCAAGCAGCCGTGGCTCGGCGCGCTCGCGCTCGCCGCCTGTGTGCTCGCGTATGCCGCCGTCGGCGCGCTGATCGAACTGCGCCAGATTCCGTCGATCGTCGTGACGCTCGGGCTGTCCTTCGTGTGGAGCGGGCTTGCGATCGTGCTGCTGCCTTCGCCGGGCGGCACGAGCCCCGGCTGGCTCGGCACGGCGATGAGCTATCAGACGCCGGTCATCGCCGCGCCGATCGTGTGGTCGGTGCTGATCGCCATCGTCGGACACATTCTGCTGATGCGCACGTCGGCTGGCGTGCGCATCCGCGGCGCGGGCGGCAATCCGCGCGCGATGCGGCGCTTCGGCTGGTCGCTCGTGCGCAGCAAGGCGACGCTCTATGGCATCGCGGGCGTGTTCGGCGTGCTGTCCGGCCTTTCGCTGCTCGGGCTCACGACGTCCGCCGACGCGAATCTCGCCCTGCGCTACACGCTGCTTTCGATTGCGGCGGTCATACTCGGCGGCGGCGAATTCGTCGGCGGGCGCGTATCGGTCATCGGCGCGGTGCTCGGTGCGATCACGCTCACGCTCGCGGCGTCGTTCCTCGCCTTTCTCAACATTTCGGCGGATTGGCAAGTCGGTATGCAGGGCGCGATCCTGATCGTCGTGCTGTCGTTGCGCGTGCTGCTGCAACGCGGGGAGCGGCAATGAAATCGCAGACATCGGGCGAAGCGCTCGCCAACAACGACACCGCGTGGGCGCGGCTCAAGGGCATTCAGGCGCCGTGGGCGTGGTCCTTCGTCGGCACCGTGCTCGTGTGGTTCGGCATCGTCGGCATCTTCGGCTTCGGCATCGCGAGCAATGTCGCGCAGACGGCCCTCACCTACGGCGTGTTCATGGTGCTGGTCGGTCTCGGGCAAATGCTCGTCATCACCTCGGGTGTCGGCAACATCGACCTATCGGTGCCATCGACGATCGCGCTCGCGGGCGTCGTCGGCATGCACGCGATGGGCGGGCTCAACGGCCAGATCGCGCTCGGCGTGGCGGCGGCGCTCGGCGTGGGCGTGGCGGTCGGGCTCGCGAACTACACGCTGATCCGGCTGCTGCGCATTCCGCCCATCATCGCGACGCTATCGTCGAGCTTCATCATTCAGTCGATCGCCATCACGCAGGGGCGTCAGCTTCCGCCGCCGCCGCCCGCGCTCGGCGCGTTCGCCACGAGCCGGCTCTTGTATGTGCCGTATATCGCGCTCGTCGCGCTCGCCTTGTCGGTCGCGCTTGCCGTGCTGCTTCATCGCGCCGTGTATGGGCGCAGGCTTTCGGCCATCGGACAGAATCCGCGCGCGGCGTGGCTTGCGGGCGTGAATGTGCATCGCACGCGGTGCCTCGCCTACGTGCTTTCGTCGATGATCGCGGCGCTCACGGCGCTTCTGCTCGCGGCGACATCGGGCGGCGCGTCGCTCGATATGGGCGTCGAGTACATGCTGATCTCGATTGCCGTGGTCGTGATCGGCGGCACGCTGGTCACGGGCGGCAAGGCGACGATCGTCGGCGTGTGGGGCGCCTCGATGTTCCTGTTTCTCACGAACGCCGCGCTCAACGCGGTCGGCGCCGATGCGGGCGTGCGCTCGATCGTCTACGGCGTGCTCATCATCGCGGTGACGGTCGCGGCTGGCGGAAAGCCGGCGCGCTGACATGGCAATCCACAAGGACGACACGAGGACGACACAAGGACGAGGCGACATGAAACCCAGCGATTTCGAAGTGCATGATCCGCGTTTCAGGCTGCTGCTTCAGCCGAACGCGTTCCTTTCCCGCCTGACGGACGAATGCCTCTGGGCCGAAGGGCCGGTCTATTTTCCGGCGACGGACCTGCTCGTCTGGAGCGACATACCGAATAACCGCATGTTGCGCTGGGCGCCGGGGATGGGCGTCGGCGTATTTCGCGCGCCATCGAACTACAGCAACGGCAACACGCGCGACCGCGAAGGGCGGCTCGTGAGCTGCGAGCACGGCGCGCGGCGCGTGACGCGCACCGAGCACGACGGCAGTGTGACGGTGCTTGCCTCGCACTTCGAAGGCAAGCGGCTGAACTCGCCGAACGATGTCGTCGTCGATTCGAAGGGCGACATCTGGTTCACGGACCCCGATTACGGCATTCTGAGCGACTACGAAGGCTATCGCGCCGAGAGCGAGATCGGCCGATGCAACGTGTATCGCGTATCGCCCGACGGCGCGCGCGTGCAACTCGTCTGCGACGACTTCGTGAAGCCCAACGGCCTGGCCTTTTCGCCGGACGAATCGCGGCTCTATATCGCGGATTCCGCCGCTTCCCATGACGACCACGCGCCGCGCCACATCCGCGTGTTCGATGTATCGGGCGAAGGCGTATTGCGTAACGGCCGAGTGTTCATCGAGATGCAAAGCGGCGTGCCGGACGGCATGCGGATCGACGAGCACGGCAATGTCTGGACGAGCGCGGAAGACGGCGTGCACTGCTACGCGCCCGACGGCGCGCTGCTCGGCAAGATTCTGATACCCGAGGTCGTCGCGAATCTGACGTTCGGCGGAATCAATCGCAATCGCCTGTTCATCGCGGCGACGTCATCGATCTATTCGCTTCATGTCGGCGTGCGCGGCGCGGGGCGATGAAAACATCAATAACCGGAGACGAGCATGAAGACAAGAATACTTGCCGTGGCGCTGTGCATGGCTACCGCGTCGGCGGGCGCGTCGGCGCAGGTCGCAACGGGCGACACGGCGTCGATGAAGATCGCGCTGTCGAACAACTACGCGGGCAATAGCTGGCGCCAGCAGATGCTCAAGAGCTGGGCCAACGTTGCCGATCCGGCCGTCAAGCAGAAGGTCGTCGCGGCGGCGCCCAGCTTCACGACGGCGGAGAGCCAGGCGACCGAGCAGGTCCAGCAGATTCAAAACCTCATCCTGCAAGGCTTCAAGGCCATCGCCGTCGATGCCGTTTCGCCCACGGCGCTCAACGGCGTCATCAAGCAGGCGTGCGGCGCGGGCGTGACGGTCGTATCGTTCGATGGCATCGCGACCGAGCCGTGCGCGTATCGCATTGCGGTGGATTTTCAGGGCATGGGCCGGATGCAGGTCGATTACCTGGCGAAGCGGCTGAACGGTAAAGGCAATCTGCTGGAAATTCGCGGACTCGCCGGCGTCTCCGTGGACGATGAGATTCATCAGGGCATCGTCGATGAGCTCAAGAAATATCCGGGGATGAAGATCGTCGGTTCGGTGCATGGAGACTGGACGCAGACGGTCGCGCAAAAGCAGGTCGCGGGCATCCTGCCGACCTTGCCGAAGATCGACGGCGTGGTCACGCAAGGCGGCGACGGCTTCGGCGCTGCGCAGGCGCTCAAGGCCGCGGGCCGGCCGACGCCGATCATCATTCTCGGCAACCGGCAGGAAGAGCTCGCCTGGTGGGCCGATCAGAAGAAGAGCGGTTACGAGACGATGTCGGTGACGATCCCGCCGGGCGCGTCCTCGTTCGCATTCTGGGTGACGCAGCAGATTCTTGCCGGCAAGAAGGTGCCGCACGACATTCGTATGCCAGTCTTGGAAGTGAAGCCGGAAGAGCTCGACGCGGTGCTCGCCAGGACGCCTGCGGGTGCGTTGGCGAACAAGGAATACACGCGCGAGGAAGTCGTCGCGGTGGTGGATGGGAAGAAGTAGGAAAAGTCGGGAGGGTGGGGGCGGTTGCTCGAGCCGCCCCGACATCGCGCCGTCGTCCTGACGATCGCGGATGTCTTCTGACGCGACGGCCGAGTGCACCGTCAGCGGGATTCATCGCACCACGAGTGGGTTGCCGCTGAACCCGAATGGATCACGGCAGAGCGGCACGGGTCGGCGACACTAACGCCAAGTGCTTGTTTCAAAACCCGAAGTTATCACTGGCACGGACAGTGCATTAATGCGTTCAACTTGTATTCAAGATTGAACTCATGAAAGCGACTGCTGTCACCGACGACAACGCGCCGCTCACCATCCGCGCACTTCTCGATGCCTACGCGCGCGGCGACACCGATCCGCAGCGAATCGTCGCCGCGACGCTGGCGCGCATCGACGCCAGCGCGCGGCCGGAAGCATGGACGCTCGTCGTTCCCACGTCGGATCTGCAAGCGACAGCGGCGTCGCTTGCACGCGAACTCGCTGAAGCCGGGCCTGCGATCTTCAAGAGCAAGCCTCTCTTCGGCGTGCCGTTCGCGGTAAAGGACAACATCGATATCGCGGGCTTGCCGACGACCGCCGCATGCCCCGCCTTCGCCTACACGCCCGCCGAAACGGCGTTCGCGGTGCAGCGTCTCATCGATGCGGGCGCGATACTTATCGGCAAGACGAATCTCGATCAGTTCGCGACCGGGCTCGTCGGCACCCGTTCGCCGCACGGCGCCGTGCGACAGGTTAGCCATCCGGAATATGTGTCGGGCGGATCGAGTTCCGGTTCGGCGGTGTCGGTGGCGCAGGGCATCGTCGCGTTTTCCCTCGGCACCGATACCGCCGGTTCGGGCCGCGTGCCGGCGGGCTTCAACGGCATCGTCGGATTGAAACCGTCGTTGGGACTGGTCAGCAAGCGCGGCGTCGTGCCCGCATGCAGGAGCCTCGATACGCTGTCGATCTTCGCGCACGACGTCGCCGATGCCTGGCTCGTCCTACAACAGATGGCCGCTTTCGATCCGCTCGACGGTTATTCGCGCCGTGTCGCATCGCTCGGTTTGCTGCCGGATGCGCCGCGTCTCGCGATTCCGGACACGCTCGAATTTTTCGGCGATACGCAGGCGGCCGACGCGTTCGCGGCGACGCTCGATCGCCTGAACCTCGCGCCCGCGACGTTTCCCTTCGCGCCCATGCAACGCACGGCGGCGTTGCTCTACGACGGCCCCTGGGTCGCGGAACGCCGCGCGGCGCTGGGCGGGTTCTTCGTCACAAATCACGACGACATCGATCCGACCGTAGCGAAGGTGATCGGCAAAGCGGATGCCTTTTCCGCCGCCGATGCCTACGACGCGCAATACGAGCTCATGCTGCTCAAGCGCGAGGCGGAAGCGCTGTTCGACGACATCGACATCCTGATCGTGCCCACGACGCCGACGCATCCGACCATCGCGGAGGTGCAGGCGAAACCGGTCGAAGTGAACAGCCGTCTCGGCATCTACACGAATTTCGTCAATCTGCTCGATCTGTGCGCGCTTGCCGTGCCGGGTCTGCCGCGCGCCGATGGTCTGCCCGCGGGCATCACGCTGATCGGCCCGTCGGGCGCGGATCAGCGGCTCGCGGTGCTCGGTGCAAAGTTTCAGGCGCTTATCGATGCAGACATCGATCCGCTGCCGCTTCAGGAGCCGAGCGTCACGCTGGCCGTCGTCGGCGCACATCTGCGCAACATGCCGCTCGAATGGCAGATGAAGCAGGCGGGCGCGCGGTTCATCGAGGAAACGGTGACGTCGCCGCATTACCGGCTCTACGCATTGGCCGATACCCAGCCGCCGAAGCCCGGACTTGTGCGTACCCGAAACGATGGCACCTCGATCGCCATCGAGTTATGGGACATGCCCGTGCGGACCTTCGGCGCATTCGTCGCGGCGATTCCCGCGCCGCTCGGCATCGGCACGGTCACGACCGCCGATGGCCGCATCGTCAAAGGGTTCATCTGCGAACCCGCCGCCGTCGCGCCTGAAAGCGGCGCACGCGACATCACGTCGTTCGGCGGCTGGCGCGCGTACCGGCACAGCCTCGTCTCATCATCCAGCGATCAACTCAAACAGGAAGCTACGTCATGACCAATCGCCGCCAGTTCATCAAAGGCGCGGGCGCACTCGCGCTCGGCAGCGCGCTGCCGTTCGACCTCGCCTTCGGCGCAAGCAATCTCACCGTCGGCGTGATCTATGTCGGCGCGAAGGGCGATTACGGCTATAACCAGGCGCAGGCGCAGGCCGCGGCGATCATCAAGAAGATGCCGGGCGTGAAGGTGGTCGAGGAAGAGAACGTGCCCGAGACCGTCGCCGTGCAAAAGACGATGGAAGCGATGATCGAACAGGACGGCGCGACGCTCATCTTCGCGACCTCGTTCGGTTACTTCGATCCGCACGTGCTCAAGATGGCCGCGAAGTACCCGAAGGTCCGCTTCGCGCATTGCGGCGGTTTGTGGAAGCAGGGCAATCCGCCGAATATCGCGAGCTACTTCGGCTATATCGATGAATGTCAGTATCTCAACGGCGTCGTCGCGGGACACGCGAGCAAGAGCAAGAAGCTCGGCTTCGTCGCCGCCAAGCCGATTCCGCAAGTGCTGCGCAATATCAACGCATTCACGCTCGGCGCGCAATCGGTGGATCCTTCGATCACCACGCACGTCATCTTCACCGGCGACTGGTCGATGCCGGTCAAGGAAGCCGAAGCGGCCAACAGTCTCGTCGATCAGGGATGCGACGTGCTGACCTGTCACGTCGATGGCCCGAAGGTCGTCATCGAAACGGCGGAGAAACGCGGCGCGATGAGTTGCGGTTATCACGCGAGTCAGGCTGCGCTTGCGCCGAAGGGTTATCTGACGGGCGCGGAGTGGGACTGGGCGACGCCCTTCAAGGAACTCGTCACGGACGCGCAAACCGCGAAGCCGCAGCCGAACATCCTGCGCGGCGGCCTGAGAGAAGGCTTCGTGAAGATGTCGCCCTACGGCGCGAAGGTCACCGCCGACGCGAAGTCGAATGCGGACGCTATCAAATCGAAAATGGCGGCGGGCGACTACGTGATCTTCAAAGGCCCGATGAAGGACAACAAGGGCGGCAGCGCCATTGCATCGGGCACGGCTTACGCGCAGACGGATATCAAGCTCGAAAGCATGAACTATCTCGTCGCGGGCGTCGTCGGGCAGATCTGATTCAAACCTTCGCGGAGCGGTCATGCGTTCTTATCCTCTGTTACCGCGCGTGGCGCTGGGCGCGTTGCCCGCTTTGCCGACGTTGTGCGCGCTCATCGGCACGCTGCTGCTGTTTTCGCTGTTCCTGCTCGTGCAGGGCCAGCCGGCCGGCGATGCGCTCGTGCTGATCGGGCAGGGCGCATTCGGCTCGTCGTTCGCGTGGCAGAGCACGTTGCTGCGCGCCGCGCCGCTGATGCTCACCGCGTTGTGCGTCGCGTTGCCCGCGCAGGTCGGCTTGATCGTGATCGGCGGCGAAGGCGCGCTGGCGCTCGGCGGACTGGCATCGGCGGTCGTGGCGACGGTCGTGCCCGCCGCGATGCCGTGGTTCATCGCCGCTCCGTTGATGGCGCTCGCCGGCATGATCGCGGGCGGCGTGTGGATCGGCGCGGTCGGCGCGATGCGCCAACTGCGCGGCGTGAACGAGACCATCAGCAGCCTGTTGATGTCGTATATCGCGATTGCGCTGTTCAAGCATCTCGTCGAAGGTCCGTTGCGCGATCCCGCCAGTCTCAACAAGCCTTCGACGCCGCCCGTTCCCGATGCGTTCGCCGTCGGTTCGTTGCCCGGCCTCGATGTGCATTGGGGCTTGTTCTGGGGCGCGCTCGCATGCGTCGCGGCGTGGGTGTTCGTGCGCCACAGCACCAAAGGCTTCGCGATGCGCATCGCGGGCGGCAACAACCATGCGGCGAAACTCGTCGGCCTGCCGGTGAACAAACTCGCGATCGCAGCCTGCGCGATGGGCGGCGCGGCGGCCGGTCTCGCGGGCATGTTCGAAGTCGCGGCGGTGCAGGGCAGCGCGAACGCATCGCTGCTCGCCGGTTACGGGTATGCGGGGATTCTCGTCGCGTTCGCGGCGCGTCAGAACCCGTTGTCGATCATTCTGTGCGCGGTGCTCGTCGGCGGTATCGAAGCAAGCGGTTCGCTCTTGCAGCGCCGCCTGGGTTTGCCCGATGCCACCACGCTCGTCCTGCAAGGCCTGCTATTCGCCAATCTGCTCGCGTGGGAAGCGATGGGCGGCCGCCTCGAGGCATGGCGCATCAGGCTGCAGGCGATGTCGGTCGCGCATTCGCCGGTTCGACTGGAGGGCACTCATGTTTGATGCACATTCACCCGTCGCCGTGCTGCTGCTGTCGCTGTTCGCGGGCGCCGTTCGCGTGAGCACGCCGTATCTGTTCGTGAGCATCGGCGAATGTCTGACGGAGAAGGGCGGGCGCGTCAATCTCGGCCTCGAAGGCATTCTCGTATCCGGTGCGATGACCGGTTACGCCGCCGCGTATCTTTCCGGCTCGCCGTGGCTCGGCGTGCTCGCGGCCGGCTGCGCCGGCTTGCTGCTCGGCTGTCTGCACGGCCTCGTGTGCTCATTGCCGCGCGTGTCGGACATCGCGTTCGGCATTGCGCTGATGCTCGTCGGCACCGGCCTCGCGTTCTATCTCGGCAAGCCGTTCATCGAACCGCAAGCGCCGATGTTGTCATCGCTCGACTTCGGCTCATGGGCATCGTCGCCGCAGTTGCATAACGCGCTGCATGTCAATCCGCTCTTCATCATCGGCGTGGCGCTGG
Source organism: Caballeronia sp. INML3B (assembly GCF_023631305.1). NCBI lineage: Bacteria > Pseudomonadati > Pseudomonadota > Betaproteobacteria > Burkholderiales > Burkholderiaceae > Caballeronia > Caballeronia sp. INML3B. The sequence goes on from NZ_JALQDI010000084.1 coordinate 32,021, forward strand.
CATTCGCGCTGCAATGGGGCTTGCGTCATACGCGCTGGGGCATGGCTTTGCGTCTCGTCGGCGAGAACGCGGAAAGCGCCCGCGCGATGGGTTATCCGATCACGCGGGTGCGCATTCTCGCGACGACGGTCGGCGGATTCTTCGCGGGCGTGGGCGGCGCGTATCTGTCGCTGGTGTATCCGGGAAGCTGGAACGAAGGCCTGTCGAGCGGACAAGGTCTGATGGCCGTCGCGCTCGTCATCTTCGCGCGCTGGCAGCCGTTGCGGTGCCTGTGGGCCGCGCTGATCTTCGGCGCGGCGGGGGCGCTCGGCCCTGCGTTGCAGGCCATCGGCGTGACGAGCGGTTACTACCTCTTCAACGCCGCGCCCTACGTGCTCACGCTCGTCATCATGATGATCAATTGCCGTCCCGACCGCACGCTCGCGGGCGCGCCCGGCGAGCTCAGTCTCACGCGCTGAACGCCACTCTCACGGAGCCAAACACATGAGCCGCTTCATCGAAGCACGTCCCTATCCGTGGCCTTACGACGGCAATCTGCGGCCGGACAACACCGCGCTCGTCATTATCGACATGCAGACGGATTTCTGCGGCATCGGCGGTTATGTCGACAAGATGGGCTATGACCTGTCGATGACGCGCGCGCCGATCGAACCGATCAGGAACGTGCTCACGCTGATGCGCGAACAAGGCTTCACGATCATTCATACACGCGAAGGGCATCGGCCCGATCTGTCGGACTTGCCCGCCAACAAGCGATGGAGAAGCCGCCGTGCGGGAACGAACGGCGTCGGCATCGGCGACGACGGGCCTTGCGGCAAGATACTCGTGCGCGGCGAACCGGGCTGGGAGATCATCGACGAACTGAAGCCCATCGAAGGCGAGATCGTCATCGACAAGCCCGGCAAAGGCTCGTTCTGCGCGACGGACCTCGAAATGGTATTGCGTACGCGCGGCATCGTGAATCTGGTGTTGACGGGCATCACGACCGATGTCTGCGTCCACACGACGATGCGCGAAGCGAACGATCGCGGCTTCGAATGCACCATCCTCGCGGACTGCTGCGGCGCGACCGATCAGGGCAATCACGACGCTGCGCTCAACATGGTGCTGATGCAGGGCGGCGTGTTCGGCACGGTATCGGATTCGAAGGCCTTGCTCGCAACCTTGGGACGCTGACCATGAACGCCCCGACCAAAGCGATGAGCGTGGAAGTGCTCGGCGCGACCAAGCGCTTCGGCGCGTTCACCGCGCTCGACGACGTGACGCTCAAGGTGCGCGCGGGCACCGTGCATGCGCTGCTCGGCGAAAACGGCGCGGGCAAGAGCACGCTCGTCAAAGGGCTTGTCGGCTATGGCGTGCTCGATGACGGCGAGATCGTCGCGGATACGCGGCAGGTGAAGATCGCCTCGCCGCGCGATGCGCAAGCGCTCGGCATCGGCATGGTGTATCAGCATTTCACGCTGGCGGCGGGCTTGTCGGTCGAAGAGAACTTGCTGCTCGCACGCGGACGATTGCCATGGAAGATCGACTGGCCGAAGGAAGGCGCCGCGCTCGATGCCTTCATGCGTTCCATGCCCTTTCGCCTGCCGCTCGATGCGCCCGTTTCCGCTCTCGCCGCAGGAGAAAAGCAGAAGCTCGAAATCCTGAAACAGCTCTATTTGCAGCAGCGTTTCCTGATTCTCGATGAACCCACATCGGTACTCACGCCGCAGGAAGCCGACGAAGTGCTCGGCCTGATGCGCGAGCTCGCCACGCGCGGCGAACTCACGGTGCTGATGATCACGCACAAGTTCCGCGAAGTGATGGCTTACGCAGACGATGTCACCGTGTTGCGCAAAGGCAAGCTCGTCGGCACGAGCGCGGTCGCGCAGACGAGCCGCGACAGGCTGGCCGCGTGGATGATGGGCGGTGAAGCATCGAAGAAGGACGATCCCGAGCTCGCTGAGACGCGGCCCGAACGCAAGCCGCTCGATGCGAATGCGCCGGTACGTCTCGCGCTTTCGAGCCTCAACGTCATCGACGATCGTGGACATCGGGCGGTGCGTGACGTTTCGCTGAGCGTGAAGTCGGGCGAGATACTTGGCATCGCGGGCGTATCGGGCAATGGACAGAAGGAACTGATCGAGGCGCTCGTCGGCCAGCGCCGCGTGCATGGCGGAGAGATGCGTATGCATGGCGCGCCGTACCGCGCGACGCGTGAGGAGATGACGCGGCTGCGCGTGTTTGCGTTGCCCGAAGAACCGCTGCGCAACGCGTGCGTCGCGAACATGAGCATCGAGGATAACTTCGCCTTGCGCGACTTCGACCGCGCGCCGATGAAGCGCCACGGCTGGCGTCTCGATCGCCGCGCGATGCGCGAGCGCGCCGAACGTCTCATCGCCGAATTCAACGTCAAGCCGCCGGTGCCGGCACGCGCCATCGGCACGCTGTCGGGCGGCAATGTGCAGCGCGCCGTGCTTGCGCGCGAGCTGGGGCAAGCGGTGAATGTGCTGATCGTCGCGAACCCCGTTTTCGGGCTCGATTTCGCATCGGTCGCGGATATTCATGCGCGCATTCTCGCTGCGCGCGATGCGGGCGCTGCCGTGCTGCTCGTCAGCGAAGACCTCGATGAACTGCTGGAACTGGCGGATCGCATCGCGGTGATGGCGGAAGGGCGGCTGGTGCACGAGACGGCTGCGAGCGGCGCGGATCGCGTCGCGTTGGGAAGACACATGGCGGGTCATGTCGAAAGCGCCGCGGCCGATACATCTGAGCCGCTCGCCGTTCACGCATAAGGGAGCAAGGAAGAATGAGTTCAAGCGGTCTCGGTGGATTGAACAAGTCGCCGCAAGGCATCGTCGTGGGTCTCGTGCAGTTGCAGAATCCCGATGTCGCCACGCCGGAACAACTGGCCGCGCAGACGGGGCGCATCGTCGAACTGATCGGCAAGGCACGCCGCAATAACCCGTCGATGGATCTCGTCGTATTCCCCGAATACATGCTGCACGGGCTCTCGATGGATACGAACGATGCCATCATGTGTTCGCTCGACGGGCCCGAAGTGGCGGCGTTCAAGGCGGCGTGCATCGAGCATCGCATCTGGGGATGTTTCTCCATCATGGAGCGCAATCCGGGCGGCAATCCCTATAACAGCGGGATCATCATCGACGATCGGGGCGAGGTGCAGCTCTACTATCGCAAGCTGCATCCCTGGGTGCCGGTCGAGCCGTGGGAGCCGGGCAATCTCGGCGTGCCGGTGTGTATCGGGCCGAAGGGGGCGAAGCTGTCGCTCATCATCTGTCATGACGGCATGTTTCCGGAGATGGCGCGCGAGGCCGCTTACAAGGGCGCGGAAATCATCTTGCGTACAGCGGGCTACACCGCGCCTATTCGCCATGCATGGACGATCACGAATCAATCGAACGCATTCCAGAACCTCGCGCAGACCGCGAGCGTGTGTCTGTGCGGCAGCGACGGCACGTTCGACTCGATGGGCGAAGGCATGTTCTGCGATTTCGACGGCACCGTGATGGTCGAAGGCAGTCATCGCCCGGATGAAATCATCACGTGTGAGATGCGCCCGGATCTCGTGCGCGAAGCACGCATTCACTGGGGCGTGGAGAACAACATCTATCAGTTCGGGCATCGTGGTTATGTGGCCGTGAAGGGCGGTGCGCAGGATTGTCCGTACACGTTCATGCAGGACATGGTGCGTGGCGAATATCGTTTGCCCTGGGATCACGAAGTCGTCGTAAAGGACGGGACGTCATGCGGTTTTCCGAGACCCGAACGCCGATACGAGGGCTGATGCGATGCTTACTCTGACGCGCGCTCAACCATCGCCTTTCACATTCGATGCGGCGCATACGGCGCTGATCGTGATCGACATGCAGCGCGATTTCGTCGAGCCGGGCGGCTTCGGCGAAGCGCTCGGCAACGATGTGTCGCTGCTTGCGTCGATCGTGCCGACTGTCGCGCATCTGCTCGACCATGCGCGCGATCGCGGCTGGCTCGTCGTGCATACGCGCGAATCTCATGCGCCCGATCTCTCCGATTGTCCCGATGCAAAGCGGCTGCGCGGCGCACCGCGGGCGCGCATCGGCGATATGGGACCGATGGGTCGCATCCTCGTGCGCGGAGAACCGGGCAACGCCATCGTCGACGCGGTCGCGCCCATCGCAGGCGAGATCGTCATCGACAAGCCCGGCAAAGGCGCGTTCTATGCGACGCGTCTCGACGAGGAACTCGCGCGACGCGGCATCACGCATCTCGTGTTCGCGGGCGTCACGACCGAAGTCTGCGTGCAGACGAGCATTCGCGAAGCGAACGATCGCGGCTACGAATGCGTGCTGATCGAAGACGCGACGGCAAGCTACATTCCGGCGTTCAAGACCGCGACCATCGAGATGATTCGCTCGCAGGGCGGCATCGTCGGATGGACGGCTACGCTCGCTGACCTGGTGGAGAATTGATGGAAGTGAATCGTCCCGAAACGGTGGCCGAAGTCGAGCGCGCGTTTATCGCCTATGAAAAGGCGCTCGTGGATAACGATGTCGAAACCATGAACGTGCTGTTCTGGCACGCGCCTGAAACGGTACGATATGGCATCGCGGAAGTGCAGCATGGCGGCGATGAAATCCGCCGCTGGCGTGAGACGTGCGCGCCGGTGCCGCGTTCGCGGCGTTTGCATCGAACGGTGGTGACGACGTTCGGCGCGGACTACGCCTGCGTGAGCACCGAGTTCAAAAGCGACGCGACGCCTTTGCTTGGACGTCAGATGCAGACATGGGCGCGCATCGGCGATGCATCGAATGCGTTCGCGGGATGGACCATCGTCGCGGCGCATGTGAGCCTGATCGAAACGCCCTGAAAGAGGCATTAGCCGGAGACAGCGAATCAACTCGCCCAAACTTACGGACAGCAGCGGCGTGCGCGCCATTCAGAGCGCCAATCCGCTTGCCGAGCAGGTTTATCAGCGGTTAAAGCGAGACATCTTCAGCTTTCGCCTGTTTCCGGGCGATCGCTTCTCGGAGACCGACATCGCGCAATACTACGGGGTGTCCCGTACGCCGATGCGCGACGCGCTGTTTCGCTTGCTGCGTGAAGGCTATCTCGAAGTCGGGTTCAGGCGTGGCTGGAAGGTATCCGAGATCAACTTCGCGCAGCTCGATCAATTGTATGACTTGCGCATCGTGCTGGAGACCGCGTCACTCGACAAACTGGCGAGCACCGCGCCGCCGCATCCGGAGATCGATGCCCTGAAATCGGTCTGGTGCGTGTCGCCCGATGCGCAGCAGAGCGATCCGGTCTTGATGTTCGGCATGGACGAGGACTTTCATCGCGGACTCGTGCGCGCGAGCGGCAATGGCGAGATGCTGCGCGTGCATAACGAAGTAACGGAGCGCATCCGGATTGTGCGGCGGCTGGATTTCCTGAAGCCGCATCGCACGAGCGCGACCTACGATGAGCACGCGAAGATGCTGCGCTTCATCGATCGCGGCAAGTACGGCGAAGCGGCCATGCTGCTGCGCGCGCATATCACTCAAAGCAAGCTGGAGGTGCGCAAGATTACCGTGTCGATGTTGACGGAGGCGCGCGATCGGAAGTTGCCGTTCGTTGGGTGAGGGGCGGCATCGTCTGCCTTTGAAGATCCGTTCGATGCCTGAGTAGCCGCGAGCGAGGTCGCGGTCCGCTGGAAGTTCAGCACAGTGTGGCGGTTCGAAGTCCCTGCCATTGCCGACGCTGACGTCCTCGCTATTATCGCGATCTTCGGCAACCGGCCAGTTCCAGCCACCCAGACAAGTTTTCTGACCGTGCCGGTCTGGGCGGAGATGAGACGGCCGCCGTAACGTTACGAATGCCCGCCCTCCGGCGTCGTGAGGTCGAAACCACGCATCGTTTGGATGCCATGCTGTGTGCGGCACATCATCAGCTTAAGCGGCCGGTGCCCATTCCGGTGGCGCGAGTGCCGGTCCAACCAACGACGAAGGCTTAAGCACGCGACGAACTGGACCCTGTACGCTCGGGAACCTCCAAGAGATGTCGTCCGGCTTTGCACCTATCGTTGAGCGGGGAATGACCATTGGCGCACCACTTGTCCTTCGATGGAAGCCTTTGCTCCGGCACCGAAGCATGTCAAGATCATTGCAGTGAGTGCTGGCAACTGGACACTCCGATCGCGCAGGAAAGGACATGGAGCTTCGGCATCTTCGCTATTTCATCGCTGTCGCCGAGTTGCGCAGCGTGCGGGCCGCATCAGAGCACCTGCACGTGACGCAACCGGCGATATCCCGGCAGGTTCAGGATCTCGAAGACGCCATCGGCGCAACGCTGTTCGAGCGAACGCCGCGCGGCCTGAAGCTGACGCCGGCGGGCGAGGCGTATCTTTCGGAAGCGCGCGGCATTCTCGGGCGCGTCGATGCCGCGAACCGGCTCGCGCGCCGCATCGCATCCGGCGTGCAAGGGCATCTGCGTATCGGGTTCGTCGAAAACGCTGCGTGGAGCGGCATCGTTTCGCGCGCGCTGAGCGCCTTCGAACAGGCCGCGCCGGATGTCGCACTCGAACTCACGCCGATGAACACGCCCGAACAGCTCGATGCATTGGCTGCGGGGCGGCTCGACGGCGGTTTTGCCTATCGCTTCGGCGCGCTGCCCGAAGGCATCGCGAGCGTGCATGTGCTCGACCAGAACGTCGTGCTGGCGGTGCCGGAATCGTGGCAGCAAGGCAGCGCGGGCGCCGTCGATGCGCGAGAACTCGCCGGCAAGCCGTTCATCGCGTTTCCGCGCCGCGTCTATCCCGCGTATTACGACCGCCTGCTTGCAGCGTGCGCCGAACGGGGGCTCACGCTCGATATCCGCCAGGAAGCATCGACGGAAACGGCGATTCTCTCGCTGGTATCGGCGGGAATGGGCGCGGCCATCGTCAATGCCGCGAATCGCGACCGGCCGCCCGCCCGGGTGCGCTTTGTCGAATTGCGCGATCTCTCCGTGCCTTTGCCGCTCGAATTCTGTTTCGTCGCGCAGGAGGCCAATCCCGCGCTGAAGCGTTTCGTCGAACTGCTGGCCTAGCGGCTCGACGGCCCGGCGGGTGATGCCTCGCAGGCATCGCCCGCCGCAGAAAACGGCATTGGCCGCACGCTTTTTCGTCGCCGATAGTAAAGACACCCCAAGCTCTTTACCGATCGCGCCATGTCCACATCCGCTTCTCTCATCGCTACCGATATCGACTTCGAACGCACGGGCTTTCAGACGGGCACGTTGCGTCTGCCGTATTCGCACGACCGCTCGGCATACGGACACGTCCCCATTCCGCTCGCCGTGCTCAATGCCGGCGCGGGCGCGGGCCCGACCCTCCTGCTGACGGGCGGCAATCACGGTGACGAGTACGAAGGCCCCGTCGCGCTGATGAAGCTGATGCAGCGCATGCAGTCCATGACGATACGTGGCCGCCTGATCGTGATTCCCGCGCTGAACTTCCCCGCATTCATCAACGGCACGCGCACGTCGCCGATCGATCGCGGCAACCTGAACCGCGTGTTCCCCGGCGCGCGCAACGGCCAGCCGACGGAGATGATCGCGCACTACGTGGAAACCGAACTGCTGCCGCGCGCCGACGTCGCGATAGACCTGCATGCGGGCGGCGCATCGTTCGATCATGCGCCGACACTGCTTGCATCGCCGCCCGCCGAACGCGAACGGCGCGCGCTGTACATGGACCTCGTGCGCGAATTCGGCGCGCCGAACACGATGATCATGGACCTGCTCGGCGAGGACCGCACGATGGCAGCGGCTGCCGAACGTCACGGCAAGCTCTTTCTGTGCGGCGAATTCGGCGGACACGCCGGCTGCGATGCCGCGAATCTCGGGATTGTCGAGAGCGGCTTGCAGCGCGTGTTGCAGCGGCTCGGCGTGATCCCGGACGCCGATACCGCGGCACCCCGCAAGACGCGCTTCCTGCGAGTCGAAGGCGCGCGTCATTACGTGTACTCGCCGCTTGCCGGTGTCTTCGAACCGGCGTTCAAGCTTGGCGATCAGGTGCGCGGAGGTCAACTGGCCGGACGCCTGTTCGATCCGCATCGCCCGTGGCAAGCACCGCTCGATATCGCGTTCCGTGGCGACGGCATCGTGATGTGCATGCGGACTTTCGCGCGCGTCGAACCAGGCGACTGCATCGCGCTGCTCGCTTCCGAAACCCACGCCGATTGAGCCGGTCCATCAACCCCGGAGACCGCATATGAGCGATCACCCCGTTTCGAGCCGGCCCGTCGCCGACGCCGCACGCATCACGCCCTACGACAGCGTGCGCCATCCCGTGTATATCGTGCTGCTGTTCTTCGTCTGCTTTGCGTTTTCTTATCTGGACCGCCAGGTCGTCAGCATTCTCGTGCAGCCGATCAAGCAGTCGCTTGCGCTCTCCGATACGCAAATCGGCTTGCTGCAAGGGTTTTCGTTCACGATGTGCTACGCAACGGCGGGTGTGTTCGTCGCGCGCCTCGTCGATCGGGGAAATCGCGTCAAGCTGATCGCCGCGTGCATCGCCATCTGGGCGATATCGACGGCGGCGTGCGGCTTCGCGACCAATTTCACGGAACTGCTCCTTGCGCGTGCGGGCACGGCTGTCGCCGAGGCCGCGCTGAGTCCCGCCGCGCTGTCGATTTTCAGTGACATCTTTCCGCCGCGCCGCGTGGCGCGCGCGAGCAGTGTCTTCATGCTCGGGCCGTATGTCGGCGGCGGCGCTGCGCTGTTTGGCGGCGGCATGTTGCTCTCGGCGGCGGCGACGGGCGATGGCAACGCATGGCTCCTCGCGCGAGGCTTTGAGCCGTGGCAAGCGGTGTTCGTTGCGGTCGGCTTGCCCGGTCTGCTTTTGGCGGCGCTCGTGGCGTTCACGGTCCGCGAACCGGCGAGACGCGAGGCGGACATGCAGCGCGCGCGCAGGCACGACGAGATGCCTTCGCTGCGCGACGTGCTCGCCGAACTGTTCGTGCGCAATCGCTTCTGCCTGCCTTACTTCGCGGCCTACGTTGCGTTGATCACGCTGTTCTATTCGCACGCCGCGTGGTTTCCGACCTTGCTGATGCGGCATTTTCAGCTCGCACCGAAAGTCGTCGGACAGATGGCCGCGCCCGCGTACATGATCGGCGGCATGCTGGGGGTTGCATGCGCGGGCCTGCTTTCGACGCGCGTCACCGACGACACCGCGTTGCGCAAGGTGCTCGGCTTCTCCGCGTGCGCCGTTGCGTTGCTGATGCCCGCCGCCGTCGCCATGCCGCTCGTCGCCAGCAGCGAGCTTGCCATCGTGCTCTATGGCATCAGCGCATTGACTGCCAGTATCGCGATGGGACTCGCGCCCGTGCCGCTGCAGATTGCCGTGCCGAACCGCATGCGGGGCCGTTCGCTGGCTCTGCTCGTGTTCATGACGAATGCGATTAGCGGCGGCGTGGGTCCGCTGTCGGTCGGCTATCTGAACGAGCGGCTCGGAGCGACCGGCGCCAGCCTCGGCATGTCGCTTGCGATCGTCGGCGGCGCCTCGGCATTCATCAGCGTGATTCTGTACGCATTGGCGACTCGCCGGGTGAGCGCTGCGAACTCACATTGAAACCAGGAGAACGGACGCCATGACATCCGCATCTCAAGTGCATCATGTCGGCGCGGCGACCATCACGCGCGTCGATGAAACGTGCTTCGCGCTCGCACCGGACCGGCTGTTTCCCGCGTGGACGGCCGAGGACGGGCGAGCGCTCGGCGAGCGCTTCGCCACCGACACGCTCGACCTCGCCAATGCGCGCGTGCAGTTGAAGACCCATCTCTGGTTGGTCGAAATCGACGGCATGACGCTCGTCGTCGATACGGGAATCGGCAACGGCAAGTCGCGGCCATTCAGCGCGCTATTCGACAAGCTCGATAACCCCGTGATGAAACGGCTCGAATCAGCGGGCTTCGCGCGGGAGAAGATCGATTACGTGCTGCTCACGCATTTGCATGTCGATCACGTCGGCTGGAATACGCATTGGCAAGATGGCCGCTGGGCGCTCGTGTTCCCGAACGCGACGTACGTCTTCGGCGAGCGCGAACGCGATTCCTTTTTCATGCCGGAAGGCGAATCGCGTCGTATGGTGTTCGAGGACAGCGTGCTGCCGGTGATCGAATCGGGTCAGGCGCGCGTCGTACCGGACGAGGGCGAAGAGATTCTCGACGGCATCCGCTTCATGCCGACCTTCGGCCACAGCATCGGGCACATGGCGATCGAAATCTGCTCGCGCGGCGAAACGGCGCTCTTTTCCGGCGACGTGATGCACAGCGCCGTGCAGGTGCATCGACCGGAATGGAATTCGATGTTCTGTCTCGACCAGCAGCAGGCGCGTGCATCGCGAGCGCGTCTGCTCGCGCATGCAGCGGATACGGGCGCGACGATATTCGCCGCGCATTTCGCCGAGACGTCGGCGGGAACCGTCACGCGAACCGCGGAAGGCTTCGAATGGCGCTATGCGTGAATGAGGCAAAGAATGTGACCGATGTCCGAAATGGTCCGGTCTGTCGACATCGATGTTTGCAAACGCCAAGGGCTGTTAGGGTCGACTGCGGCCAAGCGAGGCGGACCAGGGCATTGCCCGATGCCCGAATAGGCCAGGACGCTTGCCAGGCCGAGGAAGGACAAGGTGGCAAGCCTGGCTCAAGCGACTGTCGAGGCCGTTTGTTTCGATGTTGCGCTTCGGTGCAGTCCGATTGCCTTACATCGACCCGCTGCAAAATCGTCCAATACTTTTGGAAATGGAACTCATAGCATTGTCTCCATCACTATTTTTTGGAGAGAGGCAGTGTTTTCGCAAACCGAGACTCGCACGTCCAACGAACCGGAAGCCACGCAAAAGCCGGAGCGTTGTGTCATCGTCGTGGACGAATTGCTGCCGCCGGGGAAAGCGTCCAACGCAGCCGCAGTCGTGGCGTTTACGCTGGGCCAGCGTCACAGCCGTCTCGTCGGGGCGCCATTGCGCGGGCGCGATGGCGCGGTACATCCGGGACTCATTCCTATCGGCATTCCGGTGCTCAGGGCCACATCGCTTCAATTGAGCGAATTGCGTCAACGGTCGCTGGCGCATTGCGACGTCGTGGGCTTTCCCGTGCAAGGACAGGCAACCACGGACTACAACGCGTTTCTCGATGCCGTCCTGGCTCATCCCGAAGAATCGCTTCAATATCTGGCGATCGGTCTGGTCGGCTCGAAGAACCGGATCGGCAAACTCGTCGGTGGTTTCTCGCTGTTCGCATGATGAAAGCGAATATAACGACACAACTCGATGGACGGATCGGGTCCATCGGAATCGACCGCCCTGAGAAGCGCAACGCGCTCGATGCCGCGATGTTCGCCGCACTGGCCGATGCTCTGCAGCAGACGCAGTCCGACATGCGCGTGCATTGCGTCCTGCTGCACGGAACCGCCGATAGCTTCTGCGCGGGCCACGACACTGCCGCGTTCAAAACGCTCTGGCCACAGCCCGCCGACGGCGTGGTCAGACGCTGCATCCGCGCGTTTTCGGAGCAAACGAAACCGCTGCTGGCGGCGGTCAATGGCCCGGCCGTGGGATTCGGCGCCACGATGCTACTTCACGCCGACTGGGTAGTCGCCGGCGAGAGCGCGATGTTCCGCTTTTCGTTTGCCGATCTCGGCATCGTTCCCGAAGCGGGCGCAACGGCATTGCTGGCCCGCCGCGTGGGCGATCTGACGGCGCGCGACTGGCTGTTGAGCGGCCGCGCGATTGCCGCGGACGAAGCCCTTCTGCATGGATTCGTCTCGCGCCTCGTACCCGACGCGAATGTGCGCGACGCGGCTAACGAATACGCCATGTGCCTCGCCGCCAAACCGCCGGGCGCGCTGCAGGCCACGCGACGCTTGTTGTTGGAGGGCGCCACTTCGTCGACGCGAGAGGCAATCGAAAACGAGCTCGCTCATCTGAACACCTTCATCCCGGCGCTCACCTCGACATCGACCGCTCATGGCTAAAGTTCACGTCGTCCATGCCCACCCGGAACCGCGCTCCTTCTGCACGGCAATGGCCCACGAGGCCCGACGCCTGATGGAGTTGCGTGGCGACGACGTGAGTTTTTCGGACCTGTACGCACTAGACTTCGACCCGGTGGCTCGTGCCAGCGAGTTCGCCGAACGTGCAAACGTCGACTACCTTGTCTATTCATTGGAGCAGCGCCACGCGCTTGTGCACGACACGCTTGCGTCCGGCGTCCGGCGCGAGGTCGACGCGCTTCTCGCGAGCGATACGCTCATGCTGGTGTTTCCCCTCTACTGGTTTTCGGTGCCTGCGCTGATCAAGGGATGGATCGACCGCTGTTTCCTGTCGGGCGCGCTGTACGGCGGAAAGCGCATTTATGGCCGTGGTGGCATGGTCGGCAAGCGCGCGGTGGTCGGCGTGACGCTGGGCGGCCGGGAGCACATGTTCGGTGAGCAGGGTATCCACGGCGAACTTGCGGGCGGCATGTTGCGCCATCTGCTGCAAGGTACGTTGGGATATGTGGGCTTCGAGGTGCTCGAGCCGTTCTTTGCGTGGCACGTTCCGTACTGCACCGACGAGCAGCGGTCGGCCACGATGGCCCGCTGGCGCGACTTTATCGATCGACTCGACGAGCAACCGCGTATCCCGATGCCGCGGCTCGAGGACTATGATGACGTGTTCCGGCCACTTCGCGATTCGTCCGATCATGAAAGCTAAAGCGCCGACGCATTCGGTCAAGCTCTGGCGCGCGCCAGACGTCATGGACGCCGTCATGCTCAAGGGCCGGTTCGTCGGCCACCGGTATCCTCCGCACGCGCACGACACGCACTGCCTCGCGGTGATCACCGGCGGGGCTTTGGCGGTCGAGGTGCGGGACCAGCGTCGCATATGCCGCCCCGGCGACGTGATCGTCATCGATGCCGATGTCGTGCATTCCGGCGCCGCGGCAGGAGACGGCCAGTGGAAAATGCGCGTCGAACATGTGCAACCCGCGGCGCTGGCCGCCTACTGTGACCGGCTCGGCATTCCTCGGCGCGACCGGTTCGACGTCGCGAGCCCGTTCATCATCGACGCTCAACTGTCACGCAATCTCTACGGCATAAACTGGTGTTCCGAGGTGGACGACGACCCCTTCAAGCGCAGTGAAGCGCTGGCTTGCGCGGTCATTGGGTTATGTGGTCTGCACGCGGGCCGCTCGGCGCGCTTGCCCGCCGTGCGCAGCGAGCCGGCTCTCGTGCGCACGGTAAAGCGCCGGCTGCGCCAGGACTTGGATGCGAGGTTGACCTTGTCGACGCTCGCGTCGGAGTTCGACGTCACGCCCTTTGTCCTGCTGCGCGCCTTTGTCCGCGAGACGGGACTGAGTCCGCATGCCTTTCAGCAGCAGACGCGCGTACGCAATGCGATGCCGATGCTTCGTCAAGGCATATCCCTTTCGGAGGTTGGCGCGCGAACAGGCTTCGCGGACCAGTCGCACTTTACGCGCGTGTTCAAGCAACAAACTGGCGTGACACCGAAGGTCTATCAGGCTGCATTCCTTTGAACGGCTCGGTGAACGTCGGTTCAGGCGAAAGCGGGGTAGTCGAGATAGCCCTCCGGCCCTTGCGTGAACCACAACACGCCCTTATCGGCCGCCAGCGGAGCGCCTGCGCTAAAGCGCTGCGGCAAATCGGGATTTGCGATGAACGGCCGGCCAAAGGCGATGCGTCCGCCTCGTCGCTGGAGATAGCCGCCGCCGCACGATCGAGACCGTAGTCCGAATTGAGGATGGACACGTCTGCGAATGCCTTCCTGATGGCAGGCGCGAAGGGCGGCCGGTCGGAAGTGCCAAAATCCCGTTCATCGGCGGCTCGCGAAGTTCAAGATGCGCGACGCCGAGCGCCGATAGTGTCCGAGCCGCAGCGACAAAAACGGGCTCCGGATCACTGTCGCGCACGCCCTGGTCCGTGCCGTTGGGCGTGAGCCGTACTCCGGTGCGGCCAGCGCCGGCTATCCCGATCACGGCCTGCGTGACTTCCCTGAGCAGCCGGACGCGATTTTCGATGCTGCCGCCGTAGGCGTCGTCCCGCAAGTTGGTGCCGTCGCGCAAGAACTCATCGATCAGATAGCCGTTGGCGGCGTGCACCTGCACGCCATCGAATCCCGCGCGCAAGGCATTTCGCGTAGCGCGGCGAAAATCGTCGAGCAGTGCGGGCACTTCGTCTGCGCGCATGGGTCTGCCCGCGACATGGGGCTGCTTGCCGCTATAGGTATGCGCGTGTCCCGGCGCGGTCGTGCCCGAAGCCGATAACGGCTGCGCGCCGCCATTGAAGCTGGGATGCACGGTGCGGCCCATGTGCCAAAGCTGCGCGATGATGCGCCCGCCGGCCGAGTGCACGGCGTCGGTTACGCGCAGCCAGCCTGCAACCTGTTCGTCGGACCAGAGGCCCGTTGCGAAGGGCCATCCCAACCCCTGCTGCGCGATACCGATCGCTTCGCTGATTATGAGTCCGGCGCTCGCGCGCTGGGCGTAATACTGCGCCATGATCGTCGTCGGCAAGTGATACCGCGTACCCCGCGCGCGAGTCATAGGTGCCATGAAGATGCGATTGGGCGCTTCGATGTCGCCCAGCCGGATCGGGTCGAAAAGCGTGGTCATGGCTTTCTCCGTTGGCTTTTGCGGTTACACGAGGCGCGCGCCGCCATCGACGTTGAGCGTCGCTCCGTTCATGAAGCCATTGGTCATCAGGAACACCACGCCCGCGCCGGCTTCGCTGGCGGTGCCGAGACGATGCAGCGGCAAGGTTTTCTCCATATTCGACACGACCGTATCGCGCGCGTCACCGAGCGCCTTGCGCAGAATCGGCGTGTCGATCGGACCGGGCGACAGCGTGTTGACGCGCACCGGCGCCAGTTCGAGGGCCAGGCCGCGCGCGAGCGCTTCCATAGCCGCCGACGCCGCCGCGAGCACTGCGGTGCCGTAGGCGTTCGGACGGTCGGCGAGACTGCCCGAGATGAACGTGATCGAGCCATCGGCGCTCAAGCGGTCTCCCAGGGCGCGAATGACGTGCACGGCCGCCCAGATGCGTTCCTCGAACGCGATCCGCAAATGCGCTACGTGGGCCTCGCGCACCGTCCCTGCGACGAAGGTGCCGGCCAGCAGAACCAGATGATCGACCTTCGGAATGTCGCTTACCGCCTGCTGCAGAGCGTCGGCGTCGGTCACGTCGGCCGCGCGCCATCCGGCGAAGCCATGCTGCGCGGCGACGCGTTGCGCCGTATCCGCCGATCGCCCGACCACGACGACCGCCGCGCCCGCCCGTTTCGCCTGAAGAGCCGCATCGAGCCCGATGCCCGACGTGCCGCCGAAAATGAGTGCCGTCTTGCCTGCGAGTGCGTGGTGAGCGACTGCTGCCGCCTGTGCGTCCTGCGTTTTCGTATTCGCGTTCATGTCCTTCTCCTTTTTGACTTCGCCGGTTTGGCGTCGATGGGAGAAGGTTAATTCGCGAAACCTGGATTGATAATTGGGCAGCAATTCGCTTTAATGATGCCATCATGGAACAAATCGCTATCGAAAGATTGACTGGGCTGATCGCATTCGCGCGCGCCGCATCCCTTGGCAGCTATACGGCCGCCGCGCGTTCGCTATCCGTTTCGCCATCGGCGATCAGCAAAAGCATCCAGCGGCTGGAGCAGCACTTCGGACTCAAGCTGTTCAGTCGGACCACGCGCTCGCTGACGCTGACGCCGGAGGGGCGGGATCTTCTGGAGCGCACGCAACGGTTATTGCGCGAGGCGGAAGGTATCGAGCAAGGCGTCGCCGCTGCGCGCGCGGAGCCGGCCGGAACGCTCAAGGTGACCGCGCCGTTGCCCGTCGGCGTGAACATCCTCGCGCCCGCACTGCCGGCGTTTCGCCGGCGGCATCCGAAAGTGACCGTCGATGTGCGCCTGAGCGATCGCTACGTCGATCTGATCGAGGAGGGCGTGGATGTCGCCATTTGAGTCGGCAATCCCGGCGACGCGCGGTTGATCGCGCGCCGTCTCGCACCGCATCGGATTTGCGCGTTCGCATCGCCTGAATATCTGCGGGAGCGAGGCGTGCCGCAGCATCCGAACGATCTCTTGCAGCACGATTGCGTGAACTTCAGATATCAGTCGACGGGGCAGGAGGCCGCGTGGCTTTTCGACGTGGGAGGCAAACTCGTTGAGTTCTCGCCTGCGTCGGCCTTGATTATCGACGTCAGCGACGCGATTGCCGCGACGCTGGCCGCAGGCGCCGGAATCGGAATTTCGACGACGTATATCGCAGCGCCATACGTCCAAAGGCGCGAACTCGTACCTGTGCTGCACGAGTTCGCCTATGACCGATTCCATCTGCATGCCGTGTGGCCCGAGAGCCGGCGCAGCAATCCGGCGGTGAGAGCGTTTGTCGGCTTTCTGCAGGATATCTTTCCATCTCCCGCACCCTGGGACGTCCTGGTGCAGGCTCATGCTTCCTAGCGCGGCATGATTTACATAATGCAAATTAGCGTATTTTTGGTTTGTTGCGGCTTTATCCTAATGTCGTGTTCTGGCTATTTACAGATGTCGTGTTTTGACCTCGGCATGCTTGCCGATTCTCCGCTGCGGCCGGCTTCGACGGCAGCGAACGAACCGATCACGACGACCTTCAAACGCAGTGCCCATTCACCCGTTCGGCGCGCGTCACCGTATGTCCGACCAGGAGACCCGAATCATAGGCGCGTTCGAGCGCCCGCCCGATGTCCTCGACGCGGCACATGCGTATGTCGGCGTTGGGTTTGCCCATCGGATCGAATGATTCAATGCCGAGCTCGTCGCGGGCGATCGTTAATAGCGGCTCCCAATAAGCTTCAGCTTCGTTGCGGTAGATCATGATGCGCGCTCCTTTCGCTTGCATTTACTAATTAACAAGGTTAATGGGATCGCGGAGCGAAGCCTGCGACGGATCGACGCAATTGGAGCGTCGTCTCTAGAAACCATCGAACTGCTGCGAAACAATAGCGCGCTTTTTTCCGCCAGTGCTCCCCAACGGGAATCCGGCGTTTCAGAACCCGAATCAATGCGGACGACTCTGCACAAACGGCGTGCTTTTGCGAACGCGCATTCATTCGGTCAGCGAATCATGAAGCCGTTGCCTATGATTCATTTCAGGCCGGTTTCAGCTCATATCGTCAAGGTACAAGGAGTCGTTCATATGAAAGCTCCTCAGCGGATGGCACGAATCGAGTTGATGGCGCCGTTATCCGGCGTGATGGTGCAACTCGACACCGTGCCCGATCCGGTTTTTGCACAAAAAATGGTCGGCGACGGTGTGTCCATCGATCCGACATCCGACGAATTGCTCGCACCGTTTGCCGGTACGGTCACGCAGTTGCATCGTGCGGCGCACGCCGTCACCGTGACGGGCGAAAGCGGGCTTCAGGTGCTGATACACATCGGCCTCGACACGGTGATGCTGCGCGGCGAAGGCTTTACGCCGCTCGTCAAGGAAGGCGACGCCGTCACGACCGGCCAACCGCTGATCCGTTTCGATCCGGTCGTCGTCGGCGCACGAGCCGTGAGCCTGCTCACGCAGATGGTCATCGCCAATGGCGAGCTCGTCACGCGCTACGTGCCCGCGACGGGCCTCGTCACCGCAGGCAAGGACGTCGCGTTGGCGATCGAGTTCGTGGGCGACGCGCGCGACGATGCGAGCGGCGCTGCGGACGGCGCAATTCTGTCCGACGACGTCGCGCTGCCGAATCCTCAAGGACTGCACGCGCGGCCCGCAGCGGTTTTCGCCGCAGAAGCGAAGAAATACAAATCCGACATCCGCGTTGTGCGCGGCAGCGACAGCGCGAACGCGAAGTCCGTCGTCGCGCTGATGTCGCTTGCGACGAAGTTCGGCGACACGCTGCGTGTCGAGGCCGCCGGCCCCGATGCGGCGGAAGCCGCCGCGGCGCTCGCGCGCCTGCTCGCGTCTGGCTCGGGCGAGAAGCCCGGCGAGGCGCCCCCCGCGCCCGCCGCCGAAGCGCTCGCGACCAAACCCGCTGCGCCCGCCGATGCGAACGAATTCACCGGCGTATCGGCGTCGCCGGGGCTCGCGGTCGGCAAGATCGTGCAGTTCCGTCAGGAAGTCATCGATGTGGCCGAAGCCGGCGAAACGCCGCAACGCGAGCGCGCACGGCTCGAGGCCGCGCATCACGAAGCGCGTCAGCAGATCGAGGCGCTGAAGGCGAAGCTGACCGATCCGGGCAAGGCGCAGATTCTCGATGCGCACCTGGAACTGCTCGGCGACCCCGATCTGAACGATGCCGCTATCGGGGCGATCAGCGAGGGAAAAAGCGCGGGCTTCGCGTGGCGCGCCGCATTCCAGGCGCAGGCGAACAATCTGGAGAAGCTCGACAACGCGCTGTTGCGCGAGCGCGCAGGCGATATCCGCGATGTCGGCCGCCGTGTGCTGGCGCTGCTCGCGGGCGTGAAGCAGGCGCATGTCGATGTGCGCGACGAATCGATCCTCATCGCCGAAGAGCTCTCCCCTTCCGACACCGCGTCGCTCGATCGCACCAAGGTGCTCGGTTTCTGCACGACGACAGGCGGCGCGACGAGCCATGTGGCGATCCTCGCGCGCTCGCTCGGCATTCCGGCGATCTGCGGCATCGACGAGGATGCGCTGCAACTGCCCGACGGCACGCTCGTCGTGCTCGATGGCTCGCACGGCAGCCTGCGGCGCAATCCGAGCGCTGACGAACTCTCGAAGGCGCACGAACGCATCGAGCGTCAGACGAAGAAGCGCGAGGAAGAGAAAGTCGCGGCGAGCAAGCGCGCCGTCACCGCCGATGGTCATCGCGTCGAAGTGGTCGCGAACATCCGCAATGCGCAGGAAGCGCGCGATGCGGTCGCGGCAGGCGCCGAAGGCGTCGGGCTTCTGCGGTCCGAGTTCCTGTTCGATAACCGCGACACCGCGCCGTCGGAAGACGAACAGGCCGCCGAATATTGCGCGGTCGCCGAAGCGCTCGGCCGCGAGCGTCCGCTCGTCGTGCGCACGCTCGATGTCGGCGGCGACAAGCCGCTCTCCTACATGCCGCTGCCGAAGGAAGACAATCCGTTCCTCGGGCTGCGCGGCGTGCGCGTGAGTCTCGATCGTCCCGATATGTTCCGTACGCAATTGCGCGCGATTCTGCGCGCCGCATCGATCGGCAATCTGCACATCATGTTTCCGATGGTCGCCGCGATCGAGGAAGTGCGCGCGGCGAAGCGGATTCTTCAGGAAGAAGCCGGCGATCGCATCGGCAGCGTGAAGGTCGGCGTGATGATCGAAGTGCCGTCCGCCGCGCTGATCGCCGAGCCGCTCGCGCGCGAAGTCGATTTCTTTTCGATCGGCACCAACGATCTGACGCAGTACACGCTCGCAATGGATCGCGGGCATCCGAAGCTCGCGAAGCAGGCCGATGCGCTGCATCCGGCGGTGTTGCGTCTCATCGGCATGACGGCCGACGGCGCGCACAAGCACGGCAAGTGGGTCGGCGTGTGCGGCGGCATCGCATCCGACGCGATGGCCGTGCCGGTGCTCGTCGGCCTGGGCATCGACGAGCTATCGGTCAGCGTGCCCGCCGTCGGCTCGATCAAGGCGCAGCTCGCGCGTTTCACGATGGATGAAGCGCGCGCGCTGGCGGCGAAAGTCATCACGCTCGGCACGGCCGACGAAGTGCGCGCCCTGCTCGCGCCTTACGCGGAATAAGCGGAATTAGCGGAATAAGCGGAGACCTCTCATGTTCAAGAACGCTTTCGGCGTGGTGCAGAAAGTCGGCAAGTCGTTGATGCTGCCGGTCGCGGTGCTGCCCGTCGCAGGTTTGCTGCTCGGCCTCGGCGCGACCGATTTCCACGGCTACGTGCCCGCCATCGTGCTCGCGTTGATGAAGAACGCGGGCGATGTCATCTTCGGCAACCTGCCGCTCATCTTCGCCATCGGCGTGGCGCTCGGCTTCACGGAGAACGACGGCGTATCGGGCATCGCCGCGACCATCGGCTATCTCGTGATGACGGCGACGCTCGGCGTGATCGCGAAGGTCGAAGGTGTCGAGCCGGACATGATCATGGGCATTCCATCGATCCAGACCGGCGTGTTCGGCGGCATTCTCGCGGGCGGTCTCGCCGCATGGATGTTCAACCGCTACTACAAGATCGCGCTGCCGGCCTATCTCGGCTTCTTCGCGGGCAAGCGCTTCGTGCCGATCGTGACGGCCATCGGTTCGATCGTGCTCGGCGCGGTGTTGTCGGTCGTATGGCCGCCGATCGGCGGCGTGATCAAGGCGTTCTCGCAATGGGCGGCGGTGTCCGATCCGCGCACGGCGGCGACGGTCTATGGCTTCGTCGAACGTCTGCTGATTCCGTTCGGCTTGCATCACATCTGGAACGTGCCGTTCTTCTTCGAAGCGGGCAGCTTCCTCGATCCGACGACCGGCAAGGTCGTTCATGGCGACATCAACCGCTTCTTCGCCGGCGATCCCACCGCGGGCATTCTGTCGGGCGCGTTCCTGTTCAAGATGTTCGGCCTGCCTGCGGCCGCCATCGCCATCTGGCATTGCGCGAAGCCGGAGAAGAAAGTGGCGGTCGGCGGCATGATGGTGTCGGCGGCGCTGACGTCCTTTCTCACGGGCATCACCGAGCCTATCGAGTTTGCGTTCCTGTTCGTCGCGCCCGTGCTGTACTTCATTCACGCGTGCCTCGCGGCATCGGCGCAGTTTGTCGCCAATACGCTGAACATGCACATGGGCTTTACGTTCTCGCAAGGCGCGATCGACTTTCTGATGTTCAACCTGATCGGCAACAAGGCGACGCACGCGTGGTACGTGTTCATCCTCGGGCCGATCTACGCGGCGATCTACTACTGCGTGTTCCGTTTCGTGATCATGCGATTCAACCTCAAGACGCCGGGCCGAGAGGATGACACCGTCGAAGGCGCCGCAATGAGCACGGCTGAGATGGGCGGACGCTCGCGTGATCTCGTGCTCGCGTTCGGCGGCCGCTCGAACATCAAGAGCCTCGATGCGTGCATCACGCGGCTGCGGATCTCGGTGAACGATCCATCGCTCGTCGACGATGCGCGGCTGAAGGCGCTCGGTGCCGCCGGCGTCGTGCGTGTGGGCAATGGCGTGCAGGCGATCTTCGGGCCGCTATCGGAAAACATGAAGACCGACATGCAGGAATACCTGAAGAAGGCGGGCAGCGATGCCGACCTGCCGGCCGCCGCCGTGACAGCCGCTTCGACGGACGCCGCGACTGCACCGGCTGCCGTCGCCGCGCGGGACACGGCGCAGCACGAAGCGCGGGCCGAGAAGATTCGCGCGGCGCTTGGCGGCGCGGCCAACATCGTGAAGCTCGAACCGCTCGCAGCCACGCGTTTGCGTGTCGCGCTAGGCGATGCGTCGCGGCTCGACGGCGCCGCGTTGAAGGCAGCCGGCGTGCCCGCGACGCAAGCGCTTTCCAACGGCGAAGTCGATCTGATCGTCGGGCTGGAAGCGGAAAATCTCGCGGGCGCGATGCGGTGAATGACAGGCGCTTGTCGCTCGATGGGGGTTTCCCGATCGCGTGACAAACGCCGCGCGTATGAAGCGAGGCCACGTCGCTCGACGTGACCATCGACGACGGACACGCTGCGCCTCTCGGAACGAGTGCGCGGTGCGTGCCGCTTACTCCTTGCCGCTTACTTCTTGCCGCTTACTTCGCCGGTCACCCACTGCTTCGTCGCGTGATAACCGCGTCTGGACGTATCCGCGATGGCGTGACCGGCCGATTTCGCGCCGTCGCCGATCGCGTGAGCGGCATCCCGCGCCGCGTGGCCCGTCTGCCGCCCCGCCGATTTGACGTCTTCCTTGAACTGATGCGCGCCGGATTCGAGGCTCGCGTGCGCGAGCGGGCTGAGCGCGATCAGCAAGGCCGGGACGATGAGCAAAGTGTTCTTTTTCATGTCGCCGATTTTCGCACATCGCGCGAACGCGCGATTGCCGCAGGCGGCACGGCGCTTGCGTCGCTCGTGCACCGAATCTTTGCCGCCCGGAGCGCACCATGCATATCGTCTGCCACATGATGTCGTCGATCGACGGCCGCAGCCTCACCGATAACTGGAATCTCGATTTCCCGTCGCCGATCTACGAAGACACCGCCGCGCGCTTCAAGGCCGACGCGTGGGTATGCGGGCGCGTCACGATGCAGGAAATCTCGCATGGCAAGGACCGCGACTATCCTCGCGGACTCGCGAAAGGCCCCGTTCCGCGCACCGATCATTTCGCCAGACGCGATGCGAGCCAGTACGCGATTTCCATCGATCCGAAGGGACGCGTCGCGTGGAAGAGCGATACGGCGCTCGAATCGCACATCGTCGAAGTGCTCGCCGAAAGCGTCGAGGACGATTACCTCGCGTATCTGCAATCGATCGGCGCGTCGTATGTGTTCGGCGGCAAGGACGACATCGAACTGAAGCGCGTCGTCGACACGCTCGCGCGCGAGTTGAAGATCGGCAAGCTGATCGTCGAAGGCGGCGGCCATGTCTCGGGCGCGTTCGTGAATGCACAGCTTGCCGATGAAGTGAGCGTGCTCCTGATCCCGCTCGTCGATGGACGCGAAGCGCATACGTCATCGTTCGAAGTCGCGATGGACAAGTGGCAAAAGCCCACATATCTCAAGCTCGAATCGATCGAAAAACTGGAACACGACGTCGTCTGGCTGCGCTATACGCGCAAGTCGTGAAGCCTCGGGATTTACCCGCGCAGCCCGCCGCAAGCCGCTAAAAATGCGGCTTGCATTGTTATAATCCTCTCATCGAACGACCAAAACCTAACACACCTCGCGCGACACGCCGCCACCAAGAGCGTGCCCCGTCGCGCCATCCCGATGGCCAAGAACGACCGCTTGCGCGCCCTTTCCGGTGCGCTCGAAAAACAGAACGTCATGCGTCTGCGCGATGCAGCCGCGTTGCTCGGCGTATCGGAGATGACAGTGCGCCGCGATATCGCCGCGCATCCCGGCCAGTTCACTTATCTCGGCGGCTACATCGTCAGCGCGGCCGATGTCCCGAACGCGGGTTACACCATCGAGGAAGAAAAGGATCATTTCGCGCAGGCCAAGGCGATCGCATCGAGTCATGCGGCGCGTTTGCTCGTCGATAACGAGACCATCTTCATCGATTGCGGCACGACCCTGACGACGCTCGCGCGGCAGATTCCCACGGAGATGCATCTGACGGTCGTGTGCTATTCGCTCAACGTAGCGGAGATTTTGCGGCGCAAGCCGAATGTGCGCATGATCCTGCTCGGCGGCGTGTATGTGCCGTCGTCGGAATCATTTGCCAGCGACGAGAGCGTCGAAACGTTGCGGCGCATGGGCATCAACAAGGCGTTCATGTCCGCGGGCGGCGTCGATGAAGCGCGTGGCGTCACGTGCTGGAATTTTCATGAAGTCGCCATCAAGCAGGCCGCCATGGCGAGCGCGGTGGAACGGCATCTCGTCGTCGATGCAAGCAAGTTCGGCAAGGTGAAGGCGGTGCGGTTCTCGCACATTTCGGAGTTCGATTCGGTGATCACCGAAGAAGGACCGGCGCTCCATAAACGCACCTGATTTGTTCCGGTAAAAAACAGAAAGGCTCGTTCAGGATTTGAACGAGCCTTTTTTGTTCCGCTTTTTGCAGCGCTTACTGACGGCGCCCCAACGCGAACAACGTTCCCGCGACGAGGATGAACGCGCCGATGATCACCTTCTGCCAGGTGCTCGGCACGCCAACGAGAATCAGCACGCTATTGATGAGCGTCACCAGCACGACACCCAGCAGCGTGCCCACCACCGTTCCCGTGCCACCCGTGATGCGCGCGCCGCCGAGAATCACGGCCGCGATCACGTCGAGTTCGGTGCCGACGAGATCGAACGGATTCGCAAGCCGGTTGGTCGACACATGCAGAATGCCCGCCACGCCCGCCAGCAAGCCCGTATAGCCGAACACGAACAGATGTATTGCGCGCAGGTTGTAGCCGAGCCGTTCGGCGATGGCGAGCGAGCCGCCCATCGCATAGACGCCGCGGCCCATCATCGTGCGATTGAGCAGCCACCACGTGACCACTGCCGCGATCACGAGCGCGAGCACGGAGACCGGCAATACGGCGCGCAAGCCATCCGGCGTGTGATAGAAGAAGAGCGGCAAGCGCCCGAACGTGTCCATGCTATGCGGAATGTTCATGAAGAACTGCGTGCCGACGAACGTCAGCAACAAGCCGCGATACAGATACTGCGTGCCGATGGTGACGATCAGCGAAGGCGCCTTCAGTCGATGCACGAGCATCCCGTTGATCACACCGAGCACGACGCCGCCGATCGCGCCCGCAAGCAGGATCAGCGCGAACGGGCACTCGGGCCACCATGCGAACACGGCTTTGGTGATCGAGTACATCGTCAAAGCGGCGATGGCCGTGAACGACACATCGATGCCGCCGGACGCCAGCACGACCAGCGTGCCGAGCGCGAAGAGCGAGACCGTCGTCGCGGAATGCAGCATGTCGAACAGCGTGGCGAACTGGAAAAAGCGCGGGTTGAGGCTGCCCACGACCAGACACGTCACTACGATCAGCCCGACCGTGAACCACTCGGGATTGCGCATCAGCTGCGCGTACAGATTGCCCTTGCGCACACGCGGCGCGACTTCGGCCACGTGCTGCGGCATCGTCTCGCTTCCCGTGCGGCGGATGGATTCGCTCATGCTCATGCTGCCTCTGAAAGTAGCGCGTGATAAAGATCGGCTTCGTTCAACCGGTCCGCGCGATATTCGTTTGCGACGCGGCCCTTCTTCATCATCAGAATGCGGTCGCTGTTCTGCAGCAGCTCGGGCAGGTCGTCGCTGATCAGGATGATGCCGATGCCTTCCTTCGACAGCCGCTGCATGATGCGATAAATGATGTCCTTCGATCCGACGTCGACGCCGACCGTCGGGCCATGCAGAATCAGCACGCGCGGATCGATCGCGAGCCAGCGGCCGATCAGCACACGCTGCTGGTTGCCGCCCGAAAGCGATTGCACGGGCTTGTCGACATCGGGTGTCGCGATCTGCAAGTCTTTCACGGTGCGCTCCGCGAGCTCTTGCGCACGCTTGCGGTCGATCTGTCCGAAGCGATCGCGCAGGCTCGCGATCATCGCGGTGACGACATTGTCGCGAATCGGCTTGTCGAGAAAGAGGCCTTCGTTCAGGCGGTCTTCTGGCACATAGCCGATGCGCTGCGCTTTCGCATCCGCGGGCGAATGCAGGCGCACGCGCATGCCGTCGAGCGTCACCGTCCCCATGTCGGCGGGCGCGACACCCGCAAGTGCACGCGCGAGTTCGTTGCGGCCCGAATCGAGCAGACCGGTCACGCCGAGAATTTCGCCCTTGTGCAGCTTGAACGAGACATCGGCGAACTGGCCCTTGCGGCCGAGGCCTTGTACATCGAGCACGACTTGCGTTGCGCCTGCTTCACCTTGCGCGCGATAGCGTTCCGTCGACAGATGCTTGCCCGTCATGAGCTCGCTGATCTGCGCCTTCGTGTAGTTTTCGATCGGGCCCTGCGCCATTTTCTGGCCGTCGCGCAGCACGATCACTTCGCCGCCGATCGCGTAGCACTCGTCGAGCTTGTGGCTCACGAACAGCACGGCGACGCCGTCCGCGCGCAAACGTGCGAGCACGGCGATGAGGTTGTCGACTTCCTTCTGTGTGAGCGATGTCGTCGGCTCGTCCATGATGACGAATTTCGCCTCGCTCGCAATGGCGCGCGCGATAGCGACGAGCTGACGCGTCGCGAGCGGCAACTGCTCGATGAGCGTCTTCTGGAAGTTCGCGTCGCCCGGCAGGCCGACTGCTTCGAGCGCGCGCGCGGCAGTTTGCGCAAGCGCACGACGATCGAAGGTGCGGGCGAGCCGGCCCGCATGTTCCGCGAGTTCGGACGTCAGCGCGACATTCTCCGCGACGCTCATGTTCGGCAGCAGCGACAAGTCCTGATAGACCGTCTCGATGCCCGCCGAAAGCGATTCGAGCGGCGAGAGCTTGCTGTGGCGCACGCCTTCGATCACGAGCTCGCCTTCATCGGGCGGCTGCGCGCCGGAAATGATCTTGATGAGCGTGCTCTTGCCGCAGCCGTTCTCGCCCAGCAAGTGATAGATCTGGCCGCGCTCGAACGCGAGGCTCACGCCGCGCAGCGCGTAGACGCCGGTGAAGCGCTTGTGGATATCGACGACTTCGAGGAGCGGTGTCGTTGTGGTCATGTCTGTCTTGGGCATGCGGCGCGCTCTTCAAGAAAGCGCGCCGCGCACGTCACATCAGAAGTTGTATTGCTTGTAGTTCGTCTTGTCGACATCGACCCAGCCGGTGCCTCGCACGATCACGCCCTTGCCCGGGCCTTTCGTCACGGTGACCTTGTTGTAGCCGGTGATGCCGAGGTCCGCGCCGTTTTGCACTTCCTTGCCGTCCACGAGCATCTGCGCAACCTTGTTCATCGCGAGACCGGCGAGCTTCGGATCCCAGAACGCGATGCCGTTGATCGCGCCGCTTTCGAGGAACTTGGCCGCTTCCGTCGGCAGGCCCGTGCCGTACACGCAGATCTTGCCGACCTTGCCCGCTTCCTCGACCGCGCGGCCGATGCCGATCACATCCAGCGACGACGAGCCCTGAAAGCCCGTCAGATCCGGGTGCTTGCGCAGCACTTCCTTCGCGACCTGATACGCGCGTTCGCCGTCATTGTTGGTTTCGAGTTTCGGCTCGACGAGATCCATCTTCGGATACTTGGCCTTCGCGTTGCCGATGCCGCCATCTGCCCATTGCACTTGCGAGCGCGAGCCGAGCGAGCCGACCAGCACCGCCCATTTGCCCTGCTGACCCATGCACTTCGACAGGCGCTCGTTCAGGCCCGCGCCGTATGCGGTGTTGTCGAAGGCTTCGATATCGACCATCGTGTTCTTGGCATTGTCCGCTTCATGCGTGACCACCTTGATGCCGCGGTCCATCGCCTTCTTGAGCGCGGGCTCGAGCGTCGGCGGATCGTAGGGCACGACGGCAATGGCCGTGACCTTCTTCGCGATCAGATCTTCGATGATCTTCAGTTGCTGCGCGGCGTCGGCGCGGCCCGGTCCCGTCTGATACGCGTTGATGTTCGGGTTCGCCTTGCCGAACTCCTTCACGCCCTCGTCCATGCGATTGAACCAGTTGATGCCGGTCACCTTCACGACCGTCACGATGGTTTCGTTCGTCGCGGCCTGCGCGGCCGCAATCGCGCCCGCTGCAAGTGCGATCGCCGTGAGCGCGGTGCCGAGTCTGCTGAGCTTCATTGCCTTGTCTCCGTTATGTACCGATTGGTCTCTTTGATGAATCACACGCAACACTAACGTCCCGTCGATGCGGGCGGCGGTGGAACATTGCTTTTGGGCGCGGCCCCGCCGATACCGAAGATCGCGCGCACGCGTTCGCCGCCCGCGAATGCGAGCGATGCGAGCAGCAGAAAGCCCCACGCGCAATCGCCGAAAAACTGCGATACGCCGAGCAGGTTGAAGAGGCTCGACAGAAACTGCAGGACGGTCGCGGCGAGAAACACGCAGACGATGCGTCCATAGCCGCCCGCCGGATTCACGCCGCCCATCACCGCGATCAGGATCGCAATCAGCAGATACGAGTTGCCGTAATCCCACTTGGCACTCGATGTATGCGTCGCGCTGATGAGGCCCGCGAGCGACGCGAGCACGCCGCACATGCCGTAGGTGAGAATCAGCATGCGCGCGCGCGGAATGCCCGCATAGAACGCGGCTTTCGGATTCGTGCCCATCAGATAGAGACGCAGGCCGAAAGGCGTGCGCTTCAGCACCCAGCCGAGCACCAGCACGGCGGCGACGAAGATCCACAATGAAATCGGCACTTGCAGGAAGGTGCCGTTGCCGATGTTCGACAGCGGATCGACATATTCCACGCGCACCGATGCGCCGTTGCTCAACACGACGGCGATGCCGGTGAACAGCAATTGCGTGCCGAGCGTGCAGAGAATCGGCGTGAGCTTCAGCTTCGCGATCACGACGCCGTTCAGCAAGCCGCCGATCGCGCCCATCGCCACGACGATGCAGATGAACACCGCCGTATAGAGCGCGGGCGAATCGTCAGCGGAGAGCATATGCGGCAGAACCATCGCCGCGACCATGCCGGAGAGATTCGCAAGCCCGACGCCTGAGAGATCGATACCGCCGTTGCCCGACACCATCGACAGCATGATGCCGAGCGCGAGCAGGCCAAGTTCGGGCAACTGGCCGCCCATCGACTGAAGATTGTCGATATCGAGGAACTGGCCGTGTGACAGCCACGTAGCGACGATGACGACGAGCACGTTCACGCCGATGAGGAAGTTGAACTGGCGATCAGCGAGCCACTTCGACGCTTTCATTGCGTGACGCTCCCTTGTTCGAGCAGCGCGTTGATCTCATCGAGACGCGGCATCGACGGCGCGGTGCCGGGGCGCGTCACGGAGATGCTCGCGAGCGCGCAGCCGAAACGCACCGCATCGACCGCGCTTTCGCCTCGTGCGAGCGCGGCTGCGAAGCCGCCCGTGAAACCATCGCCCGCGCCGGCCGTTTCGACGACGCGGCCGCAATCGAACGCCGGCACGAGCGTCGATTCATCCGACGTATGCAGTAGCGCGCCTGCTTCGCCGAGCGTGACGATCACCGCGCGTGCGCCCTTCTTCAGCAACACGTCGGCGGCGCGGCGCGCGTCATCGATATTGGCGATAGGCACGCCCGTCAGCGCCGTCGCTTCCGTTTCGTTCGGCGTGATGTAGTCGCACAGCGGATAGATGTCGTCGGCGAGCGGCAACGCGGGCGCCGGATTGAAGACGGTCGTCACGCCATGCTTGCGCGCGAGTTCCAGACCGCGGCGCGCAGCCGGAATCGGCTGTTCGAGTTGCGTGACGAAGACGCCCGCGCGCGCGATATCGTCCTCGATGGCATCGACGTCTTCGGGAGCGAGCGTGCCCGCCGCACCCGCCGCGACGATGATCGCGTTGCCGCCCGTGTTTTCATCGACGTAAATATGCGCCGCGCCTGTCGCAACATCGTTCATCACGGTTGCGCGCGAGGTGATGCCTTCGGCCGCCCAGGTCGCTTGTGCGATCTCGCCGAACGCATCCGCACCGATGCGCGTGCAGAAGATCACGTCCGCGCCCGCGCGTGCGGCGGCCACGGCCTGATTCGAGCCCTTGCCGCCCGGTCCCATCTTGAACGCGGAGCCCGCAACCGTTTCGCCGAGCAGCGGCATGCGTTCCGCGCGAAACGCGAGGTCCGTCACATAGATGCCGAGAATGACGACGCTTTTCATCGCGTGCCTCCTTCCGGCGCATCCGGTGCATCAGGTGCGAGCTGCACGCCCTTCTTGAAGATGAAGCAGCCGTAGCCGCGCGCTTCGCCCGTCGCGATCACGCAGTAGGCCTGCTTCGCGCGCTCGTAGAACGCGAAGCGCTCGATCGGCGCGAACGGCGTTTCACGGCCTTCCGCGTCGTCCACTTCGCGTTGCGCCTCGCGCTGCACGGCGGGCAAGGTAGTTGCATCGCCAACTATTTCCATGCGGCCCGCGGGATCGTCGACGAACGTATCGAGCGGCAGCACCGACAACACCGCGCGCACTGCACGCGGCGCGCTCGCGCCGTCGATGCGCAGCAGTTTGCCCAGCACCGTTTGCCGCGCGACGGAGTCGGCGGGAAAGTGAGCGTCGCAGATCACCACTTCGTCGCCGTGGCCCATCGCGGCGAGCGCGTAGAGGATATCGGCGTTCAAGAGCGGATCGATGTTCTTCAGCACAGCGTCTCCTCCATGCGTGGGCGTGTCTCGTCTCGAGATCTGCGCCCGTCAATGCTTCATTCAGTCTCCGTACGGCACCCAGATGTTCTTGACCTGCACGGCCTGGCGAAGGAACGGCAGTCCTTCGCTTGCGGCATCGTGCCAGTCGAACACGCGGCCCTGATCGACGAACGTGCGCTTCAGGTTGCCGGTCGATTCACGCTCGGCCATCGCCGAAAGCGACGCGCCGTGGAAGCACCAGAGCGCATCGACATCGTCGTGTTGCGCGAGCGTTTGCGCAAGAGAACGCGCATCGCCGGTGACGATGTTCAGCGCGCCGCCCGGCACGTCCGACGTCTCGACGACCTGATAGAAGTCCGTCGCCATCAACGGGCACGTCTCGCTCGGCACTACGACCACGCGGTTGCCCAGCGCAAGCGCGGGCGCAACGAGCGACACGAAACCGAGCAGCGGTGCTTCGTCCGGACACACGATGCCGATCACACCGAGCGGTTCGTGCATCGCGAGCGCGACGCCATGCAGCGGCGGCGCATGCACCGCGCCGTCGTACTTGTCGGCCCACGCGGCGTAGGTGAAGAAGCGCGCGATGGACGCTTCCACTTCACGCTTCGCATCGCGCTCGCTCGAACCCGCGCGCGCGACGAGCTGCTTCGCGAACTCATCGGCGCGCGCGCTCAGATTTTCCGCGAGGTAGTACAGCACCTGTGCGCGGTTGTGCGCGCTCGCCGACGACCACTTGGTCATGCCGCGCGCGGCGGCCACTGCATTGCGAATGTCCTTGCGGCTGCCCTCGCCCACTTCGCCGACGATCTCGCCCGCGGGCGAATGCACGAGCCGCGAATAACCGCTGTCGGGCCGCGCCTGCTTGCCGCCGATGAAGAGCTTCGCGGTGCGATCGAGCGCGCTGACGTTGCCGGCATCGACGAGCGAATCGGGTTGCGCCTGCAATGGCTTCGTTTCGCCGCGCACCGGGAGTCTGGCCCAGGCGCGCGGCTTCAGGTATTCGTAGATGCCCTCGCGTCCGCCTTCGCGACCGAACCCCGACTCGCGATAGCCGCCGAAGCCGACAGCCGCATCGAAGAGATTGGTCGCATTGATCCACACCACGCCGCATTGCAGGCGCGGCGCGACATCGAGCGCGCGGCTGATGTTCTCGCTCCACACGCTCGCGGCGAGACCGTAGCGCGTGTTGTTCGCGAGCGCGACGGCTTCTTCCGGCGTGCGGAAGCTCATCGTCACGAGCACCGGCCCGAAGATTTCTTCCTGCGCGAGCGTCGATGCGGGCGCGACGTTGGTAACGAGCGTCGGCGGAAAGAACGCGCCCCCCTCGGGGAACGTGGCACGCGCGGACTGATAGATTTCGCAGCCCTCGCTCTCGCCCTTGTCGACGAGCGCGCGAATGCGTTCGAGCTGCACGTCATCGACGACCGCGCTCATGTCGACGCCCTTGTCGAGCGAAGTCCCGACACGCAGGGTGTCCATGCGGCGCTTGAGCTTCTCGATGAAACGCGCTTCGATGCCTTCCTGCACGAGCAGGCGCGAGCCCGCGCAGCACACTTGTCCCTGATTGAACCAGATCGCATCGACGACACCTTCGACGGCGCTGTCGAGATCGGCATCGTCGAATACGATGAAGGGCGACTTGCCGCCGAGTTCGAGCGTCAGCGATTTGCCCGAACCGGCTGTCGTTGCGCGAATCTGGCGGCCCACTTCGGTCGAGCCCGTAAACGCGATCTTCGCGACACGATCATGCTCGACGAGCGCCGCGCCCGTGCGTCCATCGCCGGTGACGACGTTGAGCACGCCTTTGGGCAAGCCCGCGCGATGCGCCAGCTCCGCGAACAACAGCGCCGTCAGCGACGTGAATTCGGCGGGTTTCAGAACGACCGTGTTGCCGAGCGCGAGCGCCGGCGCAATCTTCCACGCGAGCATCAGGAGCGGAAAATTCCATGGCACGATCTGCCCGATCACCCCGAGCGGCGCCCAGTCTGCAAACTCCTTGTCCTGCAACTGCGCCCATCCCGCGTGATGCAGAAAGTGCCTTGCCACAAGAGGTATATCGATATCGCGCGATTCGCGAATGGGCTTGCCGTTGTCGAGCGATTCGAGCACGGCGAAAAGACGGCTATGCCGCTGCACCATGCGCGAGAGCGCATACAGATGCCGCGCGCGCCCCGCTCCGCCGATCGCCTGCCAGCCTTCGAGGGCGGCATGCGCGGCTTCTACGGCGGCATCGACGTCGGTCTGAGTGCCTTGCGCGATAGACGCGAGCGCGCGGCCCGTGGCCGGTTCGCGCGAATCGAATCGGTCGGCGTCGGCGCTGTCGCGCCATGCGCCGTTGATGAAGTGACCGAAGCGCCCGGCATGCTGATCGAGCCATGCGCGCGCGGCGCGATCGTCTTCCGGTGCGGGTCCGTATTCCATCGAGGAGAAGTATTCGGCAACGCTCATGAGGCTATGTATTGAAGTCCGTGAATCAGGCGACGGGATGACGGTTGAACGCCGAATAGCGTCCGCTCACATGATGTTCGAGCTGGCGTTCGATATCCGCGAGCAGGCTCGATGCGCCGATGCGGAACATGTCCGCTTCGAGCCATTCGCGCCCGAGCTCTTCCTTCATGAGGATCTGATATTCGAGCACCGATTTCGCGGTGGACACGCCGCCCGCGGGCTTGAAGCCGATCGCGACGCCGGTGCGGGCAAGGTATTCGCGAATCATGCGCACCATCACGAGCGACACATCGAGCGTCGCGTTGACGCTTTCCTTGCCCGTCGATGTCTTGATGAAGTCGGCGCCGGCCATCATGCAGATCATCGACGCCTTCGCGACGTTCGACAGCGTGCGGATATCGCCGGTCGCGAGAATCGCCTTCACGTGCGCATCGCCGCATGCCGCGCGGAAATCGCGCATCTCGTCGTAAAGCGCCTGCCAGTTGCCCGTGAGCACATGCTCGCGCGTGACGACGATGTCGATCTCCGAGGCGCCGTCTCGCACCGAGGCCTCGATCTCGCGCAGCTTGAGCTCGTGCGGATTGAGTCCGGCGGGAAAGCCCGTCGACACGGCTGCAACAGGAATGCCGCTGCCTTCGAGCGCTTTCACCGCTGTTTTAACGTAGCGGTGATAGACACACACGGCGCCTGTCGTGATCGAACCGGGCGCCATGCCGAGCGCGTCGAGCAGATCGTCGCGCAACGGACGGCGCGCTTTCGCGCACAGTCGTTCGACGCGACCGTGCGTATCGTCGCCGCTGAGTGTCGTGAGGTCGATGCAGGTAATCGCCTTGAGCAGCCACGCGGCCTGCGCATCTTTCTTCACCGCGCGGCGCGTGCCGAGCGTCGATGCGCGGCGTGCCACCGCCGACTGATTTACGCGCAACCCGTCGAGCCACGACAAATCGAACGGCACGCCGGGATTGCGCGCGCTGGCGTGAACCTGAGCCTTTCCGGGCCATGCGACGATGGACTTCGATGCAGTTTCCAGCATGAGATCGGTATGCCGGCGTCTTGTGCGACGCACAACAGTTTTTGATAGATTGATCTCAGTTTATAACATCGTTGTTAGGATCGTAACATAGGGAAAGTTCGGAGGCGCTTTGTTGAATGTTGTGGAACACAAACATTGAAACTGCCGCAATAAGTCGGGAACGAGATGTACCGGCCAACAAAAAAATCGAAACGCCAGATGCCATGGAGACGTGGAACAACCACGGCGTGGCAAACAATGGAGCAGCGAAGAGCTTCGCCATAGCCATACCGAGGAAGTACGAGGTTGCGCTCTTCTCCGTCACGTCAAGTGAACCGTAGAGAGACGAGCGGTCAATCTGTTGCCCACGCTGCCGTAGATTCGCGTACACGGCGTGCGTGCGCCACGCTCGAAATGTTATTGATCGAGTATTCGATCTCCATGTCGCCACTGCTCGTCAAGCGGCAGGAGCCCTACGCGCTGTCGCTCGTGCAGCGTCTTGCGTCCGTGCTTTGCGGACTCCGCTGACTCTCGCATTACCTCTTCGTACTTCAATCCGGTGCATCGCCGCGCGCGGCGGTGCATTCGTCCAGCCCTGCTCCCCTCTTTCAGTGCATGTCAGAAGGACGCAGTCCCGTACGTCGGGGTGCCTCACGCTGGCACGCTTCATGCCTAATGAATTTCATTCAAGTCACTTGAATGAAATTCTGGTTGTCTTCACAATAGCTCACATGCAAGGGGAGTGTCATGAACAAACGTCTTCGCCATTTGCTGACCGCGCTGACGGGCGCGCTCGCGCTCAACGCCGCCGCGCCGTCGTTTGCGCACGCGGACGATCTGCTCGCCCGCATCAAATCGAACAAGGAAATCACGATTGCGACCGAAGCGCGTTACGCGCCCTTCGAATACGTCGATAACGGCAAGATCGTCGGCTATGACGCCGATCTGATGGCCTACGTCCTCAAGTCTCTGCCCGATGTGAAAGTCAAGCAACTCGACCTGCCCTTTCAGGGTCTGCTGCCCGGTCTCGATGCAAAGCGCTTCGATGTCGTCGTGACAGCGGTGACCGTCAACAAGGACCGCGCGGATCATTTTGCCTTCACCGTGCCCGTTGCCGATGCGACCACCGGCGTACTCACCCGCTCGGCCGATGCGTCCATCAAAACTCCCAACGATCTTAACGGCAAGGTGGTCGGCTCGCAGACCGGCTCCGCGCAGTTGCAGGCGTTGATGGCGCTCGACAAGAAGCTGAAGGAAGCGGGCGGTCCAGGCCTCAAGCAGGTCAAGCAATACGTCGCGTTCGACGAAGCCTATGCGGACCTCGCCGTCGGCCGGCTCGATGCGGTCGCGCAATCCGTCGCCAATCTCGGGCCGTTGATAAAGTCGCGTCCGGGCGTGTTCGCGGTGCTGCCGCAGACAATCGGTCCGAAAAGCTACTTCGCATGGGTCGCGCGCAAGGATGCCGACAGCGCCGCCCTGCTCAAGCTTTTCAGCGATGGCATCGCGAAAGCGAACAGCGACGGGACCATGAAGAAGCTTCAGGAGAAATGGTTCGGCTCGACGATGGACGTTCCGGCCACGCTCCCCGCGCCTTCCATCTGACCTTGCCATGAACGGTCCCGATCTGCTCACGCGCTGCATCGGCTACTTGCCGCAGTTGCTCGACGGCGCGCTGACAACGCTCGTGCTGTCGTCGGTCGCCGTGTGCTGCGGCTTCTTCGTCGGCGTATTCGTCTACACGATGTCGGTCAGCGACAGCCGCCTGATGCGCGCAACGGCGCGCGTGTACGTCAGCGTGCTGCGCGGTACGCCAGTGCTCGCGCAACTGCTGGTGTTCTATTACGTGCCGTCCGCGCTCGGGCTGGAATTGCCGGGGCTCGCGGCAGCGGTGATCGGGCTGTCGCTCAACACCGGCGCGTATCAATCGCAGATTCTGGGCGCAGGTTTCCGCTCTATTGCGCCCGGACAGATCGAGGCGGCAACGACCTTCAATCTCACGCGGCGTCAGACCTTGTGGCATATCGAAGTGCCGCAGGTCGTGCGTGCGACGCTGCCGGCGCTGGTGTCCGAGATGATCGATATCGTCAAGGCGTCGGCGGTGGTGTCGGTCATTTCCGTGACGGATCTGATGCGCGTGGGACAGCAACTTTCGTCATCGACGTACCGGCCACTCGAGGTGTACGCAATGGCGGCGGTGTTTTATCTGGCGATCACGTCGCTGCTCGCGGGCGCGGGTCATGTGTACTCGCTGCGTGTAGCTCGGCGTCCGTGAGGCATCGGCATGCACAACTTCATCGCACTCATTCCGCGCTTCATCGAAGCAATGGGCATCACGCTCGAAGTGAGCGTGCTTGCGGCGCTCATCGGCATCGTCGCGGGCTTCGCGCTCAACGCGATGCGTCTCGCGCTCGGCCGTCCGTTCGCGCTCGCTTATGGCGCGTTCGTGTGGCTGGTGCGCGGCACGCCTTATCTGTCTCAACTCGTGATCGTCTATTTCGGGCTGCCAGTCATCGGCATTACCTTGTCGGCCGTGCAAGCCACGATTCTTTCGCTCGCGTTCTACTCGAGCGCTTACTTTGCAGAACTGTTTCGCGCTGCCTGGGCGTGCGTTCCGCGCGGCCAGCTCGAAGCCGCAGCCGCATTCGGCGTGAGCCGGCGCGACGCCTTTCGCTCCATCGAGTTGCCGCAGGCGCTCGCGTTCGCCGCGCCGCTGATCGCGAACCAGACCATTCTCGTCATTAAGGAGAGCGCGGTCGCGTCGATCATCACCGTGCCCGAATTGACGATGACGGCAAGCGATATCGTCGCATCGAGCTACACGTATATCGGTCCGTATGCGCTGCTGATCGCATGTTACTGGCTGCTCACGCAAGCCGTGTCGCTGATCGCGCAGGCGGCCACTTCCCGCATTTCGTTTCTGAAGAAGACATCATGAGCGACCTTCCCATTCTCAAGCTGCAAGCCGTCGGCAAGTCGTACGGGGAGAACCGCGTGCTCAAAGGCATCGACCTCGATGTCATGCGCGGCGAGATTGTCACGCTGATCGGGCCGTCCGGTTCGGGCAAGACCACTGCGCTGCGCTGCATGAACTTTCTCGAGGCCTACGACGAAGGCGAAGTGTGGATCAAAGGCCAGTTGCTGGGCTATCGATCGAAAGGACGCACGGCGAAGGACCGTGACAGCGAAGCCAGCATTGCCGACGTGCGCCGTCCCATTGCGATGGTCTTTCAGCAATTCAACCTCTGGCCGCACATGAGCGCGCTGGACAACGTCGCGACGCCGCTCGTGCTCGCCAAGAAGATGAGCAGGCGTGACGCGCGCGAGAGGGCGCAGGCCGCCCTCAGGCGCGTGGGCCTCGAACACAAGGCCGATGCCTATCCCGCGCGACTGAGCGGCGGACAGCAACAGCGCGTGGGCATCGCGCGGGCGCTGGCCATCGAACCCGAAGTGATCCTGCTCGATGAGCCTACGTCCGCACTCGATCCCGAACTCGTCGAGGAAGTGCTCAACGTGATCCGTTCGCTCGCGCAGGATGGCATGACGATGGTGATGGTCACGCACGAAATGAGCTTCGCCGCCAAGATCTCCGACAAGGTTGTGTTCATGGAGGCGGGAAAAATCGTTGAAGCCGGACCGCCCGCGCAACTGTTCGGCAATACGCGCACGCCGCGTTTGCAGCAATTCCTCAAACCGTGGCTCGAACGCAGCCTTGCGATTGCAGGCGAAGGAGCGACGTCGTGATCGCAAGACAAATAGCGGACGCCGTGAACCAAGACCGTCTCCTCGAATCGATCGATACGCTCGCCACTTTCGGTGCACGCGACGACGGCGGCGTGGACCGGCCCGCGCTCGGCGAACGCGATATCGAAGCGCGGCGCTTTCTGATCGAGCGTGCGCGCGCCCTCGGATGCGGCGTGCACGTCGACGCCTGCGCGAATCTGTTCTTCCGGCGCGAAGGCGATGCAGCACTTGCGCCGGTGATGACCGGCAGCCACATCGACACGCAGCCGACCGGCGGCAAGCTCGACGGCTGTTACGGCGTGCTCGCGGGCTTCGAAGTGCTCGCCGCAATGAACGATGCGAACGTGCGCACGCGCCGCCCGCTCGAAGTCGCGATCTGGACCAACGAGGAAGGCACGCGCTTCTCTCCGGGCGCGATGGGATCGAGCGCGTTCGTTGAGCCGTCGCGTATGGCGCGTTATGCGGACGTGCGGGATTCCGAAGGCATGACCTTGAGCGCGGCGCTGGACCATCACCGAAGCGCGTTTCCCGGATTGCCCCAACGCGCCCAGCATGAAGTCGCACATGCTTTTGTCGAACTTCACATCGAACAGGGCCCGCAACTCGAAGACGCCGATGTGCCGCTTGCCGTCGTCAGCGGCATTCAGGGCGTGCGCTGGTACGCGCTTCACGTGCAAGGCAGCGCAGCCCATGCAGGCACCACGCCGATGCCGCTGCGCCGCGACGCGATGACGCTCGCCATTGCGCTGCGTCAGGAGCTCGATGCCATCGCGCACGAACTCGGCCGCGCCGATACGCGCGTCACTTTCGGCCGCTGGAGCATCGAGCCGAACTCGATCAACACGATCCCGTCGGCGGTGAGCTTCACCATCGACTTCCGTCATCCGGAAGCGAGCGTGCTGGCCGCGTTCGACGAGCACGCGCACGCCATCGTGCAACGTCATGGCGCGCGCATCGAAGCATTGTTCACGCATGCGCCCGTCGCTTTCGATGCGTCTGTATTGTCGTGCATCGACGGAGCGTGCCGCGCACTCGATGCCCGCGCGCTGCATCTGACCTCGGGCGCGTTCCACGACGCGATGTATCTCGCGACGCATTGCCCGAGCGGGATGATCTTTGTGCCGAGCATCGACGGCATCAGCCACAACCCCGCCGAAGCAACGGACGCCGGACATCTCGCGCTCGGCGCACGCGTGCTCGCCCATTGCCTCACCACACTCTGCAACGACTAAAGGAGCCCATATGAACGCCCCCGCAACCACCCTCGCAAGCGCCGAAGACAACGGCCAGGAAAACGGCGTGAACGCCACGCTGAACGAACCGATTTCGCCGGACGGGACGCCTGAAATCGGCAGGACGTACACGGTGCCCGCGCGTTGCGGCCGCGCGGTGCGCGTGAAGGCGGGCCAGACCATCCGCATCGCGAATCCGCACGGCACTCAAGTGTGCGATACGTGGATCTTCAACGCGCAACATCTGAACGAATTCCTGTCGTTCGAACATACGCGCGCGTTCATCGACAAGATCATTCCGCAGCCGGGCGATCCGCTCGTGACCAACCAGCGACGCCCGATCGCAGAACTGGTCGCAGATACTTCGCCCGGCGTGCACGATACGCTGATCGCCGCGTGCGATCTGTATCGCTATCGCAATCTCGGTGTCGAGCATTATCACGACAACTGCGCGGACAATTTGCGGCTTGCGCTGAAGGCTATCGGTCTGCGCACGAAAGAAGTGCCCCAGCCGTTCAATCTGTGGATGAACATTCCAGTCAAGCCGGACTATTCGATCGACTGGCTGCCGCCCGTGTCGAAGTCCGGCGATTACGTGGATATCAAGGCCGCGATGGACTGCGTCGTGGTCATGTCGGCGTGCCCGCAGGATATCATTCCGATCAACGCGCTCAACCCGCTCGAAGTCGAGTTCACGGTGCTCCCGTAAGCGCGCCCTTCTCCTTTCGATGGTGTTCATTCGTGGCCAGCAAACGACCTTCCTCACCTGCAGCGCGTACTTCTCCTAAAGCCGACGCCGCGCCGGCCTCCGCCGCCGATGGCCTCGGCACGCGTCTGCGTCATGCGCGCATGGTGCGGCAGATGACGCTCAAGGTGCTCGCGGGAGCGGCGGGTTGCTCGGAAAGTCTTCTGTCGAAGGTCGAAGGCGGCCACGCGACGCCA
Source organism: Caballeronia sp. INML3B (assembly GCF_023631305.1). Taxonomy (NCBI): domain Bacteria; kingdom Pseudomonadati; phylum Pseudomonadota; class Betaproteobacteria; order Burkholderiales; family Burkholderiaceae; genus Caballeronia; species Caballeronia sp. INML3B. The sequence continues at coordinate 71,197 of NZ_JALQDI010000084.1, forward strand.
TCGCTCGCCACGCTGCACAAGCTCGCCATTGCGCTCGACACCAACATCGCGGCGCTGCTGTCCGCGCCGGCCCTCACGGCTTCGCCCGTTCAGCGCGCGAGCGAGCGGCCCTCGGTGCGCTTTCCGGGCACGCGAGCCGCTCCGGCGGCCGACAAACGCAGACGTGCCGAGGGCTCCATCCTGCTCGAACGACTCGTCGTGCCGAGTCCGGGCCAGTTGCTTCAGGGCGATATCCACGTTCTCGAACCGCTCGCGCGCAGCGACGAGCAGATTCATCACGTCGGCGAAGAGTTGGGTTATGTGCTCGAAGGCGAACTGGAACTCACGCTCGGCGATCAGAGCTATTCGCTCAAGGCGGGCGATTCGTTCTATTTTCCGAGCACCGAGCCGCACAGCTATCGAAATCCGGGCGATACGGTCGCGCGCATTCTGTGGGTCAACACGCCACCCACGTTCTGATCACTGAACTCCTATCATGGCCAGCACCGATCTTTCGCAGATGCAGTTGCCGCGCTTCGCGGGCATTCCCACTTTCATGCGCGTGCCGTTCGAGCGCGATCTCGCGGCGCTCGATATCGCGCTGGCGGGCGTGCCCTTCGATGGCGGCGTCACCGCGCGTCCGGGCGCGCGCTTTGGCCCGCGGGAAATCCGCAATATGTCGACGATGATGCGCGCCATCCATCACGTCACGCGCTTCAATCCGTTCGAAGCGTGCCGCGTGGCCGATATCGGCGATGTGCCCTTCGAGCATCTGTACGATCTCGAAGCCGCGCACGCCGATATCCGCCGCTTTTTCGAACCCGTGTTCCGTGCTGGAAAAATGGCGCTGATCGCGGGCGGCGATCACTCGATTACCTATCCGGTCTTCCAGGCCATCGCGCCGAAGCAACCGCTCGCGCTCGTGCATATCGATGCGCACACCGACACCTGGGACGCGTTCAAAGGCTCAAAGTTTACGCACGGCGCACCGTTCAGACGTGCGGTCGAAGCGGGTTTGCTCGATCCCACGCGTACTATTCAGATCGGCATACGCGGCGCGCAGAATACCGACGAAGGCTGGCGTTATTCTCTGGATCACGGCATGCGCGTGGTGTTCATCGAAGAGTTCGAGGAACGCGGGCCGGCGGCGATTGTAGAAGAAGCGCGACGGGTGGTGGGCGATGCGCCCGTCTATCTTTCGCTCGATGTCGATGGTCTCGATCCCGTCTTCACACCCGGCACCGGCACGCCGGAAATTGGTGGGCTGACGACGCGCGAAACGCTCGCGCTTTTGCGTGGGCTCGACGGGCTGAACTGGGTCGGCGGTGATGTGGTGGAAGTGTCGCCGCCGTATGATCCGAGCGGCAACACCGCGCTTGTCGCCGCAACCATGATGTACGAGATACTGTGTCTGTTCGCGGCACGTCAGGCGCGATCGAGCCGACGCTAGCACAGCTTCTGCTCGGAAGTTTAGAGAGCGGGTCGGACCGTTGGCGGCGTAGGTTCTGTACATTGGCTCATCAACAATGCCGTGCTCCTGTATCGAATCGAGTGAGCGGCTGGACCCCACGGGTAGCGTCGGTCTACCGGACTTCGTTTTGCTTTGCATGTCCCGGCGCCGCTTTTTCGGTACGAGTAACTCACGTAACGATTCCCACGTAATCGTGAACAGTTCAGCACGCGCTCGTCGAACGCAATTTTGGCTCGATCAATCTCTTTCGGCATCTTGACAGCCTGTAGCCTCGCCAGGCGGACAAGGATAGAGTTTAGGCTCCGTCGCATTCTCCACATTTCAGCAAGGCGCGTCAGGACATGGTTTCAAAGATCATTTGGGTCCTATTGCCGCTTTCGATGTATGCACTGTATGTCACCGTGTCGACGTGGCGCGGACGGACACCGTCGCGTCAGGCGCTCAATGTGCAAACCAGCCTGCTGTTGATCGCCTACCTGTTGACGACGGCAAGTCTCGGTGTGTTCTGGGTGGCCAATCAGCAGTTGCCGGTGTTCGACTGGCACTACCTGTTTGGCTACTGCACGCTGCTGCTTGTCTCCGTGCACCTGGTTTTCAATCTGCCGGCCGTGTTCCGCTGGCTGCGGCTCGCACCGTCCCAGCCAGCGCAGCAGTCCACCCGCGGTGGCAGGCACGGCCCGGTCGCGGTCGGCAAGGCGCTGACCGTCCTCGCCGCTCTCGGCATGGCGTTCTTCCTCGGCACGCGTCACGGCGCCAGCGAAGTCGCCGTCCGCTGGACCAACGCCTCCGAAGCCGGATCTGGACCAGTCGACGCCGTGGCCCGTTATCACGAATTCTCGTCCGAGTCGCGCAGCCGCGTGTTCCAGCGCGCGCCGGGGGTCGAATGGGGTGCACCGCCGCCCGCTTTCAAGCGCTACCCCGACGTGCCGCACATCGCCCTCGCGCGCGACAGGACCCACGAGCGCGGCCTGAGCGACGCGCTGCGCGCGCCCTCGTCGCGCGAACGGAGCCTGAGCGTTGCCGAGTTGGGCGAGATGCTATACCTCTCGGCCGGCATCACGGCGCGGCGCGGCGGCCTGGCGTTGCGCGCCTCTCCATCTTCCGGCGCGCTGTTTCCCAGCGAGCTCTATGTCCTGGCACACAAGGTCGAGGGCTTGCCGGCCGGGCTTTATCACTACGACCCGGAGCACGATCGGCTCGACGCGCTGGGCGCGGCTCCGCTCGCACTCGGCGCGCCTCAGGCAGACGGCGCCGACGCGGTCGTGGTGCTGACTGCGGTGTTCCGCCGCACCGGCTACAAGTACCGTGACCGGGCCTACCGCTATGCGGTTGCGGACGCTGGCCACTTGCTCGAGAATCTGCGGCTCGCGGGGCATCAGGCAGGAATGCGCGCGACGCTCGTCGCGCGCTTTGACGAGATGCTGGCCGCCAAAACCATCGGTGTTGATGGCCTCGAGGAAGGCGTGCTCGCCGTCATGGATCTGCGGCCCGCACCCAGCGCCGTGGACTCCACCGGCGAAGCTTTGCGCGCGCGCTTCGCAGCGCCGCCGGTTCCCTCCGGCCTGACAATCGGGGTGACGGGCATGGTGCACCGGGCCACGTCGCTGCAGCTATTGCCCGACGAGGCGGGCGCCGGGCATATCGCGCTACCGGCGCCTGAGCCCGCCGCCGCAGGCGTGACCGACACGATAGTCCAGCGGCGGAGCCAGCGGCGCTTCCTCGACGATGCGGTGCCGCTCGCGACGATGTCATCGATGCTGGCCGACATGGCGCTGCCGCCCCAGCTATCGGGCGCCATCCGTATCAATCTGGTCGTCAATCGTGTCGAAGGGCTTCGGCCGGGCGTGTATCGCTACCTGCCTCAGCACGCGCTGGTACGGGTGCGCGACAACGATTCCGCCGCTGCGGCTCAGGCGGCCGCATTGTCGCAGGACGTGATCGGCAACGCCGCCGTCGTGCTGGTGCTTTCCGCCGATCGCGCGCACATGCTGGCGGAAGGTGCGCGTGGTTATCGCCATGCCTTTATCGAGGCGGGGATGCTGGGCGAGCGCTGGCTGCTAGGCGCGGTCGCGCGCGGCTTGGCCGCCTGCCCGGTGGGCGGGTTTTACGACGACGAAGCGGCGGCCCTGATCGATGTCGATGGGCAAAGGGAATGGGTGTTGCACTTCGCGGCGCTCGGCGTGTCGACGGGAACGTAGAAGGCTCGCGCATGCTGACGGACGCGCTCGGGCCCACGCGCAGGTGCGCGAAGCGCGTCTCGAGGGTATGACAGGAACCGCTCACACGCGCTGGGCGACACACGGGGCGCACTCCCCGACATGCGAGGCACGCCGAAAAGCGCTTCATAGGTGACCAGCGAACGACGCCATTGAAGCCCCGCCCGAGCCGGAGCGTTGTGTCATTGTCGTGGACGAAGCGCTGCCGCCCGGCAAAGCCTCGAACGCCGCCGCAGTGGTGGCGTTCACGCTGGGCCAGCGCACAGCCATCTCGACCATTCCGTCAAAACCTTTCGAGCGGATGCACTGTGTCCCTGGTAGCCCGACGATCGTCGTCGAGTGAGTCTCATTCGATGATCGCGGCCGCGAATTCAACAACGGGCGCAAGGGATCTTGAAATGACGAATATCTTGGAGCTTCACGGTGCTCCGTCCGGCAACTGCATCCGCGCAGTGATCGTTCTGGAAGAAGCCGATTTGCTCTACACGATTCGATTCGTCGATCTCGCGACTCACGAGCAGAAGCAATCCGCACATCTGGCGCTGAACCCGGCGACAAAAGCACCTGTTTTGGTCGAGCAGACACAGGACGAAGCACCGTTCGTCGCAACCCGGTCAAGCTCGATCGTCTGCTACGGTGGAAAAGCGGCCGGTCGCCTGCTACCGGAAGATCATCGAATTCGCGCGTCGTTGACGACGACGAGTCATTCGGTCGATTTCGACGATGACCAACCTGATCGTGAAACCGATGAAAAGCGTTGCATCGGTTGGTGAAAGGCCTGGCCCGCAGCGCACGGCCATGCGCCATCACATCCGAAAGCGGTCACGCGTCGTCACGTAGTCGCTCGCGCCGAAGCGTCCCACCGGAAAGTAATGCTCCAGGCGGACGCGCCATGTATCGATATCGATGAGTTCGTCACGCGCATGAAGCATCAGCACGCGTCCGATGAAGATGTGGCGGCTCGCCGTTTCGAGCGTCTCCCATAACGCGCACTCGAACGCGACGGGCGCCTCGGCGATGCGCGGCGGCCTCACGCGCGTCGAGGCAAGCGTGCTCAAGCCCACCTGTTCGAGCTCGGAGACATCCGGGGCGAAGCGTTCGCCGCAGCGATGCATCTGCTGCGCGATGGCTTCATCGGCGAGATGCACGACGAACTCCTTTTCGCGCGGGACATTCACCGCGGTGTCCTTCAACGTCCCGTCCGCCAGCCGGTTGATGCTGATCATGACGATGGGCGGCTCTTCGCCCAGCATATTAAACATGGAGAACGGCGCGGCATTCACGGTGCCGTCCGCGCCGAGCGTCGTGACGAGCGATATGGGCCTCGGCACGATCAGACTCGCCATTAGCTGGTAACGCTGGTACTCGGTAATTGCTTCGAAATCGATTTCCATGTCACTCCACTGCGGTTCGTTGCGCGGGATCGATGCCGAGCAGATGCGCGAGTCCGTTTGCGCCCGGCATGCGCGATGTCTCGATGCGCGCCTCCAGGCTGCGCAGATGCGCCATCATGTGCGCGATCGCGCCCGCGGCATCGCGCGCTTCGAGGTGATCGAGGATGGCGGTGTGCTCGTCGTGCTCGCACGGCGCGTTGCCGGCCGGCTCGTAAGCGCCGACGATCAACGAGCAGCGTGAGATCAGTTCGCTGAGATAGTGTTCGAGGATCGCATTGCCCGCAAGCGTCGCAATACGCAGATGAAAAGCGCTCGCAAGCCGCGCCCACGATGGCTGATCGAAGCGATGCATCGCCTCGTGTTCCTCGTCGAGTTGTCCGCGCAACGCGGCGATATCGGCGGCGCTCGCGCGCTCCGCCGCGAGTTCGACGAGCGCACGCTCGACCGAACGCCGCGCCTCGAAAATCGCGCGCGTCTCCTCGCGGGTCGGCTGCGCGATCACCGCGCCCCTGTTCGGACGCAGCACGACGATGCCGTCGTATGCGAGCTTTTCCAGCGCGCGCCGCACCGCCGCGCGGCCCACGCCGAACAGCGCGCATAACTCGGGCTCGGGCAGTTTCGTGCCAGGCGCGAGCCTGCGATTGAGCACGCCTTCGAAAATCGACCGATAGACGCGCGCGTCCGCGCTCTCCTTCCCGCTCTTCATGCGGCCTGCGCCGGCATGGGCACGGCTTCTTCGACATGACGCGCGACCGCCCCGGGCGTCGCGAGCCAGATGTCCTCGCGCGCCGCTGCGATATGCGCCAGCGCACGCCGCAAATGCCGCAACCGGTACGGCTGCCCGACGATATACGGATGCAGCGCGATGCCCATCACGAGCGCCTGCGGCGTGCGCGCGCGCAGCGTCTGCTCGAGCATCTCGTCGAACTGGTCGATGATCATATCCGCGAAGTCGCGCATGTCCATGTGACGCGCCATGATCATCGGCAGGTCGTTCAGCTCCTGCGGATACGGAATCGACCACAGCGGGCCGCCGCGCGTGTTCATGCGTACGGGCCGGTCGTCGTGACACCAGTTGAGCGTGTAACGGAAACCCGTCTCGGCGAGCAGGTCCGGCGTGCGATGCGATTCGGAGATCCACGGCGAGAGCCATCCCGAAGGCGCTGCGCCGGAGCATTCGAGCATGCGTGCGCGGCAGTGCGAGAGCAGCGCGCGTTCGCCGTCTTCGTCGAGATCGCTCTGGCGCTGCGCGTTCGTGTGACCGTGCGCGATGAGTTCGTCGCCACGCGCGGCGCATGCTTCGACGAGCGCGGGACAGTGATCATAAAGCGACGTATTGATGAGCGTGCCCGCGGGCAGGTCGAGCGCATCGAACAGTTCGATGCAGCGCCACGCGCCCACACGATTGCCATACTCGCGCCAGCTGTAATTGAGCACATCGGGCTGCGGCGACAACGGCCCGAGCGCAGCGCCCAGCCCCTCGCCGAACGCGAAGTGTTCGAGGTTGAAGCCGAGATAGACCGCGAGGCCCGCGCCGTTCGGCCAGCGATATCCATCGCTTTCGTGGATCGGCCGATAGTCGAAGCGTCCATGCGTCTTCAACGGAGCGAAGTCGTTCATTGTCGAGTGTGATGAACCGGTTTGGTTATGTCGTGCCCCATAGCGGACCTGATCCGCACCTCGATCGCACACGCCAGGCGTCTGCAGATGCTGACGATCGGGGTCCGTGATCGTGTGCAATATGCGCGCCAATTCGTCGACACCTGCTGTCAGCGTATGTGGCAGCGTTCTGGTCGTGCGGCTCGACCGTGCGCCCGCGCACGAATGGCATATGTCTTGCAATGGCTTGCCCGCTGTATTCCATCAGCGTCTTCAACAGGACAAGCCTTCATGGTTCAACCGGCATCCACGGTGGTTCGCGCGAGCCCGGCCGATATCGAGCTCGTGCATGTTTCGAAGCGCTATGGCGATGCGCTCGCCGTCGACGCCATCGACCTGCGCATTCCCGGCGGAGCGTATTGCTGTCTGCTCGGGCCGTCCGGCTGCGGCAAGACGTCGACGCTGCGCATGATCGCGGGCCACGAATGGGTCTCCGAAGGCGATGTGCTGATCGGCGGGCGCAATGTCACGCGCGAGCAGCCGGTCGCGCGCGGCACGGCCATGGTGTTTCAGAGCTATGCGCTCTTCCCGCATCTCTCGGCGCTCGACAACGTCGCTTTCAGCCTCAAGGTGCGCGGCGTCGCGAAGGAAGCCCGCAGGAAGCGCGCGGGCGAACTGCTGGAACTCGTCGCGATGTCGGCCTACGCGAGCCGCAAGCCTGCGCAACTCTCGGGCGGACAGCAGCAGCGCGTTGCGCTTGCGCGAGCGCTCCTCAACGAGCCGCGCTGCCTGCTGCTCGACGAGCCGCTGTCCGCGCTCGATCCCTTCCTGCGCGTGCAGATGCGCGCCGAACTCAAGCGCTGGCAGAAGGAACTCGGCATCACCTTCGTGCACGTCACGCATTCGCAGGAGGAAGCGATGGCGCTCGCGGATCTCGTCGTCGTGATGAGTCACGGTCATATCGAGCAGAGCGGCACGCCTTTCGACGTATTCAACCGGCCGCGCACGGAATTCGTCGCGCGCTTTCTGGGCGGTCATAACGTGCTCGCCTCGAGCGGGCGGCTCTTCACGGTGCGCGCGGATCATCTGCGCATCGCGCCGCAGGGCGTCGCGCCCGGCACGAGCGCGGGCAACAGCGGTCTTCTGCGCATCGGCGGGCTCGCGTGCACGGTGCGCGAAGCGGAGTATCAGGGCACGCATCTGCGCATGACGCTCGATCCGCTCGACGGCTCTCCCGAGCTCGTCTCGATGATCAGCGACGCCGACTACGACGCGCAACGCGCCGGCCCCGGCGCGCGCGTGACGGTGTGGTGGGACGAGCAGAACGCGCATCCGCTCGCCGCGTGAACTCAGGCATTCACAACTTTAAATTCGAGGAACGTCCATGAACGACGAACAAGCCAGCGCACGCGAAGCAGACACCAAGAACGCAGGCATTTCACGCCGCACGTTCATCAAGGGCGCGGTGGCGGCGGCGGGCATCGCCGGGTTTCCGTATGTGCACGCGCAGGAGAAGATCACATTGCGCTATCTCGGCACCGCGGTGAACCAGAGCGCGGAGATCGCGAAGAAGTTCAAGGAAGATACGGGCATAGAGATTCAATACATTCCCGTCACGACCGACGACGTGACCAAGCGCATCATCACGCAACCCAATTCGTTCGATATCGTCGACACCGAATACTTCTCGCTCAAGAAGCTGATTCCCGCCGGTACGCTCGCGGGCATGGATGCGAAGCGCATCAAGCTCGCCGACAAGATCACGCCCGTATTGACCAAGGGCGAGGTGAACGGCAAGAAGATCGGCGATCAGGGCACCGCGCCGAAGAAGGTGATGTTCCTCAAGGGCGCGCGCTCGACCGAGTTCAGCGCGACGCCCACCGAATGGATGACGCTCATCCCCACGACGTACAACGCGGACACGCTCGGCATCCGCCCGGATCTGATCTCGCGGCCCGTGACGACATGGGCCGACCTGCTCGACCCGCAGTTCAAGGGGAAGGCCGCGCTGCTCAACATTCCGGCCATCGGCATCATGGATGCGGCCATGGCGATCGAGGCGACGGGTCACGTCAAGTACGGCGACAAGGGCAACATGACGAAGGCGGAGATCGACCAGACCATCAAGGTGCTGATCGAAGCAAAGCGCGCGGGACAGTTCCGCGCGTTCTGGCGCGACTTCAACGAGAGCGTGAATCTGATGGCGTCGGGCGAAGTGGTGATCCAGTCGATGTGGTCGCCCGCCGTCACCAAGGTCCGCACGATGGGCATCGCGTGCAAGTTCCAGCCGCTCAAGGAAGGCTATCGCTCGTGGGCCTCGGGCTTCGGCTTTCCCCGTTCGCTGCAGGGCAAGAAACTCGATGCCGCGTATGAATTCGTCAACTGGTTCCAGGACGGCTGGGCGGGCGCGTATCTGATGCGCCAGGGTTACTACCCCGGCGTGACCGAAACGGCCAAGTCGCACATGCAGGCCTACGAGTGGGACTACTGGATGGAAGGCAAGCCCGCGGCGCAAGACATCAAGGCACCCGACGGCCAGTTGCTGGAGAAGGCCGGCACCGTGCGCGACGGCGGCTCGTACAGCCAGCGCATGGGCGCGATCGCCTGCTGGAACGCGGTGATGGACGAGAACATCTACATGGTCCAGAAATGGAACGAGTTCATCGCCGCATAAGGGAGCGCCGCTCACGATGGCTTCAGTCGAATATCTCGAGCAGGCGAAACAGACGCCGGTGCGTCACCGGCGCGTGAGCGCGTGGCTGCAGGCGACGCCCCTCACGCTGACCTTCCTGCTGTTCTTCATCGTGCCGCTTGTGATCACGCTGATCGTGAGCTTCTGGGACTTCAACGAATATCAGATCATCCCGGCCTTCACCCTGAAGAACTACGCGGCGATATTCGACGGCTGCGGTTCGTCCACGGACGTGTGCGTGACCTTCAAGACGTACTGGTCGACACTCAGGTTCTGCGCGATCGTGTGGGCGGTGACGCTCGTGCTCGGCTTCGCGCTCGCGTACTTCCTCGCCTTTCACGTGCGCACGACCGCGATGCAGACCGTGCTGTTCCTCGTCTGCACCATTCCGTTCTGGACCTCGAACGTGATCCGCATGATCTCGTGGATTCCGCTTCTCGGGCGCAACGGACTCGTAAATCAGGCACTGATGTCGGCGCATCTCGTCGACCGGCCGATCGAATGGCTGCTGTACTCGAACTTCTCGGTCGTGCTCGCGTTCGTGCATCTCTACACGTTCTTCATGATTGTGCCGATCTTCAACGCGATGATACGCATCGACCGTGCTCTGCTCGAAGCGGCGCGCGACGCCGGCGCGAGCGGCTGGCAGGTCATCCGCGAGGTGGTGCTGCCGCTATCGAAGACGGGCATCGTGATCGGCTCGATCTTCGTCGTCACGATCGTGATGGGCGACTTCCTCACCGTGGGCGTGATGGGCGGACAGCAGATCGCCTCGGTCGGCAAGATCATCCAGGTGCAGACCGGCTACCTGCAGTTCCCCGCCGCGGCGGCCAACGCGATCATCCTGCTTGCCGTCGTGCTGATGATCGTGTGGGCGCTCACGCGCGTCGTCGATATCAGAAAGGAGCTGTGACATGGCGGGTGCAATCGCGCATCGGGAACATCGGCCCGCGAGCTTCTACTGGCTCTCGCTCCTCTTCGGGCTATTCGTGCTGTTCCTGTACGGGCCGGTCATCACGATCTTCATTCTGTCCTTCCAGGGTCCTGAAGGCGGTCTCACCTTCCCGATGCGCGGCGTGTCGCTGCACTGGTTCGCGGCGTTGCGCGACGGCGTCGGAGATATCGACATCTGGGCCGCGTTCGGACGCTCCGTGAAGCTCGCGCTCGCAGTAACGGTGCTGACCGTGCTGTTCTCACTGAGCGCGGGCCTTGCGTTCAGGCGGCGCTTTCGCGGCGATACCGCGGTGTTCTATGTCTCCGTGGCGAGCCTCATCATGCCGTCGATCATCGTATCGCTCGGCATCGGCCTCACCTTTCGCCTGCTCGATACGCTCATCAAATATCTGGCGAACGAATGGGGCTTCCAGTCGTTCGCGGATGGCTGGGCCACGTCGATGGGTCTCTTCACCTCGGCGCTCGGTGCGCATCTCACGTGGACGCTGCCGTTCGGCCTGCTCGTGATGTTCGCCGTGTTCAACCGTTTCAATCCCGCATACGAGGAAGCGGCGCGCGATCTCGGCGCTTCGCCGTGGCAGTCGTTCAAACACGTGGTGCTGCCGATCATCGGGCCTTCCGTGATCGGTGTCGGCATGTTCGGCTTCACGCTGTCGTGGGATGAAATAGCGCGAACCTCGCAGGCGATAGGCGACCAGAACACGCTGCCGCTCGAATTGCAGGGCTTGACGACATCCGTGACGACGCCCGTCATCTACGCGCTCGGCACGGTGACGACGCTGATGTCGCTTGCGGTGATGGTCGGCGGCCTGTTGATCGTGAGATCGATTGCAAAGCGCCGAAAGCTCGTCAACTGAAGGGCCTACGTCAGTTCGAGCACCCGCTCTCCCGCCACAAACGCGCTTCGGCCCGAACGCCTTCTGCGCGGCGAGCACGCCGTCGAGTCCGAATCCATCCAGCCCTTGTCCGTCTTCGAGCCGGGAATGAGCACGCCGACACGCATCGCGCCATCGGCGACGTACGCATCGGAGAGAAGGTTGCAAGCTCAACCTTGCAGCTCGCGATACTGCTCGCCCGCTCGAATATCTGCGCAAGACCAGCCGAGCGTCAGGGATTGTTTTTACTTTTCGTCACTAGGCGATTCTATGCATATAAGCCGGCAGGTCTGGATCGGGCAGCACAGCAAGCACTTTCAATCGCTGCCGCGTGCGTGTTTCGCCGTTCCTGAGGTGCGCCGCAAGCGCTTCGGACGCTGCGTCGAACTTTCCTTGCAACAACAGTTCAATGACCGTCCGGTGCTCGGTTAGCGTGCCCATTTCGGGATGCAAGCGGAACGCGTCATAGAAGGCGTGATTGACGATCAACGGCATGTGCGCATGGCTGATCGTCGCGAGCAGTTTGCGGTTCGATGCGCCCGCGAGAAACGTGTCGTGCAGCGTGGTTTCGAGGTGATGCAGCGCCGCGGCATGAACAGAGTCCGGATCGTCGATGGCGCGTTCGATATCGCGCAACGCCGCTTCGAGCTTCTCGCGCGGCAGCGTCGGACCGCTGGCGCGCAACGCGGCCGGTTCGAGCAGCACACGCAGTTCGTAATCCTGCCGCACGGCGCGCGCGGTGAGCGGTCCGCACAGCCAGTGCGAATACGCTGACTTTTCGACGAGTCCCCGATCGCGCAGACGGTTGAGCACTTCGCGCACAGTGCCGCGGCTCACGCCGAACGCTTCGGCCGCATGGCTCTCGTCGATGCGGAAATGCCCGAACACGATGCCCAACGAGATGGCGGCTTCGAGCGAGTCGTAGATGCGCTCGGCGTTGGTCGGAATATCGAGCGGCTCGGGCGGACGGTCGAAGGCCAGCGTTTCTTCGGAGATGGGCGCACGCAGCGGTTCCGGCGCGCTGCCGTCCGCACGCGCGACGAGATAGCCGCGCCCTTCGAAGGTGATGAGCAAGCCGCCCGCGTGCAGCATCTCGAACGCCTTTCGCACCGGCACGCGGCTCGTGCCGAAAATTCGTGCGACCGGCCCTTCCAGCAGCACGAGTCCCGGCGCGATATTGCCAAGTGCAATCGCCGATTTCAGTTGATCGTGAATCACGCGGTAACGAAGACGGCTGTCGGCTTCGGGCGAGACATCGGTCGAGCCGATGTCGGGCAGCCGGCGCGTTGCCGCGTCGGGTCGTGAAGATCGGGTGGCGCCTGCGCGTCTTGTCATCGTCGAACGAACTTCGCCTTCAGGACCGCATGAATTCGGTCCAGCGGCGCACGAGGTAGTTGTGCTCATCCATCACCGAATCCCAGACCGCGATTCGGCTCATGCGCGCGAGGTAGCTGCCGCCGTCCCGCATCTGACCCACGGGCACCAGATGCTTGCTGGTGGGGCCGGGAAGGTCGGCGCTCGCGCGGGCACCATCGTACCAGTAGGACCATTCGGCGGCGTCCATGTGCGCGCGCGAGCGTTCCGGATTGGAGATGTAGAAGCCCTGCCGCGCCACCGTCGCGCCTGCCCAACCTTCCTGCCACCAGTTCAGATAATCGTACGCGGCATCCAGCACACGGCCATGCGCGAGCCGCGATATGCCGATACCCCCAAACCACGCGCGATAACCCTCGCGCGGCCGAGCCAGCCGGAACTTCAAGCCCGCGCGCTCCAGTTCGATGGTCGCCGGCGACCAGATGCTTTGGATCGCCACCTTGTTCGCGATCATCAGTTGCGCGGCTTCGGCGAAACTCGACCAGAAGCCCGCGAAGTGCCCTCGCCGCTTGTAGTCTTTGAGAATGGCGATCAGCCCGTCGATTTCCTCGATATCCAGATTGCCGATGTCGTCGAAGCGCATGAGCCCGCTCGCTTCGACAGCCAGCGCCGCATCGATCGCGCCGATGGCGGCATCCGCCTGCAATGCGACGCGTCCTGACAACTCTGGCGCGAGTAACCACGCCCAGCTCTCGTCCGTTTCGGTGAGGGAGGCAGGCATGGCGTCTTCGAGATAAACGAAGCTGTCCGCGTTGTGCGTGAGGGGCAGCATGCTGATGCGCTCGCTCGCCTCGCGTCCGAGCGATCCGTCCGGCTGCACGTACAGCCGGTCGGCGGGCGCGCAGCCGGCGTTCGTGGCTTGATGTGCGGGATCCATCTGCCCCGTGCGCGGCAGGGCGTTGACTTCATTCCAGCGCCGGATGCGCGCCAGTTCGATGGGTTGCAGCGCGTGCGTCGGCCACACGCAGTCGAGGCTGTGGAACCACTGGTCGTAAAGCTCGTAGCGGTCGGGATGCATCGCGCCGTCGCGCTGTACCGCGCCGCCATCCTGCACGATAAAACGCAGCCGGATGCCGAGATCCTGCTCCGCGCGTTTGCGGATGTGCTCCTGCAGCGTCACGGTCGTGCCGAGCACCCGCAACTCGACTTTGGACGGATGCACGGCAGGCGCGGACGGACTTGGACGGACGGGTTTCAATCGACGGTTTCGGCTGTTCGGAGATGCCGGCACAGACGCCGGTAGGAATCGGCCACGGTCTCGCGCGTGAGACCCTGCGCGATGAAAACGAGCCGCGAACGACGCGCGCCTTCATCGGGCCACGCATCGAGATGCAAAACGGGGTGCACGAGATGATGCACGGCATGCACGACGACCGGTTGTGCCACACCGGTCAAGGCGAGTATGCCCTTGACGCGCAGAATGTTATCACCGTGGCGGTTGAGCAGCAGCGTGAGCCAGAGCGTGAACACGGGCCAGTCGAGCGGTGCATCGAACTCGATGCAGAAAGCGTTGAGCGCCTCCAGGCCTTCGCGGTGCCCGGGCATTGCGTTCAGTCGCGCGAGCGGGTTTTCGACCTCGCCGCGCGCGTCGTGCTCGCGCATGCCGGCGCGCCGCACGAAATCGGCGAAGTCGTGCGCGTTCGCCGCTTCGTCCAGGACGATCGATGCATCGGCGTCGTTCGTTCGCCATGCGATCCGCGCTGCCGGATTCAGTTGCGCAAGAGTCTTTTCGAGCACGCAAGCATCGCCCGCGAGATCCGCCTTGCTGATGACGATACGATCCGCCGCCGTGACCTGTGCGAGCCATTCCGGATGCCGCATGCGTTGCTGCCCCGCGTTCACGGCATCGACGACCGTGACGATCGCGGCAATCGAATAATGGCTCGACACGATACGGTCGCCCAGAAGCGTCGCGACGATCGGCGCGGGCGTCGCCAATCCCGTCGTTTCCAGTACGACGCGCGAGAACGGCGGCACTTCACCACGCGCGCGGCGCGAGAACAGCGCGGCGAGCGCATCCTTCAGTTCGCCGCGAATGGCGCAACAGACGCAGCCGTTGTCCAGTAATACGGTCTGCGCATCCACTTCGCCGATCAGCAGATGGTCCAGCCCGACCTCGCCGAATTCGTTGACGAGCACGGCGGTGTCGCGCGCGGCCTCGCCCTTCAGGACATCGGCGAGCAAGGTTGATTTACCGCTGCCCAGAAAGCCCGTCACGATGGTCACCGGAATCACGTCGTAGGCGAGGCTCATGCGTGCGCCTCCTCAGCGTCCTCAGCGTCGTCATCGTCGTCATCGTCGTCATCGAACAGGGTCAAAGGATCGAGCGGACGCCCGAGCATGCCTTCCGCCGCCTTCCACACCTGCATGAAGTCCTCGACGATGACCTGCGCGCCCGTCGGCGACGACAGCACGAACGACTGTCCGTGAAAATCCACGAGCTTCAGCCGGAAGCCTTCCAGCACACGGTTCGCATGCGCGACCTGCACGTACCGCTGCTGCCGCGCGCTCGCGCCTTCGCCCGCCGCCACCGTGTTCGACCAGTGGCGCCCGCCGCCGAGCAAACCGCACATACCGCACATTTCGCTGACTCCTTTCTTCAGGGCATGACATCGCCGGAATTGGGGCCGAGTGTCTGGCCGACGAACAGGTTGCCGCCGGGATCGGACGCGAGCAGCACGGCCGTCGGCGCGACTTCCTCCGCGCGGCCGAAGCGCCGCAACGGCAATTCCTTCGATTTCGCTTCCTTCCACGCTGCGCTGATGCCATCCACGAGCGGCGTCTCGATAGGACCCGGCGCAATCGCGTTCACGAGCACATTGTCGGGCGCGGCTTCGAGCGCGAGCGACTTGGTGAAGCCGATCACGCCCGCCTTCGCCGCCGAATAATGCGTGAGTTCCGCGCCGCCCTTGATGCCGAGCTGCGACGCCACGTTGATGATGCGCCCCCAGCGTTGCGCCGTCATCGACGGCAACGCGCGCCGCGAGCACAGGAACACGCTGCGCAGATCGACGCGCAGCATGTCGTCCCACATCCGCGTGGTGAGGTCGGTGCAGCGCGCCTGCGTCAGCATGCCCGCGTTGTTGACGAGAATGTCGATGCCGCCATACGCCGCAATGCAACGATCGACGATGCCGTGCGCGCCCGCTTCATCGCCCACATCGGCGATGACGGTGTCTACCTGCGCGCCGCTCGCGCGGCACAGGTCGGCGTGCGCGGCGAGACGCGCTTCGTTGAGGTCCGCGAGCACGAGGCGCGCGCCCGACTGCGCGTACGCCAGCGCAATCGCCGCGCCGATGCCGCTTGCCGCGCCGGTGACGACGGCGCGGCGGCGATCGAGTGAAAATGCCGATGCCATATCGTTGAGCGTCCTGTATGCGATGAATCAGCCTGGCCAGCGCACGGTCAGCCCGCCGTCCGCGATGATCGACTGGCCCGTGATGTACGACGCCTCCTCGCTCGTGAGATAGCGAATCAGCGAAGCGATTTCCTGCGGCCTGCCCACGCGCCCGAGCGGAATGCCCTTCGCGGCTTCGCGCAATCCGTCGGGTCCGAGCGAGTTCACGGCATCGAGCGATTGCGGCGTTTCGATGAGCCCCGGGATCACCGCGTTGCAACGGATGTTGCGGGGCGCAAGTTCCATCGCGATCGCGCGGCACAGGCCGGGCACGCCGGCCTTCGCCGCCGAATAGTGCGTGTGGTTCTCCCATCCGTACACGCCGCCCGCGATCGACGACACCGCCACCATCGCGCCGCCGTCCGGCATGTGACGCGCCGCCGCGCGGAAAGTGCGCATCACGCCGGACAGATCGACATCGAGCATCTGATGCCATTGCGCGTCACTCATCTCCGTCAGCGGCGACGCGCGCAGCAGCCCCGCATTCGCCACCGCGTAATCGATGCGCCCGAAGCGCTCCATCGCCGCGTTCGCGAAGGCTTCGACCTGCCCGGCCTGCGTGACGTCGACCGCATGCATCAGGCACTCGCCTCGCGCTTGCTCGACGGCATGCGCGGTGGCCTGCGGATCGTGCGGATCGCCGGGGAAATAACCGCCCGCGACCGCCACGCCGATCTGCGCGTACGCCACCGCCAGCGCCTGCCCGATACCGCTCGCCGCACCCGTAATCAAAGCTACTCTCACAGCATTCCTCCAGTCGGATTATTTGTTTTCGGCGGGATCGACGTGCCGCGCGAACAGGATCAGCACGCCGGACAGGAAACACGGCACCGCGCCGAACCAGAGCGCCGCGTGCAGCCAGTCGCCGCCGTGGCTGAGCATGTAGGTGACGCCGACGCCCGCGAGGATCGCGCCGATGGGGCCCATCGCGTGGACGATCGAACTGCCGGTGCCGCGAATGGCCGTGTGATAGCTCTCGCCGATGAAAAACAGCGCCGCCGAATACGGTCCGATCAGGAAGAACAGCCCGAGGCTGTATAGGGCGACCACGACGCCCGCGCTGCTCGGCCCGAACAGCATGCCCGCGAAAGCGAGCCCCCCGCACATCCAGCCGATGGCGAGCGTGTTGCGCCGCCCGATCTTGTCGCCGATGAAACCGTGGCTCAGATAGCCGCAATAGCCGATCACGTTCGACAGCACGAGAATCAGGAGCGAGTTTTCGAACGACACGTTATGTACCTGCGTGAGCACCGTGGTGCCGAGCACGCTGAACACCTGAATGGCCGACCAGTTCAGCAGAATGCCGCCGCCGAGCACGAGCGTCGCACGCAGCGCGCTGCCTCGGAACGCTTCGGCGAGACCGGCGCGGGCGTGCTCTTCGTAATCGACGGAATGGGTGCTCGCGAGCGAGCGCGCTTCGCCGTCCTGCCCTGCTTCGCGCAACTGCTTGATGCGCTTGTGCAGCAGGAATTGCGGGCTTTCCTTGAGCCGCCGTGTCATGAAGAAAATGACGATGGCCGGAAACGTCGCGAAGATGAAGCAGCCCTGCCAGCCGATGCGTGGCAACAGCAGCGCCGTCAGGCCCGAGGCGATCAGCGCGCCGATCGGCCAGCCGCCTTGCACGAGGCTATATATGAAGCCCTTGTTGCGATTGAGCTTCGGATCGTTCGCGGCCGAATACAGTTCGTTGAGATATGTCGCGTTGACGGTTTCCTCGGCGTAACCGAGACCCGACAGCGAGCGGATCAGCACCAGCGGCACCTGTCCCATCGCGCCGCCGACGACGGTCAGGCCCGAACATACCGCCGCCCCCGCGACCGTCCACAGGAGTCCCGCCTTGCGGCCCAGCCTGTCGAGTAACGGCCCGATGGCGAACGCGATCACCGCCGTGCCGATGGCGACCAGCGTGGCGATCTCCGCCTGCGCCGCCGCGTCCCAGTTGTAGTGCTTGCCGATTTCCGGCAACAGCGTGCCGAACAGAATGAAGTCGTAGACCGCAAAAACCCAGGCGAAGAACGCGACGACCGTCGCCCGCTTCACATCGGACGGCAGGATCTGTTCGAGCCTGAAGCCCGAAGCAGATAACGGATTCTCTTTCATCGTGTTGCTCCTCTGGAGCTCGGGAGTGGACATGGTCGGGACTCGTGTCGGTCGGTTTGGGGGCGAGGTCAGGACTGGCGGGGATGACGCCGCAGGAAGTCATCGGCGATTTCGTCGCAGGTGCAAAAGCGCACGCCCGCGTGCTTGCGCAAGTGCGCGATCAGGCGTTCGAGCATCAGCAGCACCTGCGGCCGGCCGGAGACGTCGGGATGGATCGTGATAGGGAACACCGCGTAATCGTGTTCGCGGTATACCCAGTCGAACTGGTCGCGCCACATTTCCTCGATATGACGCGGATTGACGAAGCCGTGGCTATTGGGCGCTTTCTTGATGAACATCATCGGCGGCAGGTCGTCGAGATACCAATTGGCGGGAATTTCGACGAGATCGGTTTCGCGGCCGCGTTGCAGCGGCTTCATCCATGTGTCGGGATGCTTGCTGTAGTCGATCTTCGTCCACGAATCGCCGACGCGCACGTAGTACGGGTGAAAGTCGTTGTGCATCAAACTGTGGTCGTACTTGATGCCTTTCTTCACCAGCAATTCGTTGGTCACGTTGCTGAACTCCCACCAGGGCGCGACATAGCCGGTGGGCCGCTTCCCGCTCAGCTTCGTCACCAGTTCGATGCTGCGGTCGAGCACCGCTTCTTCCTGCTCGGGCGTCATCGCAATCGGGTTTTCGTGGCTGTAGCCGTGGATGCCGATTTCATGTCCCGCGTCGGCAACCGCCTTCATCTGCTCGGGAAAAGTTTCGATCGAATGTCCGGGAATGAACCACGTCGTCCTGATCTTTTCGCGTTCGAAGAGCTTCAAGAGACGCAGCGAACCGACTTCGCCCGCGAACAGGCCGCGCGAGATGTCGTCGGGCGAATCCTCGCCGCCGTATGAGCCGAGCCAGCCCGCCACCGCATCCACGTCGATGCCGAATGCGACCAGAATTTCCTTAGCCATCTTGATGTTCTCCTTTGAGCGATTGAGCGATTCAGTTCAGGCCGACCGTCTGCTCGACGGCCAGCGCGAGCGCGATGAGCGCATCGTCGTCGTTTTGTGCGCGCATGAGTTGCACGCTGGTGGGAAGGCCCGTCGCGTCGACGCCCGTGGGCATCGCGAAGGCGGGTGTATCGAGGAAGCTGCCGGGCATCGTCATCGACAGCGTCTCGAGGTTCACGCGGGCGAAGCGTTCCGGATCGGCTTCAAGGGACGCGCATTCCGGCGCAACGTGCGGCAGCGTCGGAAGGAGCAGCGTCGCGCCCGCGAGTTCGTCGCCGAACCGGGCGATGAGACGCTCCCGGTCCGCGAGCAACTCGCCGAGACGCGATGAAGGCACACCGCGGCTTAGTTCCAGTCGCGTGCGCACGCGCTGGTCGATGCGCTCGGCATCGGCGGAATCCAGCACGCCGCGGTACGTCTCGAAGGCTTCGAGCGATCCGAACCAGCCGCGCTCGCCAATGAGATCGCAGGCGGCGTCGAAGGCGACGACCGGCGCCTCGTCCATGCGCGCGCCGGCTTTAGCCAGTCGAGCCAGGAAGCGCATGAAGTTGCCCGCGACTGCGTCGGTCACCGCGAAACGCGCCTGCCATCCGGTCGGCACGACGAAGCGCTGGCCACGCAGGTCGCGCAACGCGCCAACGGCTTCGCGGCCACGTACGACGGCGTCGAAGGCGGCGCAGTCGGCGGCTGTACGGGCGAGCGGGCCGATGGTGTCGGCGGACCGTGACAGGCCGGTCATGCCCTGCTGCGCATAGCGCGCCCGGCTCGCGCGGTAGCCGACGACGCCGTTCAGCGCGGCGGGCACGCGGATGGAGCCGGCGGTATCGGTGCCGACGGCGATCGGCACGACGCCCATCGCTACCGCGATCGCCGAGCCCGACGACGAGCCGCCCGGCGCGCGATGCCCGCCACCCTCGACGGTTGCGTCGAAGGCGGGATTGAAAGGCGTGCCGAAGTGCGGGTTCAGCCCAAGGCCCGAGTACGCGAATTCACTGAGGTTCGTCTTGCCGATGCCGACCAGTCCCGCGCGCACGCTCGCCGCGACCAGTGGCGCATCTACGGTTGCCGGAGCGCGGGCGCGGAACAGCGCCGACCCCGCCGTCGTGACGCTGCCCGCGATATCGAACAGGTCCTTCCAGGCGATCGGCACGCCGTCGAGCGCGCTCGCGGGGCATCCGTCGCGCCAGCGCGCGGCTGCGGCGCGGGCTTCATCGAGTGCGCGGGCTTCGTCGATGGAGACGAAGGCGCTGTTTGCGTCGCGCGCGGCGGCGAGCGATTGGCGCACGACCTCTTCGACATTTGCGCTTCCGTCCGCATACGCGGCGGCGAGCGTTACGGCGGACGCTGTTTGGGCAGGCTGAGTCGGCAATCGAAGCTCCTCGACCAAAATGTATTTCGTCAACAACATCCGTTTACGATGCAAACGCCAAAAAAAAACGGCAACCGAGGGATTACCCTTAGTTGCCGCTGGCGCCCTGCGTCGCGGATCGGTAGGGCTTCCCAGGCCGATCGGGCGGCGATCCGTCCATGCGCGAAGATATATTCGGTGGTTAGAACGGGCGCGATTTGGGCAAGGTTCCTCACGGGCCGGGCCAGGCGCCTGCAAAGAGAGTCAAATCGAAAGGAAACCTTAAGGAGACGGCAACGTGGTTTGGCGGCAAGAGCGAACTGCTCTCTCTCTCATTAAGCGACATTGCCCCGACGAGGTAATGCCCGCCTCCAGCGACCATCGCACGCTGCGCAAGAACAGCATCGTTTATCGGCCTGACGAATCGAGCGAGCATGTCTATCTGCTCAAGAGCGGCAGCGTCAGGCTTTACCGTTCGACCGAGGACGGACAGGATGCCGAAGGAGTTCGACGAAGACATCGAGCCGAAGCGGATCGACGCCATCGTGCATTTCGCGGCCATTGCGCGCCTTCTCGTCACGACGGACAACGAGGTGTTCCGCATTGCCGTGATGGGCACGTACAACATATTCGATGCGGCATCGAAGTACGGCATCCGCAAGGTGATCGTCGCCTCCAGCGAGACGACGTATGGCGCAGTGTTCGCGCGGACAGCTATGCCACATCGAAGTCATCAACGAAGTCACGGCGAAGGCGTTTCATGTGCGCACGGGAGCGGACATTTACTGCCTTCGCATTGGCCACGTGCCTGTCCGCGAGCCGAGAAGATCTCTTCGCACTCAGTCTGTGCCCGCCACTATGCAAATGCCTGGCGCGTCGTATTAACAAACCAATCCGACGCATCTTTTATGGCGCTCCAAGCCATCGCGAAGCGTTTCCATAGCAGCGCTTCTCATCCGCCGCTGCGGCCGGGTTTGTCGTCACCGATCCATTGATCAATTCAGGATCAAAGCTGCCCCCGGCCCGTGCCGCGGCAGCACACGCGTCGGAAGCATTCACGCAACTTTGAGCAAGACTCGAGGCGCCCTGTGCTGACCGCGAAGTGCGAATCGCCCGATGGCTTGTCACACACGAGACATATCGACCGCGATATGGCTCGCGCAATTTCCCTTGCTACCAATCCGAAGCCGATATTTAATAGCGATGGATTCCTCACGTCTTTTTCAAGGTGCTCGTCGCATCGGGTGCGCGCCACGCTCGACGCACGCTATTGCTCTAGCGACACCTCATTCAATGCTAACTCCCGGCGCCTATATTTCGTTGCATCCGAAGCACGAACGAAGGGAGCAACAGCGTGGACAACCCATTCGACGACGATCAGGGCACGTTCCGTGTCCTGATCAACGAATCGCAGCAGCGCTCGCTCTGGCCCGCTCATCTCGACGTTCCGGACGGCTGGACAGTGGAGTATCCAGACAGTTCGCGCAGGCAATGCCTGGACTACATCGAACAGAACTGGACTGCACGGTCCTGATGATTCTCGATCTGGGAGTGGGAAATGGCCAAGCACATTGTGAAAGTGATCGACCTTGTTCCGGGACGCAGCGTACAGCTTCCGTCCATCGATAATGAAACGCTCGGCCGCGGGCAATTCTGGAGCGACTATGTCTGTGCTCAGAAACCCGTTGTCATCAGGCGGGCTGTGCGCAACTGGCCCGCTCTTCAGAAATGGAATGCACCGGGTTATCTGGAAGCATTGACGGATAGCGAAGTCGGCGTCTCCGATGCGTTCAACGCCTCGCCCACCGGCCTCTGGTATGCAAATCTCCCGAAGCTGAAACTCGGTCAGGCCATCACGCGTCTGCGCAATGCAGGGCCGGACGAGACACATGCGATTCGCGCGTTGCCTATTCCGGCGGAATGGAAGCCCGATCTCGGCCATTACGATTTTCTCGAAGCAGAGCGCGATCGACCGCCGCGCGCCTACGCGCAAGACCGGCTCTTCATCTATCGGAATGCTTCAACCGAATGGCATTACCATACGACCGACGAGACGCTGACCACGCAACTCATCGGGACCAAGCGCATTTCCATGTTCAAGCTGTCCAGCGAAGACTGGCAGGCGTATGCCGTGCCGATCAAGTCCAATCTTCATCACATGGATGACAGCGCGCGCTTTTTTCCCGCGGATGGTGCACTGACGAAGTTCGAAGCGACGCTTGCGTCCGGCGACGTTCTCTATATTCCGCCGTTCTGGTGGCATGGCGTCGATCCCGCCGATAGCGATTTCGGCATCACACTCGCTCATTGTTTCAGAACGCCGCTCAATCGCATCGGTTCATTGAGCGATCCCGCCGTGAAAGACGTCATCCACGCGCAGCAAAGCGCGATGCTCGCGTTCCGCATGAGAGCGTTCGTCGCCCTCGGTTCGCTATCCCGACTCGTGACTTCGTGAGTTTCATATCCGCACCCGCGGACGATCGAGGCGCATTTTCGTCCCTCCTCGCCGCCGGATCAGTCTGACGAACACGCAGGGATCTGTGCCAGGTGGACCCGCGCGCGAACGCGCGTGCGCTTCTTCCACCGCGTTCTGGTGACCCTGTCCTTGACCATCGCTTTCCAGAGCACGCGCGTGCTCTCAACTACGGATCGACGCCATGCACGGTTTTCCCATCACGCCTGCTCAATCGGGCATCTTCTTTCGGCAGCAATTCGATTTGCACGATCCGCGCTTCAATCTGGCGCAACTCACGGAGATCATCGGGCCGCTCGATGTCGATGTGCTTCAGGCTGCGCTGCGGCAAACCGTCGACGAAGCCGAAGGCATGCGCGTGCGCCTGCTCGTCACCGACGGCTTGCCGCGTCAGATCGTGCCCGATGAGCCGTTGCACTTCACGCTGCGCGTCGTCGATGTAAGCGACGCACCCGATCCGCTGGAAGCGATCGATCGCGATGTGCAGACCGCGCTCGCCACGGCATTCGATCTCGGTCATTGGCCGCTATTCGATGCGCAGCTTTTTCAGGCGAGCCCCACGCGCTTTTTCTTCTTTCAGCGGATTCACCATGTCGCGTTCGATGGATTTTCGTTCCTGCTTTTCACGCAGCGGCTCGCAGCCGTCTATTCGGCACTGATCGAAGGACACGATCCCGCGCCGTCCGGCTGGGCGCCCCTTGCCAATCTGCTCGACAGCGACGCAGCGTATCGCGCATCCGGCGCCTTCGAAAGCGATCGGCAGTTCTGGCAGGAATACATGGAGGATTGCCCCGAGCCTGTGATCCTCTCGGCGTGCATGGCGCCCGAGCCGATGCCTGCCCACGCGTATTCGCAGGCGAGCGCGCAAATCCGTCTATCGCCCGACACGACCGCGCGCATGCGCGAGATGGCCGCACGCAACGGCACCACCTGGCCGCAAATCATGACGGCGGTGATGGCCGCCTACGTCGCACGTCTGAGCGGCCAGCCCGAAGTGGTGCTTGGCTTGCCCGTCACCGCACGCGTCGGGCGTCTGGCGAGAAGCGTGCCGGGCATGTTGTCGAATGCGCTGCCGTTGCGCGCGATCGTCGACGAACGCACGACCATCGTCGATCTTCTCGATGCCGTGTCACGGCAGAGCCGCCGGGTGCTGCGTCATCAACGCTATCGCGTGAAAGATATCCGGCGCGATGTGGGCCGCATCGAAGCCGACAGGCCGCTTTTCGGTCCCACCGTGAACATCATGCCGGAGTACAGCCGCGCGCTGAACTTCGCGGGCTGCCTCATCGGCTCGAATCGCTCGTTCTATGGCACGCCCGATGATCTCGCGCTGATCGTGCATGACCAGGGCGATGAACTCGGCATCGAATTGATGTTCGATGGCAATCCGTTGCTCTATACGCCCGAGTCCGTGGATGCGCACGCGCGCCGCTTCACGCGTCTCCTCGAACAAGTGCTCGATCAGCCCGATGCGCCGCTGCATACGCTTCAGCTTGTGCTGCCAGAAAGACAGGCGCTGCTCGAACGCTGGAACGACACAGCCGCGCCGTATCCCGAGCATGAGTGTATTCATCGGCTTCTGGAGCAGCAGGCCCGGTTCACGCCCGACGCCGTCGCACTCGTCTGCGATGGCGCATCGCTCACGTTTGCGCAGCTCAATGCGCGTGCGAACCGGCTCGCGCATCGGCTGATCGCGCTCGGCGTGCGTCCCGAAGATCGCGTCGCGTTGTGTATGGAGCGCGGCATCGGCGCAATTGTCGCGTTGTTCGGCATACTCAAGTCGGGCGGCGCGTACATTCCGCTCGATCCGGCTTATCCGGGGGAGCGCCTGAGTTACATACTCGGCGATGCCTCGCCCCTGTTGCTGGTCGCCGATGCGGCGGGCCGTCACGCGCTCGGTGATATCGGTGCGCTTGCGGTGCTCGATCCCGATGCATCGCTCGACGATGCGCTGCCGCAAACCGATCCGCATGTGCCCGGCCTCGCCTCGCATCATCTCGCGTATGCGATCTACACGTCCGGGTCGACCGGCAAGCCCAAGGGCGTCATGGTCGAGCATCGGCATGTGATGAATCTGCATCATGCGTTGCAATCGACAGTGTTCGCGCATTGCACGCCGCATGCTGGCGTTACGCTGAACGCGAGCATCGCCTTCGATGCGTCCGTGCAGAACCTTACCGCGTTGCTGTCCGGACATCGACTCGTCGTCGTTCCCGCCGATGTGCGCACCGACGCGATGGCGCTCGTCGATTTTCTCGATACATCTGATATCGACGTTTTCGACTGCACGCCGACGCAACTCGAATCGCTGTTCTCCGCTGGTCTGCTCGAACGACGGCAAACGCCACTGACCGTGCTCGTCGGCGGCGAACCACTCACCCCGCAGACGTGGAGCCGTCTCGCGCGTGCACAAGGCATACGCGCGTTCAACGTCTATGGTCCGACCGAGTGCACGGTGGATGCGACCTTCGCGGAGATCACGCACGAACAGGCGCAACCGGTCATCGGCAAGCCGCTCGCCAACACGCGCACCTATGTGCTCGACGCGCGGCGTCGCGTGGTGCCGCCCGGCGCCGTGGGCGAACTGTATATCGGCGGCGCGGGTGTTGCGCGCGGCTATCTGAATCGTCCTGAGCTCACGGCCGAGCGCTTTCTCGACGATCCCTTCGTGCCGGGCGCGCGCATGTACCGCACCGGCGATCTCGCCCGATTTCATCTCGACGGCAACATAGAATTCCTCGGACGCAACGATCTGCAGATCAAGATTCGCGGCTTTCGCATCGAGCCCGGTGAGATCGAGACGCAGATCGCGAGTCATCCGGCGGTGCGCGATGCCGTGGTGATTGCGCGTTCGCGCACGCCCGGCTCGCAGGATCAGCAACTCATCGCCTACGTCACCGCGCGCGATGAATTCGGCATCGATGCAAGCGGCTTGCGCGAGCATCTGAGTTCGCGTCTTCCCGACTACATGACGCCCGCCGCGTTCGTCACGCTCGATGCGCTGCCGCTTACGCCGAGCGGCAAGCTCGATCGCCGCGCGTTGCCCGATCCGCAAGCCGACGCCTTCGCGCTGCGTCCCTTCGAAGCACCGCAAGGTCGCACCGAAAGCGCGCTCGCCGATCTGTGGGCTGAGCTGCTGGGCATCGAACGTGTCGGCCGGCATGACAATTTTTTCGCGCTCGGCGGCCACTCGCTGCTCGCGGTGACGCTCATCGAGCGCTTGCGGCGCATCGGGCTGCAAGCGAGCGTGCGCGATCTCTTCGCGACGCCCGTGCTCAGCGCATTCGCCGATGCCATCGATTACGCCGCGCCGAAGTCCGACATCGTCGTGCCGCCCAATGCCATCACGGCCGCGAACAGCGCCATCACGCCGGACATGCTGCCGCTCATCGCGCTGACGCAGGCGGATATCGATCGCATCGTCGATCAGGTGCCTGGCGGGATCTCCAACATTCAGGATATCTATGCGCTCGCGCCGCTGCAGGAAGGCATCCTGTTTCATCACATGCTCACGACCGAAGGTGATCCGTATCTGCAAACGGCTCGCCTCGCGTTCGACAGCCGCGCCCGTCTCGATGCATGGGTCGATGCGTTGCAACAGGTCGTCGCGCGGCATGACATTCTGCGCACCGCGTTCGTTCACGAAGGCGTGACGACGGCAGCGCAGGTCGTCCTGCGTCACGCGCCCGTGACGATCGTTGAGGTCGACGATCTGACGCATCGTTTCGATGCGCGCACGCAGCGCCTCGATCTCGCTCGTGCGCCCTTGATGCAGATCGCGATCGCACGCGAGGCGTGCGGTGATCGCTGGCTGATGCAATTGAACTGGCATCATCTGATCGGCGATCATGCGACGCTCGAAGTCATGCATGCGGAAATCGGCGCGATTCTCGATGGCCGCGCGCACGCGTTGGGCGCGGCGCAACCATTCCGCGACCTCGTCGCGCAGGCCCGGCTCGGTGCGAACCGTGAAGCGCAGGAAGCCTTTTTCCGCGACACGCTCGCCGATGTCAGCGAGCCCACGTTGCCGTTCGGCTTGACCGATGTGCATCACGACGGCTCGGCCGTCGCCGAAGCGCACATCACGCTGCCCGCAGAGCTAGATGCACGTCTGCGCGCGCAGGCCCGGCATATCGGCGTGAGTCTCGCGAGTCTCTGTCATCTCGCGTGGGCGCGCGTGTTGAGCGCGGGGAGCGCGCTCGATTCCGATGGGCGCGTCGTATTTGGCACCGTGTTGCTCGGACGCATGCAGGCGGGCGTCGATCAGGCGCTCGGGCTCGTGATCAACACCTTGCCGGTTCGCCTCGACATCGACGACGCTTCCGTCGCGGACAGCGCGCGTCTTGCGCATGACCGTCTTGCCGCGCTGCTGCAGTATCAGCATGCCCCGCTCGCGCTCGCTCAACGGTGCAGCGGCGTTGCCGCGCCCGCGCCGCTCTTCAATGCGCTGCTCAACTATCGTCATAATCGCGCATCCGACGAACGGCACACCGCCTTCGATGGAATCGAACTGCTCGGCGCCGAAGAGCGCACGAATTATCCGCTGACGCTGTGCGTCGACGACAACGGCGATAGTCTCGGCCTCATCGCGCAGACCGTCGCGCCGCTGTCGCCCGAACAGCTCTGCGGATATATGGCACAGGCGTTGTCGAGCCTTGCGCAGGCACTCGAAGAGGCGCCGCAAACGCCGGTGAACCAGCTCGATGTCGTGCCGCCCGAGACGCACGACTTGCTGGTGAAGACATGGAACGATACGGCTTCGTATCCATCGGACATGTGCATTCATCAGCTCTTCGAGCAGCAGGCGAGGCGCGTGCCCGACGCGGTCGCGCTCGTCTTCGAAGATCAATCCATGACCTATGCGCAACTCAACGCGCGGGCGAACCGGCTCGCGCATCGTCTGATCGCGTTGGGCGTGGGGCCGGAAGATCGCGTCGCGTTATGCGTTGAGCGTGGCATCGGCATGATGGTCGCATTGCTCGCGATCCTCAAGTCGGGTGGCGCTTATGTGCCGCTCGATCCCGCTTATTCGGGCGAGCGCTTGAGCCACATTCTCATCGACTCGACACCGCGCCTGTTGCTCGCCGATGCCGCCGGCCGCGCGGCGCTCGGCGATACGGGCACGCTCACCGTGATCGATCCCGATGCATCGCTCGACGACGAAATCGGGCAAGACGATCCACTTACAGCCGTCGCTCCGTCGCATCTCGCTTACGTGATCTACACGTCCGGTTCGACCGGCAAGCCCAAGGGCGTGATGATCGAGCATGCGCAGATCGTTCGTCTCTTCGATGCGACGCACGACTGGTTCGGTTTCGATGAACGCGATGTTTGGTGTCTGTTCCACTCGTTCGCCTTCGATTTCTCGGTCTGGGAAATGTGGGGCGCGCTGCGTTATGGCGGCAAGCTCGTGATCGTGCCGCAACAGGTTGCGCGTTTCACGCCCGACTTTATTCGACTCCTTCAGCAGGAACGCGTGACCGTGCTGAATCAGACGCCCAGCGCATTTCGTGCACTGATACAGGCGCAGGAAACGAACGATGCGCCCACCGCGTTGCGTTATGTCGTGTTCGGCGGCGAGGCGTTGAATCCTTCGATGCTGGAGACGTGGTACGCACGTCATTCGGATCGGCAGCCGCGCCTCGTCAACATGTACGGCATCACCGAGACGACCGTGCATGTGACTTATCGACCGCTCGATCGCGAAGACTGCGCGGACAGCCACAGCCCGATCGGCGTGCGCATTCCCGACCTGACGATCTATCTGCTCGATGCGCAACAGCGGCTCGCGCCTGTCGGTGCGGTGGGCGAGTTGTATGTCGGAGGCGCGGGCGTGGCGCGCGGCTACCTCAATCGGCCCGAGCTGACCGCCCAGCGTTTCATCGACGATCCGTTCGTTCCGGGCGCGAGGCTCTATCGTACGGGCGATCTCGGACGGTATCGGCCCGATGGCAGTCTGGAGTTTTTCGGGCGCAACGATCATCAGGTCAAGATTCGAGGCTTTCGTATCGAGCTGGGTGAGATCGAAGCGCAGATTGCCAGTCATCCGGCGGTGCGCGAAGCCGTCGTCATTGCGCGTGCGCGCGATGAAGCGACGCAGGATCAGCAACTCATCGCCTATATCACCGGCGTTTCAGACACCGATACGAGCGATCTTCGCGAGCATCTCAGTTCGCGTTTGCCGGATTACATGGTGCCATCCGCGTTCGTGACGCTCGATGCCTTGCCCCTTACGACAAACGGCAAGCTGGATCGCCGCGCGCTGCCCGATCCGCAATGGCAGAACCTCGCCGTGTATGTCGCGCCGCGGACATCGCTTGAAACATCGCTTGCGGAGTGCTTTGCCAGCGTGCTCGGCCTCGAACGCGTGAGCATCTTCGATGACTTCTTTGCGCTCGGCGGTCACTCGTTGCTCGCGACGCAACTCGTCTCGCGACTGCGCGAAGCCCTGTCGGTCGAACTGTCCTTGCGCACGCTCTTCGATGCGCCAAGCGTCGCGGCGCTCGCCGACGCGCTGGAGGACACGGCTCGTCAACCCGGTGCGCGACCGCCCTTGCAAGCGTTGCCGCGTCCCGTGCAACTGCCGCTGTCGTTCGCGCAGGAACGCTTGTGGTTCCTCGATCAGCTCGATCCGGGACAATCGACGTACAACATACCGGTCGCCGTGCGCCTCTCGGGCTCGCTCGATGTTCACGCATTCGAAACAGCGTTGAACGCACTCGTGGCGCGTCACGAGAGCCTGCGCACATCGTTCGTGGAGCACGACGGCCAGGCAGTGCAATGCATTGCTTCCAGCCTGAAGATCGCGCTGCCGCTCATCGAACTCGATGAACGCGTCGCCGATGAGCAAAGCGCCGAGGTCCTCCGCCTTGCGCAAATCGAAGCCTCACGCGCCTTCGATCTCCAGCATGGACCGCTGCTTCGCGCGCAATTGCTGCGTTTGTCATCCGCTGAACACGTCCTGTTGTTCACGATGCATCACATCGTCTCCGATGGCTGGTCTATCGGCGTGCTCGTTCGTGAACTCGGCGCATGCTATACGGCTGCAGTGCGCAAGGAGCCGGTTGCGCTCCCGCCCTTGCCTGTCCAATACGCCGACTTTACGATATGGCAGCGTGCCTGGCTCGCCGATGCGGAACTGGAGCGTCAGACGCAATACTGGCGCGATCGTCTTGCCGATCTCGCGCCGCTGGATTTGCCTCTCGACCGTCCGCGCCCCGCACAGATCAGCGGACGCGGCGCAACGTTGCCTTTCGCGCTTAGCCCCGCGTCATGTGAACGGCTATATGCGTTCGCGCACCGCGAAGGCGTCACGCCTTTCATGCTGCTGCTTGCCGTGTTCCAGACGCTGCTTGCGCGACTGTCCGGACAGAACGATGTCGCCGTAGGCTCGCCCATCGCCAATCGCACGCATGCGCAGATCGAGCCGCTCATCGGCCTGTTCGTCAACACGCTCGTGTTGCGCACCGATCTTTCGGGGTCGCCCTCGTTGCGTACGTTGCTTGCGCAAGTCCGCGATACGACGCTCGCTGCTTACGCGCATCAGGACTTGCCGTTCGAGAAGCTCGTCGAAGCGCTCGCGCCGGTTCGCGACACCAGCCGCACCGCGTTGTTTCAGGCAATGTTCGTGTTGCAGAACGCACCCGCGGAGCCGCTCGCCTTGCCCGGACTCACGCTCGAGTTGCTGCCGCCGGCCGAAGCCGGCGCCAAGTTCGATCTCACATTGGACCTGACTCATACGCAAGACCATCTGACCGGCAGCCTGAACTACGCTACCGACCTGTTCGACGAACGCACCATCGCGCGCTTCGGCGAGCGCTTCGCGCGCTTGCTCGAACAGGCGCTCGATCAGCCCGATGCACCGCTCTTTGGGCTCGAGCTCGTGCTGCCCGAGGAACACGCGCTCCTCGAACGATGGAACGACACGGCAACGGCCTATCGCGACGATGTCTGTATTCAACAGCTCTTCGAAGAGCAAGTCCGGCGCACGCCCGATGCGCTCGCGCTCATCTTCGCGGATCAGTCGCTCACGTACGCGCAGCTCGATGCGCGTGCGAACCGGCTTGCGCATCGGCTGATCGCGCTGGGCGTGCAAGCGGAAGATCGCGTCGCGTTCTGCATGGCGCGCGGCATCGGCGGAATCGTCGCGTTGATGGCGATACTGAAGGCAGGCGGCGCGTATGTGCCGCTCGATCCTGCCTATCCAGGCGAACGGCTGACGCATATCCTCACCGATGCGATGCCTCGTCTGCTCATTGCCGATGCCGCCGGTCGCGAAGCATTGGGCGACACGGGTTCGCTCACGGTCATCGATCCCGATGCAGCGCTCAACGACGCGTTCCCGCAGCACGATCCGCGCCCGAACGTCGGGCCGAACAACCTCGCTTACGTGATCTACACATCGGGTTCGACCGGCAAGCCCAAAGGCGTTGCGATCGAGCACGGAACGCTCGTCGCGTCCACCTTCGCGCGGCACCGGTTCTATGAGCGCGCATCGAACGAACGCTTCCTGCTGCTGTCGTCGCTCGCTTTCGACAGCTCCGTCGCGGGCCTCTTCGGCACGCTCACGAACGGAGGCTGTCTTGCGCTCGTAGATCTCGATACCGCGCGAGACCCGGACGCGATCATCCAACTGGTGCGGCATCGCGACATCACGCGTGTGTTGTGCGTGCCGTCGCTCGGCCAGGCCATTCTCGACAGCATGTCGTCGAGCGATGCTCATAAGCTCCGCGAGATCATCGTCGCGGGCGAAGCGTGCCCGCCGGGACTCGCGAAGCAAAGCTCGACGCTGCGCCGACCGGTCGCGCTCTACAACGAATACGGTCCCACGGAAGCGACGGTTTGGGCGACCGCGTATCGGTGCCTGCCGGAAGAGTCGAACCCGGTGCCCATCGGCCGTCCCATTGCGAACACGCGCATTTATCTGCTCGATGCCGAGCGCCGCTTGATGCCTGTCGGCGCCGTGGGCGAACTCTATGTCGGCGGCGCGGGTGTTGGGCGCGGCTATCTGAATCGTCCCGAACTCAGCGCCGGGCGCTTTCTCGACGATCCCTTCGTACCGGGCGGGCGCATGTATCGCACCGGCGACATCGCACGCTATCGCGCCGATGGCAACATCGAATTTCTCGGACGCAACGATCATCAAGTCAAGATTCGCGGCTTCCGCATCGAGCTCGGCGAGATCGAAGCGCAGATCGCCAGTCATCCGTCGGTACGCGAGGCCGTCGTCATCGCGCGTGCGCGGCATGAAGCCACGCAGGATCAACAGCTCATCGCGTACGTCACCGGCACGGACGAGATCGATGCAAGCGTGTTGCGCGAACATCTTGCATCGGGCTTACCCGATTACATGGTGCCCTCGGCCTTCGTCGTGCTCGATGCCTTGCCGCTGACGCCCAACGGCAAGCTCGATCGTCGCGCATTGCCCGCCCCGCAGTGGCAGGACCAGGCCACCTATGTCGGGCCGCGCACATCGCTAGAAGATGCGCTCGCGCAATGCTTTGCCAGCGTGCTCGGCCTCGAACGTGTCAGCGTGTTCGATAACTTCTTCTCGCTGGGCGGCCATTCGCTGCTGGCCACGCAACTCGTGTCGCGCGTACGTCAGGCGCTTTCCATCGAGTTGCCGCTGCGTGCCTTGTTCGATGCGCCGAGCGTTGCCGCGCTTGCCGAAGTGCTTGCGCTCGACGAACCTTCCCGCGTCGCGAGCGCCTTGCCGCCTTTGCAAGCACGCGAGCGGCCCGCTCGTCTGCCGCTGTCCTTCGCGCAGGAACGTGTGTGGTTCCTCGAACAACTCAATCCGGGACAATCCGCCTACAACATTCCGGTCGCGGTGCGTCTGAACGGAGCACTCGATGTGCCGTCATTCGAAACCGCGCTGAACGCCCTCGTGGAGCGTCACGAAAGCTTGCGAACGACGTTCGCGCAACACGACGGACAGGCCGTGCAATGCATCGCGCCGCACTTGCACATCGCGCTGCCGGTCATCGCGCTCGATGCGCTCGCTTCCGATGCACAAGCCGCCGAACTGCGTCGACTCGCGCAGGATGAAGCCACGCGCGCATTCGATCTTCAGCGCGGTCCTTTACTTCGTGCGCTCTTGCTGCGTCTTGCGCAACACGAACATGTCTTGCTGTTCACGATGCATCACATCGTCTCCGATGGCTGGTCGACGGGCGTGCTCGTGCGTGAACTCGGCGCGGGCTATGCGGCTGCATTGCGCAATGAACCTCTCTCACTGCCGCCACTGGCCGTGCAATACGCCGACTTCACCTTGTGGCAGCGCGATTGGCTGGCGGGTGCCGAACTCGAACGTCAGACGCAATACTGGCGCAATCAGCTTGCCGAACTCGCACCGCTGAACCTGCCCGCCGATCGCCCACGTCCATCGCAAATGAGCGGACGCGGCGCGAGCGTGCCATTCGCGGTGAGTGCCGCGTTGTGCAATCGGATCGACGCGCTTGCGAATCGGGAAGGCGTCACGCCTTTCATGCTGCTGCTCGCCGTGTTCCAGACGCTGCTTGCGCGGCTATCCGGTCAAAACGACGTCGCCATAGGGTCGCCTATCGCGAACCGCTCGCATGCGCAGGTCGAGCCGCTCATCGGCCTGTTCGTCAACACGCTCGTCTTGCGCGCCGATCTTTCGGGATCGCCGTCGCTGCGTGAATTGCTCGCGCAAGTGCGTGGAACGACGCTCGCCGCTTACGCGCATCAGGACTTGCCGTTCGAGAAGCTCGTCGAAGCGCTCGCGCCGGTTCGCGATACCAGCCGCACGGCGTTGTTCCAGGTGATGTTCGTCCTTCAAAATGCGCCGATGGAGCCGCTCGCGCTGCCCGGCCTCACGCTGGAAGTAATGCGCCCCGCCGATGCTGGCGCGAAGTTCGATCTCACGCTGAACCTGACGCAAACACAAGATCATTTGCGCGGCACGCTCGCATACGCGGCCGACCTGTTCGATGAGCAAACGATCGTGCGCTTGGGCGAACGCTTCACGCGTCTGCTCGAACAGGCGCTCGATCGACCCGATGCGCCCTTGCATGCGCTCGAACTGGTGCTGCCCGAAGAGCATGCGTTGCTCGAACGATGGAACGACACGACCGCGGCGTATCCCGAAGATGTGTGCATCCATCGTCTGTTCGAACAACAGGTTCGACGCTTGCCTGAAGCAATCGCGCTTGTATTCGAAGACGAATCGCTCACATACGCCGAACTCAATGCGCGCGCGAATCGGCTTGCGCATCGGCTGGTCGCGCTCGGGGTCCGGCCGGAAGATCGGGTCGCGCTGTGCATGGAGCGAAGCATCGGCATGATCGTCGCGTTGATGGCGATACTGAAGGCAGGCGGCGCTTACGTGCCGCTCGATCCGGCTTATCCGGGCGAACGACTGAGCCACATCCTCACCGATGCAGCGCCGCGTCTCCTGCTCGCCGATGCTGCGGGCCGTGAAGCATTGGGCGACACGGGCGCGCTCGTCGTACTCGATATCGATGCATCGCTCGATGACGCGCTGTCACAAGAGAACCCGCAAACGAACGTCGCGGCGCATCATCTCGCCTACGTCATCTATACCTCCGGCTCCACCGGCAAGCCCAAGGGCGTGATGGTCGAGCATCACCATGTCGTGAATCTGCATTACGCGCTGCAATCAACGGTGTTCGCACGTTGCGCCGCCCGCTCCGGCATCGGCCTGAACGCAAGCATCGCGTTCGATTCTTCGCTGAAGAGCCTCACCGCGCTGCTTGCAGGTCATCGGCTGATCTTGATTCCCGCCGACGTGCGCACCGATAGCGCGGCGCTCATCGAGTATCTGAACAACGCCGATATCGACGTCATCGACTGCACGCCGACTCAACTCGATGTCATGCTCGCCAGCGGCTTGCTCGAGCGTCGACACTCGGAGCTGACCTTGCTTATCGGCGGCGAAGCGATCACGCAACAGACGTGGAACAGGCTCGCGCTAGCTGACCGGATTCGCGCGTTCAACGTCTATGGTCCGACCGAATGCACCGTCGATGCCGCGCTCACGGAAATCACGGCCGATCAGATGCAACCGGTTATCGGCAAGCCGATTGCCAACGCGCGCATCTATCTGCTCGACGCGCACCTTCAGTGGGTTCCGCCGGGCGCGATTGGTGAGTTGTATATCGGCGGCGCGGGCGTATCGCGTGGTTATCTGAACCAGCCCGATCTCACGGCCGAACGTTTCATCGATGATCCGTTCATCGCCGGCGCGCGCATTTATCGAACGGGCGATATCGCGCGTTATCACGCCGATGGCAATATAGAGTTTCTCGGACGCAACGATCACCAGGTCAAAATACGCGGTTTTCGTATCGAGCTCGGCGAGATCGAGACGCACGTCGCCAGTCATCCGTTGGTGCGCGAGGCCGTCGTCATCGCCCGCATGCGGCATGAAAAGACGCTGGATCAGCAACTCGTCGCATATGTCACGGCAACTGGCGATATCGACATTGACGAACTTCGGGAACATGCGAGTTCGCGTCTGCCCGACTATATGGTGCCGTCGGCTTTCGTGCTGCTCGACGCGTTGCCGCTGACGCCCAACGGCAAGCTCGATCGTCGCGCACTGCCCGATCCGCAATGGCAAGACCTCGCCGCGTATGTCGCGCCGCGCACCTTGCTCGAACACACGCTCGCGCAGTGCTTCGCCGATGTGCTCGGCCTCGAGCGCGTGAGCGTCCTCGACAACTTCTTCTCGCTCGGCGGTCATTCGCTGCTTGCTACGCAACTCGTCTCGCGCTTGCGTCAGACGCTTGCGATCGAGCTGCCCTTGCGTACGCTGTTCGATGCGCCTAGCGTCGCCTCGCTTGCCGAAGCGCTTACGCTCGATGCGCCTTCCGATCGCGCGAGCATCTTGCCGCCTTTGCGGACCCGTGAGCGCCCCACGCATCTGCCGTTGTCTTTCGCGCAGGAACGTTTGTGGTTCCTAGAGCAGCTCAACCCGGGGCAGTCTACGTATCACATTCCAGTGGCCGTGCGTCTCAGCGGATCGGTCGATGTTCGCGCGTTGCAGAGCGCGATGGATGCGCTCATCGATCGACATGAAATCCTGCGCACATGCTTCGCCCAACACGATGGTTTGCCGGTTCAACGCATCGCGACGCAAGCACGGATCACCTTGCCGCTGATCGCGCTCGATACGCTCGATGCCGATGCGCAAGCCACCGAAGTCCGCCGCCTGGCACAAGACGAAGCAACACACGCATTCGATCTTGCACGCGGTCCGCTGCTTCGTGCTGGATTGCTGCGCCTGTCTGCGCGAGAGCATGTCCTGCTGTTCACGATCCATCACATCATCTACGATGGCTGGTCGACTGGCGTGCTCGTGCGTGAACTCGGCGCGTGCTACACGGCGGCGTTGTCGAACGCGCCTGCTGCGTTGCCGCCGCTCGACGTGCAGTATGCCGACTTCACCTTGTGGCAGCGCGACTGGCTCGCCGGCGCCGAACTCGAACGACAGACACGCTATTGGCGCGATCGGCTCGAGGGGCTCGCGCCGCTCGATCTGCCGACCGATCGCCCTCGGCCGTCGCACATCAGCGGGCGCGGCGCAAGCTTGCCCTTCGCTCTGAGCCCGGTGCTTTCCGAGCGGCTGATCGGGCTCGCGCAAGGTGAAGGCACGACGCCCTTCATGCTGCTGCTCGCCGTCTTCCAGACGCTGCTCGCGCGTCTATCCGGTCAAACGGATATCGCAGTCGGCTCGCCGATCGCCAATCGCACGCACGCGCAAGTCGAGCCGCTCATCGGCCTGTTCGTCAATACGCTGGTCATGCGCGCGGATCTTTCCGGTTCGCCTTCGTTGCGTACGTTGCTCACGCAAGTGCGCGATACGACGCTCGCCGCTTACGCGCATCAGGACCTGCCGTTCGAGAAGCTCGTCGAAGCACTCGCGCCGGCTCGCGATACCAGCCGTACGGCGCTCTTCCAGGTGATGTTCGTGTTGCAGAACGCACCGGCGGAGCCCCTCGCCTTGCCCGGACTCACGCTCGAGTTGCTGCCTCCGTCCGAAGCCGGCGCGAAGTTTGATCTCACGTTGAAGCTCGCGCACACGCAAGGGCGCTTTGCTGGCAGCCTGAGCTACGCGTCCGATCTCTTCGACGAGCGCACGATTGCAAGGCTCGGGGAACGCTTCGAGCGCCTGCTCGAACAGGCGCTCGATCAACCCGATGCGCCCCTGCATGCGTTCGAGATCGTGCTACCCGAAGAGCACGCAATGTTCAGGCGATGGAACGATACCGCCGCTGCGTATCCCGAGCATCTGTGTATCCATCAGCTTTTCGCTCAACAGGTGCGACGCTCGCCCGATGCAATCGGGCTCGTCTTTGAAAACGAGTCGCTCACGTATGCGCAACTCGATGCCCGCGCCAACCGGCTTGCCCATCATCTCATCGCGCTTGGCGTCGAACCAGAGCATCGCGTCGCGTTGTGCATGGAGCGCGGCATCGACATGATCGTCGCGTTGATGGCGATACTCAAGGCAGGCGCTGCGTATGTGCCGCTCGATCCCACCACGGTAGCGGAGCGTCTCAGGTACATGCTCGACGACGCCGATGTATCGCTGCTCGTGACTCAGACATCGCTTCTCGACGGTCTTTCAGATGTCGCGCGGGACGTGCCGATCGTCTGTCCTGACAAGGACGCGAGGCGTGTCCAAGCATGTCCCGATATCGAACCCGCCATCGACATGCATGCGCACTGCCCGGCTTATGTGATCTACACGTCCGGCTCGACCGGCAAGCCGAAGGGCGTCGTATTGAGTCATCGGAATCTCTCGAACTATTTGAGCGGCGTGCTCGCGAGGATGAACGTTCGAGCGCAGTCGAAGATGGCACTTGCTTCGACCATCGCGACCGATCTGGGCAATACGATTCTGTTCGGTGCGCTGGTCGCGGGCCACGAGCTGCATGTGCTGTCGAACGAGCGCACCACCGATAGCTATTTGTTCGGGCAATACATGCGTCAGCGCGGCATCGATGTTCTCAAGATCGTGCCCGGACATCTGCGCGCGCTCGTTGACGTCACGCTCGACACCGCCCCGGCATTGCCGACGCAACTGCTCGTGCTCGGCGGAGAAGCGACGCGCGCCGACTGGATCCGTCGCGTGCAGGCGCTGAAGCCCGGCATGCGCATTCTCAATCACTTTGGGCCGACCGAGACCACCGTGGGCGTGTTGACGCATGCCTATCACGACGCCATCGCATACGGCATGTCGATTCCCATCGGGAGACCGCTTGCCAACACGCAAGCCTACGTGCTCGATGAATCCTTGCGTCCTGTGCCACTCGGCGTGACGGGTGAGTTGTATATCGGCGGCGCAGGTCTGGCGAGTGGCTATCTGCGACGCTCGGCGCTCACCGCTCAGCGCTTCGTCGCCAATCCCTTCGAATCCGGCGAGCGCATGTACCGCACGGGCGATCTCGCGCGTTATCGTGCCGATGGCAACATCGAGTTCCTCGGCCGCAAC
>NZ_JALQDI010000085.1:0-14832 GCF_023631305.1 Caballeronia sp. INML3B
CCGAGCGGCTACACGTGAGCGTGCGGCAGATCGAACGGCTTGTCATGCGTTATCGTGCGGACGGTGCACGCGGTCTGACCACGCAATGCACCCGCGCCCTGCCCGCTCAAGCCTTGTGCGGCTTCGACGCTGCGTGAGGATAAAGCGCTTGAACAGATACGACATCTGTACTTGGCCGGCACTGCGACATTTGTATCTGGCCATGACACGGTTTGTTAGAGCTTCTTAGTAATGTCCGACTGGGGCTCGTTAGAGCGTGTGCTGACGTGGCGCGTCACCAAAACACTGACGGTGCAGTACGACCGCGTGATGTATCGGCTCGAGGACACCGACGAGAATCGCGCGCTGATTCACCGCGACATCGAGGTCTGGGAGTATCCGGACGGACGCATGGAACTGCGGGCCGGCGAGCGCATTTGGTGTGTCGGCAGTATGACCGGCTCACCAAGGTCGATCAGGGCGCCATTGTCGAATGCAAACGGCTGGCGCATGTGCTCGAGTTAGCGCAGGCGGTGCAGGCTCAGCGCGACAACCGCAGCATTGGTACCGCGCCCTCGCGCACGCATCGCGGCGCGCAGGTGCGCACGCCACGCCGCGCGCCCGACACCAAGAAACAGCGCGAGCTCACACAACAGGACCTGGAGGCAACGATGATGGCGCTGCATGAACACAAACGCAGCGCGCCATCGATACAAAGCGAGTCAGTAGTCGGCAAACGGTGACGCTCCATGCTTTAGCGCCCTGCCTGTTCAGATCCCTTGCTTCAACGCCACGTTGCCGATTCGAACACCGAGCGATCGGACGTTCCTGCATTGCACTTCGAAGCACAGCGCTTCAAGCAATCCACCCATTCCCCTCAAGTCCGCCCACAACCTGCCGACATACCCCTGAGAGCACGTCACCACCGACATCCTCATTCCGATGCCCCTGTTCGTCGCCCACTGCACATGTCACATCCTCAACGGCAGAATTTCCTGACGAACCTGTTCCAAAGCGGCGGACACGGCAGCGGCACCGACGCGCGCAGTCCGACGACGCTTTCCCGCATCATCGAACCGCTTGCCCTCGCGCTGCTGTGCTACGTGCTGGCGCGCCCGTTCGTGCATCTCGACAGCGGCACCTTGTCGGCGATTGCCTGGCCGGCGCCCGCCATCGCCGTCGCGATTCTCTGGCCGATGCAGCCGCGCCGCTGG
Source organism: Caballeronia sp. INML3B (assembly GCF_023631305.1). Lineage (NCBI taxonomy): Bacteria > Pseudomonadati > Pseudomonadota > Betaproteobacteria > Burkholderiales > Burkholderiaceae > Caballeronia > Caballeronia sp. INML3B. The sequence goes on from NZ_JALQDI010000085.1 coordinate 1,194, forward strand.
CCGGTGCATCTCCTAGCCGTCTTTCTCGCGATCGCCGCCACCGGCGATTTCACCGCAGCGACCTGGCGCAGCGACCTCGGCTTTTGCGTGCTGAACGTGCTCGAAGTCGCGCTGTGCGCCTGGCTCGGCCGACGCTACGTCGACATCGACGGCGCCATCGTCACGACGACGCGCCTCATGCGCTTCCTGCTGCTGCTTCCGCTCGCCGCGATCGGCGCGACATCGATACTCGGCGCGACGCTCGCCAGCGATTTCGGCCACGACGGCTGGCTGCAGGAATGGCGCACCTTGCTGGTCGGCAACGGCGTCGCGGTGCTCGTGCTCGTTCCGGCCGTGCTCGCCTGGCGTTCACGCGCCGCCGACAGCCAACGCCCGGCCGAACCGCTGATCGCGCTGATTTGCAGCGTGGCCGTCGTCGCGATTTTGCTCGCCAGCGCCGCGCTGCACGTCTCCGAGCAGGTCCAGCGCGTGATCGTCTCTCTGCTGCTCGCCGCCACCGCGATCTACGGCGGCCTGCCCGCCGCCGCGACGACCGTCGGCACCGCGGCGGTCGTCGGCGTCGGCCTGACGTTGATGGAGTTCGGCCCGTACCGCCCGGAAAACGCCGAAAGCGCGTGGCATCTGCAGATCGACATGGCGGGTCTCGCGATCCTCACGTTTTTCGTCGCCGTCGCCGTGCGCGAACGCCGGCAACTGGCGCTGCGCCTGGAACGCGGCCGTCGCATGGAAGCGCTCGGCCTGCTCGCCGGCGGCGTCGCGCACGATTTCAAGAACATCCTCGCCGCCGTCGATGGCTACACGGAAATCGCCCGCGACCGCCTGCCCGCCGATTCCGCCGCGCGCAAACCGCTGCGCGAAGTACAGGCGGCATCGGCGCGCGGTTACGAACTCACCGAAGAAATCCTGCTGGCCGCCCGGCGCGGCGACCGCGTCCGCGAAACGCTCGATCTGAACCGCATCGTGCGCGAAAGCGTCCTGCTCGCAAGGCCGTTGTGCCGCAACGGCGTCGTTATCGAACTGGAACCCGCCGACGAACATCTCGGCGTCGCGGCGCATGGCGGCCAGCTCGTGCGCGCCATCCTCAACCTGTCGAGCAACGCCAGCCTCGCGGCGCGCTCGCGCGTGAGCGTGCGTATCGGCCGCGATTTTGCGATGCACGAAGCGCTCGCCATCGGCGATGCACCGCCCGGCGCGATCGCGTGGGTCGATGTCATCGACGACGGTCCCGGCATTCCCGCCGAGCATCTGCCGCACCTTTTCGAGCCGTTCTTCTCGGCGCGCAAGACGGGCGGCAACGGGCTGGGACTCGCGATCGTCGCGGGCGTCGCGTGCGAGCATCGGGGCGGCATCGCGATCGCGACGGGACCCGGCGGCACGCGCTTTCGCCTCGTGCTGCCGCTGGTATCGAGCGCGCCGGCGACGCCGCCCGAGCACGCCGATTCGGCCGAGCCGGACGCGCCCGTGGCCCAGGGCGAGCGCGTGATCCTGATCGACGACGACGCCGCTTCGCGCGAACGCAGCGAAGACTGGCTCGCGGAATTGGGCTTCGAGCCGCTCGGCTATGCCGACGCCCGCGAAGCGCTCGACGAAGCCGCGCGCAGCGACGCCGCCGGCGACGCGCCGCTCGTCCTCGCCGACCCGCACAGCCTCCCGATGGACGACGCGCGCTTCGCCGCCCGCCTGCGCGAAGTCGCGCCCGATGCGCGCCTCATCGTCCTGAACAAACCCGTCGAACGCGCGGCGCTCGCCCGCGCCGCCGCATCCGCCCTGAAGGATCCGTCATGACACCGCAGCCGCAGCACAGCATCCTCGTCGTCGAGGACGATCATTCGATGCGAACCCTGTTGATGGAATATCTCTTCCAGCACGGCTACAAGACCGATGGCGCCGCGAGCGCGCACGAAGCCATCGCGGTTTTCGCGGCAAAACGCTACGACCTCGTGCTGCTCGATCTGGGCCTGCCCGATGGCGACGGCACCGATCTCGCACGCCGCTGGCGCGAAGAAGCGCAGGTGCCGATCATGTACATCACCGGCCGCGACGACGAAGCCGATCTCGTGATGGGCCTCGAACTCGGCGCGGACGACTACATCGTCAAGCCGTTCTCGCTGCGCGAAGTGCTGGCGCGGATGCGCGCGGTGCTGCGCCGCGCGGCCGGCACGACGCAGGCGCCGCTCACGCGCGGCAAGCTGCCGAACGCGTACCGCTTCGCCGGCTGGACGCTCAATCTGAACACGCGCCGCCTGAATTCCGCCGATCAGACCGCGGTGCCGCTGACCAATTCCGAATTCAATCTTCTGGTCACGTTTCTGAGCTCGCCGGGCCGAATCATCACGCGCGAAAAGCTGCTCGAAAGCACGCGCGCCTTCGATGACATTTATGATCGCGCCATCGACGTGCAAATCCTGCGGCTGCGGCGCAAGATCGAGATCGATCCGAAGAAGCCGACGCTTCTGCGCACCGAGCGCGGCGCGGGCTATATCTTCGATACCGATATCGAACACCTGTGGACCTGAGCGCGCCGCCGTCCCATTCTCCCTGCCAGACAAGAGTTTCCGTGAACGATTTCAAGAGTTTGGGCACGCAGCCCATCAGCGACGCGCAGCCCTGCGGCGTGGACGTGCGCGACGATCCCGACTACGACCTGCTGCAAAACGAGATCGCCAAGCTGACCAATCCGGCGGCGAGCGGCTCACCCGATTGGGAGCAGGTGGTCCGGCTCTCGCAGACGCTGCTCGCGGACAAGGGCAAGGACATTCTCGTCGCCAGTTATCTCGCGGGCGGTTTGCTGATCACGCGCGGACTGCCCGGCCTCGCCGACGGCGCGCAGATGCTCGAAGGCCTGCTCGCGACGCACTGGGAACAGCTTTATCCGCCGGTTGCGCGTCTGCGCGCGCGGCGTAACGCGATTCAATGGCTGATCGACCGCGTGCGCGCCCACGCCGACGAGCACGACTGGTCGAGCTGGCCGGCGCAGGACGCGGCGCTCGTCGATGCACTGCGCGACGCGCTCGGCGGCATCGACCGCGTGCTCGCGGAAAAGGACGACGACGCGCCGTCGATGCAGCCCTTGCGCGCACTGCTCGGCACCGTGCAGGTCGCGGAACCGGCGGCTGATCCCGAGCCTGAGCCTGCGCCGACGCCTGCGCCCGAACCCGCGCTCGCGGCGCCCGCGCCTCGACCCGAAGCGCCGTCCGCGCCTGCGCCGGTCGCGGCTCCGGCCGTTCATGCCGCGCCCGCCGCCGCCTTCGCGCCCGCCGCGCTCGCTCCGCTTTCCGTCGATACCGCCGCAAGCGCCAGTCACGCCGCCGACGAAGCGCTCGAACGGCTCGTCGCGATCGGCGGCTGGTACGCGCAGAACGAGCCGTCGAACGCGCTCGGCTTCCGGCTGCGGCGCATCGGCGTGTGGACGGCCATCGAACGCGCCCCGGTCGCCAACGGCCCGGACACGCAGTTGCCCGGCCCGATCCCGCAGTTGCAGGACGCCTTGCGCAATCTGCAGGCGCGCGCGGCGCACGCGGACATCGTCGGTTTCGCCGAGACGCAGGTGATCGCCTATCCGTTCTGGCTCGATCTGAATCACGCCGCGGCGACCTCGCTCGCCTTGCTCGGCGACGCCTGGAGCGCCGCGCGCCGCGAAGTCTGCGGCGAGACGGCGAAGTTCGTCGCGCGCATCGACGGTCTCGACCGGCTGAAGTTCGCCAATGGCGTGCCGTTCGCCAATGCCGACACGGTGCAGTGGCTGGCGGCGCTTGCCTCGTCGAGCGGCGATGCGCCCGCCGCCGCCGCGCCCGATCCGCTCGCCGCGGTGATGTCGCGCGCCCGTGCGCTCGCTGCGGACAACGATCTGCGCGCCGCCGCGCAGTGTCTGCAGGACGCGATCGACAAGAGCCCCGCCGTCGCCGCGCGCCTCAGGCTGCGCACCGCGATGTGCGACCTGCTGCTGGAGAACCGCCCCGGCGCGCGTCTCGATGCGTTCGCGCGCGCGCTCGTCGACGAAGTGGATCGCTACGGCGTGGTGTCGTGGGATCCGGACCTGACCGCGGACGCATTGCGCGCCGCCTACGCGATCCTGAGCCGCAACGACCAGAACGAAACGGAAACGGCCGCGCTGCTCGCGCGTATCGCGCCGCTGGATGTGTCCATCGCGGTGCGGCTGATTACGTAATCTTTTCGTCGCGCGGCACAAGCGAAAACACCGGCGCGAGGCCGGTGTTTTTTTATGCCGATGCGCGGCTTGAAGCCCGATCATCCTCTTCGTGGATCCAGCACGCTGCCATCCTCGCGCGGCACGGTCGCCGGTAGCGGCGACATCCCTGCAAAGCGAGAACACCGGCGCGCCGCCGATGTTTCCTCACGCCAAACCCCGGCTCAAAGCCCCGTCATCATCATCGCCGATGTCTGACCGCGCCAGCACGCGCCGATCGTCGCCGGCACGCCCAGTTCGCCGAGGCTCACCGGATTGCCCGCCACCGTCGGCACGATCGCCGGCAGCGGCGGCATCCCCGGCGACATCACCGCGAGCTGGTCCGCGAGGCTCATCTGCTGACGCTGCGCCTGCGCATCCTGAATCTGCTGCTTCTGCTGCGCGGTCGTCTTCTGCAGCGCGTCGTACTGCTGAATCTTCTGCGCCGCGTCCGTGACCTGCTCGCCATTCGTCACCGAAAACATCACCGTCAGCGACGTCACGTCGAGCGTCCTGAGCGCCGTCTCGCTCGCCGGAAAATCGGCGGGAACAAACTGACGCTGGCCATCGGCGAAATCCTTCAGGAACGACGCGACGCCGAGCGGCCCCGCGTAATTGCGGTTCAGCGTCAGGTTGCCGATCTTGATCTGCAAGCGCACGTCGCCGCACTGCCCCGCCTGCCACGCGAAGCTCGTGCTAACCGGGAAGTTGTAGTTGTTCAGCGTCTGCACGCCCGTCGCGCATTGCACCGTGAGAATCGTCGCGTAGGGTTTGGCCTGCGCGCCGGCGTTGACGTTGGTCGGCTGCGCGGTGAGCGTCAGCGGCACCGTCACGGCGCGCGCGGCATCGGCCTGCGTCTTCGCCGCGGCGAGCGCGCGGTCGAGCTGATCGAGCTGCTGTTGCGCTTCGAGCTGCGCCTTCTGCGCTTCGAGCTGCTGCGCCTGCTTGTCGGCGGCGCTGCGCGCGCTCGCCTGCTGCTGCGCAAGCTGCCGGCCATACGCGCCGTTGAGCGTCGGCACGAACGCCGACGTGAACGGCACCCGGAAGCCCTGCGTCTCGATCACGTCGTAACGGTTCGCGTTGCGCGTGAGGAACGGTTTGGCCGGACCATCGGCGAAAGCCCAGACCGCGCCTTTCGCGCCGAAAAGCTGATCGATCGCCGCGCTCTTGTCGGTCGCGCCCTGCAACGGAAACACCACGCTCGATTCCCAGCCGCGCTGCAACTCGCACGACGCCTGCTGTTCGATATACGCCGACAGAAACTCGAACGGCCCGCGAATCAGACGCCACGTCAGCGCATCCGATGGCTCTCCGGTGCCGAGCAGCGTGCGCAACTGCGCAAGCGGCTGCAACGCGTTCATCATCTCCGACGGCTGCGGCTGGGCGCTCGTCGAGTACTGCTGATAATCCGCCGCGATCTGATAATCCTTGCCGCTGCCCGCGCTGCTGTCGAGCGCGAGCTTGTTCAGCGCGCCGAGATATTGCGTGAGCGCATCGACGGCGCCGAGGTTGTTCGTCACCGTCCGGCTGCCGAGTTGCGGCGAGCCGGACAGCACGTCCTTCAGCGCCGCGCCGCCGACCGCGTTGATCGCGCCCGCCACGCGCACCGCCTGATTCGCCGCGCCGGCGCGCGTCGCCTGCGCGCGCACCTGCTCGAATTGGCGCGCGAGCGTGATCCAGCCGGGCATCGGCGCATCGGCGGGTTCGCGGGCGAATTCCTCGTCGATGCGCGCAATCAGCCGGAAGTACGGACTCGCCGGCCCGCTCACGATGCCGAGCGCCGAGCGCCAACCCGCTTCGCCCGCATACGGCGCCGGACCTTTCGTGAAATCGTCGACGAAACTCTGCCACGCCGCGATGCGCTGCGTGCGATACCAGTCCTCGAACGCGGCGCGCTGCCGGTCGAACTGCGCCGTATCGCTGACCGACGCGCGAATCTGCGCGGCGAGAGAATCGAGCGCCTGCTTGCCCGCGACCGTGTAGACGGCGGGCACCGATGCGTCCGCCGTATTGGCGACGTTCGCGCCGACGACACTGCCACGCGCCGTGCGCAGACCCGCATCGGAGAGAATGGTCAATGGCTGCGCGTTGCCGCCCCAGAAATCCGCCGCCCGCGCCGCCGGAACCTCGCCGCCGTCCGGCACGAGGCCGACGAGCCAGGTCATCTGCGGATCGGCCGCGACAGCCTGATCGAGCAACGCGCGCTGGCTTTTCGCGCGCATCTGCAAGTAACCCGCATCCTTGGGCGACCAGACGAGATACGAAATGGCGAGCGGATTGAGCTGCGCGTTGAGCTGCGCGGGAAAGAGCGACGTGGCGACCGGCTGCGGCATCGCTTCGAGCGTTTCGCGATCCGCGCCGCCCATGCGCGCGCGCAGCAGCGCGATCGAGCGCGCAAGGTTCAGGAGTTGGCGCGCCTCTTCGGCCGGCTGGCCCGACTGCCCTGCCTGGCCGAACGCGCTCGCGAGTCCCGCCGATGCCGCCAGCGCCGTCTGCTGGCTCTGATCCGCCGCCGGCTGAATCGCCTGCCGATACTGCTGCACGAAGACGTCGTGCAGACGCGCTTCCAGCGCTTCCAGTCCCGCGCCGTTGCCGAGCAGCCCCGACATCCAGCGGCGGTCGTTCTGCGCGACCTGCATCAGCACTTCGTTGGAATACGAGAGCGCGTTGGCGTCGTGGAACAGGTTGCCGTTGAGCGCCGCCTTGTCGGGACGCGCGCTGCGCACGAGTTCGAGCGTCTGCTTGTTGCCCGCGAACGATACCGAAAGCAGGATCGCGAACACGGCCAGCAGCAGTATCCACGCGACGACGCCCACGCTCTGCGTGACGCGCCGCCAGTGATTCACGAGCATGGCGGGTTTCGCGGCGAGCCGGTCCTGCGGCAGGATGCGGCCGAAGAAATCATGCAGGAACACGCCCGCGGTATCGCTCGCGTGCGGCGGCGACGCGCTCAGCAGCGAACCCATCAGCGCCGACATTGCGCCGCCTTCCTGTTGTCCGCTGGAAAAGAAGATGCCGCGCAGAAGCGGCCGTTCGAGATACGGACTGTCGGCAAGACAGGTGCCGAGGAACATCGTGAGTCCGCCGCGCAACTGCGCCAGTTCGTTCGGGAACATCAGCAGTTCGGGCGACGGCTGCGTGTCGCGCGACAGCATCGCGAGGCGCAGCGCCTGCAAGCGTGCGCCGATCGAGTCGAACGCGCGCCCGACGAACGCGCGCTCGCCCGAATCGGCCGATTCGCTTTCGTCGGCGAGATAGCCCATCGCCTGATCGAGCGCATCGGCGGGCAGCGACTTCGCCCATTCCTCGAAGCCGTAGAGACGGTCGCACTTCGTGACCAGCACGTACACCGGAAAACGCTTGCCGAACATGCGGATCAACTGCTCGATACGCGCGCGCACGATGCGGCCTTCGTCGGCGAAAGTATCGGCGTGGGGCGACATCAGCCGCTCCGCGCTGACCGCGAGCACGAGCCCGTCGAGGCCTTCGCGCGGCCGATAGCGTCCGAGCAGGTCGAGCCCGACTTCCCATTCGCGGCGATCCTGCTCGATATCCTCGGCCTGCACATAGCGGCCCGCGCAATCGATGACCACGGCGCGGTCGAAATACCACCAGTCGCAATTGACCGTCTGGCCGATGCTCGCCTGCTGGCTGATCTTCTGAATCGGCGACGACAGCCGCGCGCGCGTGAGCGCCGTCGTCTTGCCCGTGCCCGATTGCCCGACGACCATGAACCACGGCAGCGCATAGAGCGGATCGCCCTTGGTGCGCAGATTCGACTGGCGCAGCGTGCCGATCGCGGCCTTCCACTTGCGCTTCAGCATCGCTTCCGGCGATACGGCGACCGGCTCCGCATGAAGCGCCCTGCTCTGCGCGGCGAGCCGGCTGCGCGAGCGCATCATCACGAACATGCGGCGCGCGAAGATGGCGAAGAAGTACAGCGCGAACACGCCGGCGAAAATCGCGAGCGCGATCCACAGCGGCCAGCCGAAATAGAGCACGACGCCCCAGCTGATCGCGGCGACCACGATCAGCGTCAACAGCCACAACAACACGATGCCGAGCGTTTTCATAGGTGGATCTGCGCAAGAAGCGTATCGACGGATTCCGCGACGACCGTGTGATACACGCCATACAGCGCCGCCAGCAGGAAAAGCGGCAGCAGGATCGCGGTCAGCTTGCCGCGCGTGAGCCGCGCCGTGAAGCGCGTGCGCACGGCGGGGCTGTTCGCATCGGCGTCGGCGCCGGCGACGGGATAGCCGTCGGGGAACAGAAACGCGCGCGCCGACGCGCCGAACTGGTCGGCATCGGGCAGCAGCATCGCGAGATTGGTGCGGCGGATGTCGGTGAGCGTCTTCTGGTTGCGGTCGTAGGCGTAGCGTCCGCCGAAGCCGAGCGCGAGACACAGATAGAACACCTCGCGCACCGCCAGTTGCGACGGCGTGAGCTGCGCGAGGCGGTCGTAGAACGCCACGCCCGCGTTGCTGACGTTGGCGTAGCGGCGTTGCAGCAGATGGCGCTGCCATTGTCCGGCGCCCGTCCATTGCGTCGTGAGCAGCAGTTCGTCGGCCCAGGCGCTGAAAGCGAACAGCGCTTCGTCGATGTCGGCCTGCGCGAAGCCCGCGTCGTGCGCGGAAAGCCGTGCGGCGGCGATCGCGCCGTCGAGTTGCGCGGTGAAGCTCGCGGCGTCGCCCGACGGTGCGCGCGAAAACGCCCGCACATGCGCGAAAAGCGGGATGAAGGTATCGGCGAGGCTCACGTTATCTCCGCAGCACGACGATTTCGGCGCGCAAGTCCTGCGGCGCGTCCGGCCATTGCAGCGCGATGTTTTCGTCGCGCTCGACGGCATCCCACAGATCGCTCACCTGCTCGATCCGGAAATAGTTCGACGACGCGCGCCGCGGCATACCCTGCGGCGCGTTCGGCAGATGAATCAGCTCAAGCCCCGGCAGCGCGTGCGCGACGAGACGCCGGACATCGGCGGCATTGGCGAGACGCGCGTCGTGCAGCGCGCCGTCGACGACTTGCGCGGCGGGCTGATCGGTGCGCAGCACGAGATAGAAGCGATTGCGGCGGTCGAAGAACGCGCGCGGCAATTCGCCCGCGAACATGCCGTCACGATAGTCGAGCACCGCGAGATGCTCTGGCCCGATGGCGATCTCGCCGAGCAGAAAGCCGATCAGCGCCTGCGCGCGCGAGAAGCAGTTGTAGAGATCGGTGTGATCGTAGGCGGGCAGGCCGGGCGTGCCGTCGGCGGCTTCGCCGAGCATGTCGAAGCGCTCGGAAAAGGCGCTCAGTTCGCCAACCAGCGCGCGCAGCTCGCCGTACACATGCCACGGATGCACGCCCGGCGTTTGCGTCAGATGCACGAGATTGGGCGCGGCGCGCGAGAGCGTGCGCATCGCGAGGAGCAGCATCATGTAGCCGGGATCGAACTCGGCTTTCTGCAATTCGCGCGGATTTTTGAATTCCTGCAGATGATGCGCGCGGCCGACGACATCGTCGCGAATCTCGCGCACGATGCGCAGCAGCGTGTCCGACCCGGCGAGCGCGTAACCCGGCGCGATGAAGCGCTCCGAGAGCGTCACCGTGTCGCCGATGCGCGCGAGCTGCGCGATCGGAATCAGATCGTACTGGCCGAGATTGGCCGTCTCGCCTTCGAAAAACACCTTCAGCACGTGCAGCAGCGTGTGCACGGGCGCTGCGGGACCATCCGAATGCAGATCGGGCACGTCCGCCGGGTTCTGCAGGCTCGCGTAGCGCGTCGGCGCGGCGGCGGCATCATCGGCGGAGGCGCACATCGTCACGTTGTTGCCTTCGGCGGCCAGCTTGCGCACGCCGAGATACACGGTCAGCGCGCGGCCCTCGCCGATGGACGCGGCATCGAACGAACGCGGCGCGAGCACCGCGTTGCCCGGAAACTCGACGTACGTCCGATCCGGAAACACCAGCTTCGCCGAGCGCACCTCGATCGTCTGGCTGGCGATGGCGCCCGTCGCGATATCGAGCGCGCCCGCGCCCCAGAAATGCGGCAAGCCGGTCTCGACGACAGGCTTGATGCGGAATTGTTCGTGCAGCGCCGCCAGTTGAAAATGCTGGGGCTGCATGAACATGCCCTGATACCAGTAAACGCCCTTGTTGTGGTCCATTTGATCGAAGTCGATGTGCTAGTTGCTGACTTTGCGCAGGGGCGTGTCTTGCGTGCTGGCCGCGCCGACGGCGCCGGTCGTCGCGCCGGCGCCGGAGGCCGCCGCCGCGCTGCCGCTGAGACGGATTTCCTTGCCGCCGCCGTCGAGTTGCTGCGCGCGCGCGAGCGTTGCGGCGTCGGGACCGCCCGGCTCTACTTCGGCGTTCAGGATGCCCTGCGCACCGAGGTTGAGCCGCACGACGAGCGATCCTGGCAGCTTGGTGTGCGTGCGAAAGATGAAACCGGTCGTCTTCGTGACGACGGGTACGTCGAACTGGCGCGCCGCGTTGGCCGTGGCGAACTGCGCATAGCCCGCGACGAGCCCGATCGAGCGCGTGTTCTGCGCACGATCCAGAATCAGATAGGAATGCTGGCCCGGCGCGACGACGTAGCGCGAGAACTGCGCGAAGGTCGGCGGCACCTTGCCGGTGGCCATCGTTTCGGCGAGCGCGTTCGGGTCGGCGGCGAGATTGCGGAAGGCTTGCGCGTCGGCGGTTTCGTAGATGCCGAGCAGCAGCGTGTGCGACTGGCCGTCGAACTGGTTGAGACCCGGATCGGCCGCGATCTCGAACAGCACCGAATCGGTGGCGTAGCTCCAGACGACATCCGCGAGCGGGTCTTTCGGCGGCGAACTGCCGCAGCCGCCCAAGGCGAGCGCGACGCCCGCGAGCGCCATCACACGGCGCATTCCGTTTGCGCTTTGTCCGCCGCTGCGTGCGGCATGCTTGCTGGTTACAGGTACAGCCATTGCCGGTGCCCCATTCGTTTGCCGTCGAGCGTTACTTGCTGCCGCACATTCTCCGGATATTGCCGCGCGCTCATACGGCGATAAAAGGCGACTTTCCGGCCTTATTCGGCGGCTTCGAGATGCTTGACGGGAGCGGAGGCAAGGGCATCACACCAGCGGCAAAATAGTCGCGCTGGCTTCGCTGTCTTCCGTGTAGGGCATGAAAAGAATCGATTCGGGCGTGCCTTTCACACGCGCGTAATAGGCGTCGTCCGGGCCGAGCCGGTTGCGCACCGCCCACGCGATGAATTCGCGCTCGCCGACCTTAAGCGTCAGACCTTCCTGCGCATACTCCAGCACGGTCTTTTCCGGCAGCTTGCCGCGCGGGCCGACCGCCTGAAAATCGATCGTCGCGCCGCCGCCGTGCACGCCGAACACGACGCCGCTCCACTCGCCCGCGCGCGGACCGAGCGCGAACCACTGGCCGAGCTGCTCCTCGCCGACCACTTCGACGCGGTAATCCAGCGCCTCGCCCGCCTTCGCCATGTTCGCGCGCGCGACGATCTTCGCCGGCCACGCCGCGTTGCTCTCGACCAGCACGGTCGCGTGACCGAGCATCGGCGGGACCTCGGCGATGTCCGTCATCCCCGACAGCGCCACCGGAAAGCCCGCGCCCCGCGACTCGCGCAGGCTCGCCGCGAACACCGACAGGCCGTAGCGCACCGAAGGTTTCGCGAGCGCGGCGTCGTCGGCGAGGATCAGCCAGAGGTCGGCGCGGGCGGCGTTCAGCGCGTCGAGTCCGGCGCGCCACGCGAGTTTTTCGGGTTCGTCGACCCAGAAATGGCCCTGCGTAGCGAGGCCGTAGCGCTTCAGCACCTGGGACAGCGCGGCGACGCGCGCGCCGGCCTTTTCCTTGTCGAACGCGGTGATCCAGACGGTTTTCGTGCTCATGCCGATAGTTCCTTTCGATGACTGCGTCAGACCGCGGGCGGCCTGAACGTCAGAAGAGTGCGGTCGATGTTCGAGCCTTCGACGCTCGCGAGCGTCGGCCGGGCGTCTTCGAAATCGACGCCATAAAGGTTCGCGCGCGTCAGAAAGGTGCCCTGAAGCGTGGCGAGCCGCAGCGAACCCTTGAACAGGTCGATGCCGCTCAAATCCGCGCCCGACAGATCGGCGCGCGAGAACTTCGCCCCTTTCGCCGATGCGCGCCGCAACGTCGCCGTGCGCGCCGCGGCGCGGCTCAGGTCGGCGTTGTCGAGGTTCGCTTCGTCGAGCGCGGCGGCGGTCAGTTGCACCCCTTCCCAGCTCGCGCCGGTAAGACGCGCGCGCGTCAGCCGCGCGCGTTCGAAGCAGGTTTGGGCGTCGGCGCGGGAAGGGCTCAGCTCGGCTTCGGCGAAGTTCGCTTCGGGCGCCTGCGTGCCCTGAAAGTCGGCGTGCGCGCAGCGTGCTTTCGCGAAGTTGCCGCGCGCGACCGTGCTGCGCTCGAAGCTCGCTTGCGTGAGGATCGCGGCGGCGAAGTTCGCGTCGTCGAGCGCGCAGCCGATGAACTGCGCCCGCGCCGCGTTGCAGTTCGATGCGTTCACGGCCGTCATCGACGCGCCGTCGAACTGTGCGCCGCTCACGTCGGCGTCTTCGAGTCGCGCGCCGGAAAAGTCGCCGCCGGTGAAATCGCCGTCGGTCAGCTGCGCGCCGCGTAAATTGGCGTTCGCGAAACAGCCTCCGCCGCCGCTCGTCTGCGCGAGCCGCGCGCGATGCAGGTCGGCATCGGTGAAATCGGTTTGCATCAGCAGCGCCTGGGAGAAGTCCGCGCCTTCCAGACGGCTTTTCGCGAACGACGTCTCGTGCAGCAGCGCGCCTGAGAAATCGGCGCCGCACAGATCGAGCGCGGAAAGATCGATGCCCGACAGATCGCAGCCCGCGAAGCTCGAACGCGCCGCGTGCATCGCGATGACGGTTTCGCGCGTGAGCAGGGCTTGCGCGGGCGGCGAGGACGGCTCGCCGACAGCCGGCAGCGGCAGCGATGGCGCGGCTGGCACGGCAAGCGCGGCGAGATCGAGTTCGGGCAGCGCGCCCGACGGCATCGGCTCGGCGGCGATCACGGCGAGGCCCGGCTGGTTCGCGGCCCACGCGCGGGCATCGTTTTCGGTGAGGCCGGCGCGCCTCAGCGCGGACTGCGTGTGCGCATCGAGATCGCGCAGCAGCGACGGCAGCGCCGCGCCGTTGCCGCTCGCGGGCGACGGCGTGTCCATCCGCCGGAGGAACGGCGCGACATCGGCGCCGGTCAGGTTGTGCTTTTGCATCAGCGCACGCGTCGCGGCGTCGAGATCGTCGGCCATCTTGTCGACTTCGGCGAGCGTCGGCGCGGGCCCCGGCTGCGCGGACGGCATGAAGCGCGCGAGCTCCTGCTCGCCGATGCCGTGCTTCGCCATCAAGGCGCGCGTTTGCTGCTCCAGTTGCGCGGCCATCGCGTCGACCTCGGCCAGCGCGGGCGATGGCGCGGCGGCGGCCGCCGCGCCCGCTGGCGCGGACGACACCGGCG
>NZ_JALQDI010000086.1:0-1094 GCF_023631305.1 Caballeronia sp. INML3B
TCCGGACCGGTGTAATTCGCGCTCGGCCGAATGATCTTGTTGTCGATGCGTTGCTCGATGATGTGCGCGCTCCAGCCTGAAGTGCGCGAGATCACGAACAGCGGCGTGAACATCGCGGTGGGCACGCCCATCATGTGATACGAGACCGCACTGAACCAGTCGAGGTTCGGGAACATCTTCTTCGCGTCCCACATCACCGTTTCGAGCCGCTCGGCGATATCGAAGAGCTTCGTGTCGCCCGCTTCCTTCGACAGCTTCTTCGCGACGTCCTTGATGACCTTGTTGCGCGGATCGGAGATCGTGTACACCGGATGGCCGAAGCCGATCACGACTTCCTTGTTCTCGACGCGGCGCTTGATGTCGGCTTCGGCTTCGTCGGGCGTCTGATAGCGCGACTGAATCTCGAATGCCGCCTCGTTGGCGCCGCCGTGCTTCGGGCCGCGCAGCGCGCCGATCGCGCCGGTGATCGCCGAGTACATGTCGGAGCCGGTGCCCGCAATCACGCGCGACGTGAACGTCGATGCGTTGAACTCGTGCTCGGCGTAGAGATTGAGCGAGACATGCATCGCATCGACCCACGACTTCGACGGCTCTTTGCCATGCAGCAGATGCAGGAAGTGCCCGCCGATGGAATCGTCATCGGTTTCGACTTCGATGCGCCGGCCGTTGTGCGAGTAGTGGTACCAGTAGAGCAGTATCGAACCGAACGAAGCCATCAGGCGATCGGCGATATCCTTTGCGCCCGGCACGTTGTGATCGTCCTTCTCGGGCAGGATGGTGCCGAGCACGGAGGCGCCGGTGCGCATCACGTCCATCGGATGCGCGGACGCGGGAATCCATTCCAGCGCGGCCTTGAGGTTCGCGGGCAAGCCGCGCAACGCCTTGAGCTTCGTCTTGTACGCCTTCAGTTCGGCCGTATTCGGCAGCTTGCCGTGCACGAGCAGGTACGCGATCTCTTCGAATTCGGAGGTCGTGGCAACGTCGAGAATGTCGTAGCCGCGATAGTGCAAATCGTTGCCGGTCTTGCCGACCGTGCACAGCGCGGTATTGCCCGCCGTCACGCCGGACAGCGCGACGGATTTCTTCGGCTTGAA
>NZ_JALQDI010000087.1:0-7667 GCF_023631305.1 Caballeronia sp. INML3B
CTCAGGAAATTCGGCAAGATGCGCACATCAACAAACCCAAAACCGATCGCTATTGACAGGCGGAGTCATATCAGCCGAAAAGACCGCGGTTTGACACAAACTGATGTGCCCCTATGGGCACTCATACGTATGAACTCGTCCTAAGGTGAATAATTGGCGTTCCAATGTCGCGTTCCAATGAAGGCCGGAATCCTCGTCATCGTGTTTGCCTTTGCAGCCGTAGACACCTACTCTCAACGCGTTCCATCCTTGAGCACGCCCTTCCGTTGGATGCTCCGGGCATCCCGCGCACCTCGTATTGCCGTCCGACACACAGTTGAACGCAAACGCTCGTATCGCACGACCTTGAAGACCGGTACGGGGCGTGCGGAGTAGTTGTCCACCAGCGCCAGATAAGTCCGATATCGCCATCCGGGTAGCTCTTATCGGCGATGCGTTCAGCTCAGACTTGCAGGCACGAACTGGCGACCCGGCTCGCGACCTCACCCTTTTGCGCCGCCTAGTTTAACGTCATGGCGGACAGCGCGACGCGTTATCCGAAAAGCATGTCGGGATGATTGCCGCCAACCTACCTCGGCAATGAAATCCATTAACCCCAGCAACGAAACATAGAGCGACATGTCGCTCCTCTCCTCGTTGATCTGCCCCAGCGTGAAACCGAAATCCATTTATTCTGCACCGACGGTCGCAAACATCTGTCCGCAGCGCGCTTCGACCCACCTCGTCGACCGAATCGCTTACGTTCGGGATCCGATAGCATTCCCTCAGGACGTGCCCGGTTCGAGAGGCCCGCGGCAATGGTTTGCCACTGACTGGCGCGAACACACATCTACAAATCTTGCGAGCGCGGACTTAGTTGCGATCACGCGCAACCGATGGAATCACTCTTCGCTGGAACGCATTCGAAGGCTGGCGGCTGTACCTGCGCAGTAACATCGCAACGCAGAAGATCGTGGGCCAGCATATTCTGCATACATCGGCTTCGGGTCGGTGGATTTAGCAAGGACGACGAAGATATGACTCGCCCCAAAGCCGAGCGCAGTCGCTGCCTCGAGACGTGCGAGACCTTTGAGCGCTTTCGGGAGAGGGCTCGCAGGACGCGAGCAGATTACGACTATTGCATTCCCCGGCAAGCAGGAACCGGGCTCACGGCGTCCTACGTAGACCTCGCCACCCTGAAACGAGGCCGTGGGGATGCATTGTCATGGACACTCAGCGCTCTCGCAAAAATCATTTCTTCTGCGCAGGCGAGTTCGTCGTCCAGATATCGCGATACAGCTTCCATTTGCCATCCGCACGCTTCCAGATCACGATGTAATCGCCCGCATCATAAACCCTGCCGCCTTCGCCTCGAACCACCCACTTGCCAACTTCGTTGGCGGTGTCGCCGTGCGTTTCTACTTCGACCGAGGTCAGCTTCACCGATTTCAAGCCGGAGTCGATGGCTCCCTGCCAAAAGCGCGTGATCGCCGCGCGTCCGCTGACGACTTGACCGTTCGCGGGCAAGAGTTTCGCGTTTTCGGTGTAAAGCGCCGCAAGGGCGGGCGCGTCGCCGCGGCTGACAGCCTGCTCGAAGCGCTTGTTGCCCGCTTCGATCGCCGCCCGCGCGTTGCCCTGCGCGATGGTCGCGGTACAAAATACCGCGACCATCGAGTACATTGCGACGCTGAAGAGGGCTCGCTCCATGATCCGCTGCATAAGACCACCTTGTCGCTGCTTTCACACGGACGCCGGGCCGCACGCCCCTTTATCTCAGAAGCATAGTAGATAAGTCGCCGAGCACAACCCGAAGTCAGGTCGCCTACACTCGAGCGCTGACCAGGTACTGGGCCGCAGGGAGCGTCTGCACATCTGTCGCGGAAAGCGGCGACCGACGAGCCAGTTCGCCCGCACGGCCAACTGTGGATGGGCGCATGTTGTGGATCATCCCTGCATTTGCCCGCTCTAACCGGCGGGCTTTTCTTTTTTGTTGGAATGCGCTTTTGTTGTCTGCCGAATGTGTGGAGTGTGAAGCACAAAGTCCGGTTGAACGACGATTATCTTGTCCGGGGAGTCGCCATCACCCCGCGCCATACCTTTCCGCTGCGGGGGTCTGTATGAACCTGCTTACCTCGTCACTTCTCATTTCACTAATCACGCCGATAGCACACGCGCTCCGCGACGATCGAATAGGTCATGGCAAAGGGTGTCCTTCGCCGAAGCGGCCTCACATAAAGTCCGGGTTTCGCGGGAGAAAGCGCGTCCAGTCGCCACATTCGTGCGTCGACATCAGCACCATCGGAAGTGTGAATCGCATGCCTTTACTGGCCGCGATCGCCAGTGCATCGCTCGTCCCGGGAACGAACACCGATATCTGCGTTGCGTTCCCCGCGACAGCCACTGCCAGTGCCGCTCGAAATGCACCCGGCATCGCATGCCGGTGCATGACCGCTAGCGGCCCTACGTGGCCCGTTGCGGCAACATACTCGTAGCCGACGCGCTCGCCCCCTCTTCGAGGAAAACCCCTTTCATCGGACAGCAGGTACCGTTGATGCTTCTCTCGCGAAAACCCCAGGGTTGCGACGTCGAACTGCCGCAGCATTTCCAAATCGACGTCAGGCGCGCCGATGGGCGTCGCGCAGAGCGCGCGACTATGCGCCGGACGCAACGACTCACGCTCGGCGCCGCACAGAAGGATGGGCACGTGCGGAAACAAGCCGTGCAGCACGTATAGCCCTTGGGAGACGATGTTGAAGGCGAAGGTAATCAGACTTCTTTCCGTCGCGCCGGCCTGGCTCACATGCTGCAAGGTGTGCTCCAGCAGTTCGTTGCCGATGCCCTGCCCTTGTCGGCCAGGTGCAACGAACAACTCGCCCAAGACCCAGAGTCGACCGCAAACCCAACTCAGGGCAAACCCGACGATTTCGCCATCATCTTCGGCTAGCCACACTCCGCGTGGATCATCTCGGAGGCAGAATGCTTGGAAATCCGAAGGTCGCGACGCCGCGATCGGCCCGAAACCGTAGCGGACGGTCAGATCGTTAATGGTGCGAACAACGAGTTGTTCGGCGGGTGCCAGCTCGTCAGCGCTTGCGGGTCGGATAACGAGCGGCATGGGCAACTCCTGCATGAAGACATCTAGGTGTGTAGCAGGCTCGATCACGGACTCGCTCGCGACCGGCGATTGCTGACCATCTGCTTCGCATCTTGTAGCGATCGATGCGAACTCTACCGGCCCATGGTACCCAGACAAAGGAGCCGCCGGAAAGCGGGCTAGAGTGAAGCGAGTCCCATCGCAATTTCCGCTTGCTACGCGCCCTGTAGACTAGCTCAGACCAACACTCGATGGCCGCCCGATCCATCGCAGTATGGGTCTACTTGCGGAGCGCGTTCAGCTTGCCCAGTTTTGTTTGCAAGCCGCAACAGGCAAGACCATGGTGGCTTCGAAGCTTTTGCATAAAATATCTAATAGCACTTCGCGACGAGTTGCTTGGCCCTTCAGGCCGTGCCTTCCCCGCTTGCAACACATAACGCAAAATCTTGTCCTTGCTGTTGTCCTTCAACGCTGCATTGAGGGCGCTTTCGCCCGATTGCCGTTCGCGTAGTGAGCTGCGCTCCATGTGTTCATGTACAAGGTGGCGTCGTTGGGACTGCCATCTGGCGCGCATGACCGAAATTGTCTTTGATCGCCCGAAGCTTTCAATAGTGACTTCGGCCGTTCCGTCCAGCATCCCGCACGCTCGGCTCAACTCGTATTGCGGTTCGACTCACAGTTGTGTGTGTGGGTTCATATCGCACAACCGCGAACACCAGTACAGGACGTGAGGCATAGTTGTCCTGTAGCCGCCAGACAAGCTCGACGTTGCCATCGGGATAAGTCTTATTTGCGATGCGTTCCGCTCGGACCTGCAGGCACGAGCTGACGGCGCGGCTCGCGGCCTCACCCATCCGCTCGGCCTCGTCCAACGTCATGGAGGACGCCACGGCTCGCTCGGCGAAAAGCATATTCGGCCTACTGCCGCCCACGCCTACCTTCACGTCAAAATCCAATAGTCGTAGCGACGATACAAAGAGCGACATGTCGCTTCCCTTCTCGCTGATTGGACCTAGTGTGGAACGGAAATCCGTCTGCGCCGCGGCGACGATGGCGAGCATCTGCTTGCAAGATGCTCCAGCAGCCGATCCGTCCTTAAATTTTCGCCTGCGCGTGGCACGACCTACTTCGTCGATCGAATCGCTTACCACGGGCGCAACCTTCATCACCCAGGCTGGGTCAGACAACGATGGGCTCCAGACGACTCGATAGCGCGTTGGCCAATGTTCGCGCCAGTCGGTGACAAACCATTGCTTCAGTCCTTTCGGACCGGGCACGGTTCGAGGTCCCACGATCGGTTCCCCAACACAGGCACTGATCTTGGCAAGCGCGGCGCTACTGCGATCACGGGCAGCGGATGGAGTCAGATTACTTTCCGCCGGGACGCATTCAAGAGCGGGCGGCAGTACTGGCGCTGCGACATCACAACGCAGAAGATCTGGCATCGGTGAGCGAGCGAGGTGATAAACAGCCTCACCGTCAATACGCTCCGTATGCTTGGGATCGTCACCGATAATATGCGCGACAAAATCGCGCTGAGCAGAAGCGCTCACCGCCCTAATGGACTGACACTCGTCGGCAAATGCAAACGTCGCGACCATGCCAATGCCACTAGCGAAAGAACGGCCGAGTCGCGATGCTTTTAAGTGGGTCACACGGCACCTCCGGAGAAGACTCGTGCGGTCACGGGGACACTGAATGCCCCCTTTCTTTTAAGCACGATCAGCATCGGTAGCACCTCGATGCACGAGCTAACTCAAGCCGACCATTACATGCACGTTCTTCGTAAGCTTCTATAAATTCAAGTGCATGCTCGTCATCAAGTAAACTTTTTATGACCGCTCAAGCCGCATCCGTATGAAAGAAGTCGAACGTTCGACTTTCATTAGGGGCCGACCTATGCCTGACGGCGTCAAACATGTAGGCTTTCAATCGCTGCGTAGCCCGGGAGCGAGCGCTGTTTCCTGCCAGTTCAGAGAGAGAGCCGGCCCTAACTGCCCTCAACGCAGTCAGTGATTCTCAGCGATCTCGACGTGTCTGGGCTTTTCGTCACGAGTCAATCGCGCGGAGCCGTCGCCTATGGGGTGTCCACAGTCAGCTGCTGCGTCCTTGGACCGGGAGTCGACGCGGAGAGCGGCAATCAGGCTGGCTCGAAAGAATGTGAATCGCTCAGCGACATCGGCCGCCCATCAGGAAGCACGCGGCGCCGATTCGCGCGATTGTGCGACCACACGGTGGCCTCATGTCGATATCAAGGAAGCGGTCGGTCAGAGGGCTGACACTTGCCGAGGGAGAAGAAATCTCGCGGCGTGACTAGCCACTGCAGCTTAGCGTTGAAGGGCGGGGTTTTTCGGTCGGCCTGCGTCGTCCAGCCTCGTGCGTCATCCAGCGCCAGCAAGCTGAAAGCTGAAATTGGCGCCAAAGGAGATCGCGGGTTGCGTAGCGGGCCGACGAAGCCGCGAGCGAGCCGACCCGATCCCGCCGAAGCCATGACGCAGGCGCACTCGCCCCACCACCGACTATGAAAAGTAGTTCCGTGAACAAGTGCGGGAACCGTTGGACGTTTCTGACACGGTCATAGACACCGACGACATGCGAAATAAGCCGTGATCCGGCTCTCATAACCGCGACGCGGGTAAGCGCCTCTGAGCTTTGCCCTACGGTGGTTTCCACAGAGCTTACCCTCACTCACTCTGTGCATCGTGCGCTTTTCTTCCCAATTTGCTTACGCCTCGCACCTTTTCGGCTCTAACCGACCGGCAGCGGTTTGTCGAGCAGTAGGACAACCATCGGCAGCTCGCGGAGCTTCGATCAATTCACCCGGTCTTGCGACGACGGTTGTGCCTTTGTGAGTGTCCGTCGACCGCGGCACACATGACCACGATGCTAATCGCGACCCCGCCCTACCTGGCAGCAATGGATTTTGCCGGCAATGCGCCGATCAATCGGCCGAGAAACGCCTCATGATCCCATCCTTCTTCGGGACGAGTTAGACCCATTCGAACCACGACGATCCCGTGGCTCGGCACAACGCTCACAAACTGGCCCTCGTGGCCGACCAGATGAAATGCGTCGGGCGGCAGCATTGGTGGTGGCGACGTATGACTATTGAAGGGCTCCGGCACCCTGACCCAAATGTGAGCGCCGTAATCTCGGCGCGGCGACTGCGTGGTGACCGTTCGCATATAGCGAACCAGCCGGGCGGCAGTATGCGCTTCCCGTCCCACGTACCATCCTGAAGCAGCATTTGCCCGAAGCGGGCCCAGTCGTTCGCGCGGGCACACATGAAGGACGCACCGACGAGCGTACCGGAAGCATCCGGCTCGAAAACAGCGGTGTGCATACCAAGCGGCTCGAACAGCGCGCGACGCGGGAATTCCAAATAATCCAGTTCCCTACCGCCCAGCGCCTGCCGAATGACTTTGGCAAGGATCTGCGTCGTGCCGCTCGAGTATTCCCAGCGCGCGCCGGGTGGCGCAGCGAGCGGCTTTCGCGCTGCAAAAGCGCTCTGATCTGCTTTGTCGAAAAGCATGACAGCTACGTCCGACAGCGGGTCCGCATAATCTTCATTAAACTGTAGGCCGCTCGTCATCCGTAGCAATTCATCCAACGAAATTCGTGCGCGTGCGTCACCGTTGCCGCGCCACTCCGGCAAAAGCCCCGTTGCTGCCAGCGAGAGCTTTTCCTGTCCGACCAGCACACCGATCAGCGCGGCAATGATGCTCTTGCTCATCGACCATCCAATAAGCGGCGTATCAGCGGAATACCCCGAGGCAAAGCGTTGTGCAACGACCCGACCCTCGACCATCACCACCAGCGCACGCGTGCGTTTGGGACGAAGTTGATCTGCCTCTTCGAATGCACTGTCAACGATGCGGCGCAGCGCGTCGTCGTTTCCATTGGGCGAGGGTTCCGGGTCTTGAACCGCCCGATTCGACGCATCAGGGCGGGCAGTTTTCGGCATCGACGCAGGCCCAGCGAGTTGGTCTCCGAACTTCAATGTGCAGCCCAATCCAGGTCTGAACCGCGCTTCGCGTGCGGCCATGCCCAGAAACGTGGCACGCGTGCTGCGCGTCGGTGCATCGATCGTTGCGTGCACAAGATGCAAAAGCGGATGCACCCCTGCCTGGATGTCCTCGTCAATGACTTGGCTCGCCGGGCGCCCCGACACGAACACGCCGGTGCACAGAATCTTCGCGGCATAGCCGGTGCCGATCGGTGCGATGCGTAAAAGCGTATACCCCGCGTACATCAGCAACGCCATCAATGCAAAAGTGATGGTCCAAAGAATTGCGCTTCGTCCGATCGACTTCTTCATGGCGCCGATTCCTCCATGATTGTGTCGAAGTCCAATCTGGCGTCGCTCGACCGAAATGCTATCTCCAGCAGAGTTCAGCGACAACTGATAAAGATGCTTGTGTCACTCGTCGCTACCTGTATTTCATTCAGCGATAACCGAATCGAACTCGTTTCATTCTTTCGAATGAGAAGGCAACCGATTTCTGGGCACTTAAGATCACCTCATTACACACAAGTCGTAGCGGTGGCGAGCCGCGAAAAGTCGTTTACGGTCAATGACATAGCGGACGGAGTT
>NZ_JALQDI010000088.1:0-5375 GCF_023631305.1 Caballeronia sp. INML3B
GCTGGATATAGCGAAAGTATCAAGAGTCTCACACGAAGTATCAGAGGAAGGTTTTTCCATCTTTGGATGGAGTAAATCATCGTCAGTACGTTGAGTGAGCGACCGGGTTCATGGAACCCGAAAACAGTAACAGGAATTGAACTGAAGAGTTTGATCCTGGCTCAGATTGAACGCTGGCGGCATGCCTTACACATGCAAGTCGAACGGCAGCACGGGGGCAACCCTGGTGGCGAGTGGCGAACGGGTGAGTAATACATCGGAACGTGTCCTGTAGTGGGGGATAGCCCGGCGAAAGCCGGATTAATACCGCATACGATCTACGGAAGAAAGCGGGGGATCTTCGGACCTCGCGCTGCAGGGGCGGCCGATGGCAGATTAGCTAGTTGGTGGGGTAAAGGCCTACCAAGGCGACGATCTGTAGCTGGTCTGAGAGGACGACCAGCCACACTGGGACTGAGACACGGCCCAGACTCCTACGGGAGGCAGCAGTGGGGAATTTTGGACAATGGGGGCAACCCTGATCCAGCAATGCCGCGTGTGTGAAGAAGGCCTTCGGGTTGTAAAGCACTTTTGTCCGGAAAGAAAACCATCGCCCTAATATGGTGGTGGGATGACGGTACCGGAAGAATAAGCACCGGCTAACTACGTGCCAGCAGCCGCGGTAATACGTAGGGTGCGAGCGTTAATCGGAATTACTGGGCGTAAAGCGTGCGCAGGCGGTCTGTTAAGACCGATGTGAAATCCCCGGGCTTAACCTGGGAACTGCATTGGTGACTGGCAGGCTTTGAGTGTGGCAGAGGGAGGTAGAATTCCACGTGTAGCAGTGAAATGCGTAGAGATGTGGAGGAATACCGATGGCGAAGGCAGCCTCCTGGGCCAACACTGACGCTCATGCACGAAAGCGTGGGGAGCAAACAGGATTAGATACCCTGGTAGTCCACGCCCTAAACGATGTCAACTAGTTGTTGGGGATTCATTTCCTTAGTAACGTAGCTAACGCGTGAAGTTGACCGCCTGGGGAGTACGGTCGCAAGATTAAAACTCAAAGGAATTGACGGGGACCCGCACAAGCGGTGGATGATGTGGATTAATTCGATGCAACGCGAAAAACCTTACCTACCCTTGACATGGTCGGAATCCTGCTGAGAGGCGGGAGTGCTCGAAAGAGAACCGGCGCACAGGTGCTGCATGGCTGTCGTCAGCTCGTGTCGTGAGATGTTGGGTTAAGTCCCGCAACGAGCGCAACCCTTGTCCTTAGTTGCTACGCAAGAGCACTCTAAGGAGACTGCCGGTGACAAACCGGAGGAAGGTGGGGATGACGTCAAGTCCTCATGGCCCTTATGGGTAGGGCTTCACACGTCATACAATGGTCGGAACAGAGGGTTGCCAAGCCGCGAGGCGGAGCCAATCCCAGAAAACCGATCGTAGTCCGGATCGCAGTCTGCAACTCGACTGCGTGAAGCTGGAATCGCTAGTAATCGCGGATCAGCATGCCGCGGTGAATACGTTCCCGGGTCTTGTACACACCGCCCGTCACACCATGGGAGTGGGTTTTACCAGAAGTGGCTAGTCTAACCGCAAGGAGGACGGTCACCACGGTAGGATTCATGACTGGGGTGAAGTCGTAACAAGGTAGCCGTATCGGAAGGTGCGGCTGGATCACCTCCTTTCTCGAGCTTCGCACGAAGATATTAAGCGCTCACGCTTATCGGCTGTTGTTTAAGACAGGCTAAGGGTCTGTAGCTCAGTCGGTTAGAGCACCGTCTTGATAAGGCGGGGGTCGTTGGTTCGAATCCAACCAGACCCACCACGAGTCGAGATGCATGACTGGGGGATTAGCTCAGCTGGGAGAGCACCTGCTTTGCAAGCAGGGGGTCGTCGGTTCGATCCCGTCATCCTCCACCAATCTTCAATGCCTAGCGTTCAAGCAGTTGAGCGTTAAGCATTGGCGATTGATAGCCAGTTGATGCCGCAAGCAGGGCAGTACGCTTGTGGGCTAAACGTTCTTTAACAATCTGGAAGAAGTAGTAAAGAGAATCTTCGAAAGCACTTAGAGATGGGTGTGAGTAGGGATTCAGGGTAGTGATTGTATCGAGTATGAAAAAGTGATCGAGAGATCGCTTTGGAATACGGCACAACGCGAATACTCAGCCTATGACGTGGTGAATGCGAAGCAGACACACTCGTTATAGGGTCAAGCGAACAAGTGCATGTGGTGGATGCCTTGGCGATCACAGGCGATGAAGGACGCGGTAGCCTGCGAAAAGCGGTGGGGAGCTGGCAAACGAGCTTTGATCCACCGATATCCGAATGGGGAAACCCACTCCTTATGGAGTACCCATGACTGAATCCATAGGTCATGTGGGGCGAACGCGGTGAACTGAAACATCTAAGTAACCGCAGGAACAGAAATCAACCGAGATTCCCAAAGTAGTGGCGAGCGAAATGGGATCAGCCTGTACTCTTTATCTTCGTGGTTAGCTGAACGCTCTGGAAAGTGCGGCCATAGCAGGTGATAGCCCTGTAAGCGAAAACCGTGAGGAAGAACTAGGGGTACGAGAAGTAGGGCGGGACACGTGAAATCCTGTCTGAAGATGGGGGGACCATCCTCCAAGGCTAAATACTCGTGATCGACCGATAGTGAACCAGTACCGTGAGGGAAAGGCGAAAAGAACCCCGGGAGGGGAGTGAAATAGATCCTGAAACCGCATGCATACAAACAGTCGGAGCCTCGCAAGGGGTGACGGCGTACCTTTTGTATAATGGGTCAGCGACTTACGTTCAGTAGCGAGCTTAACTGATTAAGGCAGGCGTAGCGAAAGCGAGTCCGAACAGGGCGATCAGTTGCTGGGCGTAGACCCGAAACCAAGTGATCTATCCATGGCCAGGTTGAAGGTGCGGTAACACGTACTGGAGGACCGAACCCACTAACGTTGAAAAGTTAGGGGATGAGCTGTGGATAGGGGTGAAAGGCTAAACAAACTTGGAAATAGCTGGTTCTCTCCGAAAACTATTTAGGTAGTGCCTCGTGTATCACCTTCGGGGGTAGAGCACTGTCATGGTTGTGGGGTCCATTGCGGATTACTACGCCATAGCAAACTCCGAATACCGAAGAGTGCAATCACGGGAGACAGACATCGGGTGCTAACGTCCGGTGTCAAGAGGGAAACAACCCAGACCGCCAGCTAAGGTCCCAAAGATTGGCTAAGTGGGAAACGAAGTGGGAAGGCTAAAACAGTCAGGAGGTTGGCTTAGAAGCAGCCACCCTTTAAAGAAAGCGTAATAGCTCACTGATCGAGTCGTCCTGCGCGGAAGATGTAACGGGGCTCAAGCCAGTCACCGAAGCTGCGGATGCGTACGCAAGTACGTGTGGTAGGAGAGCGTTCCGTAAGCCTGCGAAGGTGCGTTGAAAAGCGTGCTGGAGGTATCGGAAGTGCGAATGCTGACATGAGTAGCGATAAAGGGGGTGAAAAGCCCCCTCGCCGTAAGCCCAAGGTTTCCTACGCAACGTTCATCGGCGTAGGGTGAGTCGGCCCCTAAGGCGAGGCAGAAATGCGTAGCTGATGGGAAGCAGGTCAATATTCCTGCACCATTGTTAGATGCGATGGGGGGACGGATCGCGGAAGGTTGTCCGGGTGTTGGACGTCCCGGTCGCTGCATTGGAGAAGGTGCTTAGGCAAATCCGGGCACAGAATTCAAGGGTGTGGCGCGAGCTTCTTCGGAAGCGAAGCAATTGGAAGTGGTTCCAAGAAAAGCCTCTAAGCTTCAGTCTAACGATGACCGTACCGCAAACCGACACAGGTGGGCGAGATGAGTATTCTAAGGCGCTTGAGAGAACTCGGGAGAAGGAACTCGGCAAATTGGTACCGTAACTTCGGGATAAGGTACGCCTCTGTAGCTTGACCAGCCTGCGCTGGAAGGGTGAAGAGGTTGCAATAAACTGGTGGCTGCGACTGTTTAATAAAAACACAGCACTCTGCAAACACGAAAGTGGACGTATAGGGTGTGACGCCTGCCCGGTGCCGGAAGATTAAATGATGGGGTGCAAGCTCTTGATTGAAGTCCCGGTAAACGGCGGCCGTAACTATAACGGTCCTAAGGTAGCGAAATTCCTTGTCGGGTAAGTTCCGACCTGCACGAATGGCGTAACGATGGCCACACTGTCTCCTCCCGAGACTCAGCGAAGTTGAAGTGTTTGTGATGATGCAATCTCCCCGCGGCTAGACGGAAAGACCCCATGAACCTTTACTGTAGCTTTGCATTGGACTTTGAACCGATCTGTGTAGGATAGGTGGGAGGCTATGAAACCGGAACGCTAGTTTCGGTGGAGCCGTCCTTGAAATACCACCCTGGTTTGTTTGAGGTTCTAACCTTGGTCCGTGATCCGGATCGGGGACAGTGCATGGTAGGCAGTTTGACTGGGGCGGTCTCCTCCCAAAGTGTAACGGAGGAGTACGAAGGTACGCTAGGTACGGTCGGAAATCGTGCTGATAGTGCAATGGCATAAGCGTGCTTAACTGCGAGACCGACAAGTCGAGCAGGTGCGAAAGCAGGTCATAGTGATCCGGTGGTTCTGTATGGAAGGGCCATCGCTCAACGGATAAAAGGTACTCTGGGGATAACAGGCTGATACCGCCCAAGAGTTCATATCGACGGCGGTGTTTGGCACCTCGATGTCGGCTCATCTCATCCTGGGGCTGTAGCCGGTCCCAAGGGTATGGCTGTTCGCCATTTAAAGAGGTACGTGAGCTGGGTTTAAAACGTCGTGAGACAGTTTGGTCCCTATCTGCCGTGGGCGTTGGATATTTGAAGGGGGCTGCTCCTAGTACGAGAGGACCGGAGTGGACGAACCTCTGGTGTACCGGTTGTCACGCCAGTGGCATCGCCGGGTAGCTATGTTCGGAAGAGATAACCGCTGAAAGCATCTAAGCGGGAAACTCGCCTTAAGATGAGATATCCCCGGGGCTTCGAGCCCCTTGAAGGGTCGTTCCAGACCAGGACGTTGATAGGTCAGGTGTGTAAGTGCAGTAATGCATTGAGCTAACTGATACTAATTGCCCGTAAGGCTTGATCCTATAACCAGTGTGTTTGTGCGCGCCCCGCGCGCCACCACTGGCGAGTCACGCGTGTGCCACAATCGCCACCCAATTCTTTACCGCTTCTTCCCAGATTGGTTGTGTTGAGCACCTCAACCCAACAACAAGTCATGCCTGATGACCATAGCGAGTCGGTCCCACCCCTTCCCATCCCGAACAGGACCGTGAAACGACTCCACGCCGATGATAGTGCGGATACCCGTGTGAAAGTAGGTAATCGTCAGGCTCCTCATGCGATAAACAAAAACCCCACCCCGCAAAGGTGGGGTTTTTGCGTTT
>NZ_JALQDI010000089.1:0-3665 GCF_023631305.1 Caballeronia sp. INML3B
GTC
This sequence comes from Caballeronia sp. INML3B, assembly GCF_023631305.1. Taxonomy (NCBI): domain Bacteria; kingdom Pseudomonadati; phylum Pseudomonadota; class Betaproteobacteria; order Burkholderiales; family Burkholderiaceae; genus Caballeronia; species Caballeronia sp. INML3B. The sequence continues at coordinate 4 of NZ_JALQDI010000089.1, forward strand.
AGCACGAAGCCGTCATCGATTTCATGTTGTTCGAGCGTGTAGTTCTTTTCCATCTTCACTTCGCCTTCGAGCACTCGGGCGCGGCACGTGCAGCACACACCGCCCTTGCACGCGTACGGCAACGCGAGTCCCGCTTTCAAACCCACATCGAGCACGCTCACGCCTTCATAGGGCAGCCGCAATTTGCGCTTCTTGCCGTCGATGATCAGCTCCAGATCCGCCGCCGGCGTGCTGTCCGTGATCTCGATGTCCGGCGCCCCGGCTTGCGGCAACGGCGTGCCGAAACGCTCCACGTGAATCTGCTTCGGCGCCACGCCCGCATCCTTCAACGCCGCTTCGGCTGCATCCATCATCGGGCCGGGGCCGCAGATGAATGCCTCGTCGATTTCCTCGGGCGAGAGCAGCGTCTCCAGAAACGCCTTGCACTTCGCCTGATCCAGCACGCCGTTGAACAACTCGACGTCCTGCAGATCGTCCGAGAGCACGTGATACAGCGAGAACCGGTCCATATACCGGTTCTTCAGATCCTCGAGCTCCTCGGCGAACATGATCGCGTCGACGCTGCGATTGCCGTACACGAGCGTGAAGCGGCTCGTCGGCTCCATATCCAGCGTCGTCTTGATGATCGCCAGCACCGGCGTGATGCCCGAGCCGCCCGAGAACGCCACGTAGTGCTTCGCGTGATCCGCGTTCAGATGCGTGAAGAAGCGCCCGTCGGGTGTCATCACCTCGATCTCGTGGCCGGGCTTCAGGGTATCGAATGCGAAGTTCGAGAAGCGCCCGCCACGCACGCGCTTGATGCCGATGCGCAATTCGCCGTCGCGATCGTAGTCGGTCACGCCCACGCAGATCGAATACGAACGGCGCGTCTCCTCGCCATCGATATGCGTTTTGAGCGTCACGAACTGACCTTGCGTAAAGCGAAACGCATCGCGCAGCGCCGGAGGCACTTCGAACGAAACGGTGAGCGCATCGGCGGTTTCGGGGCGGACCTCACGGATGCGCAGCGGATGGAATTGCGGAGTCGCCATGTTTTTCGGCTCGCTTTTCAATGGAGTCAGTTCAGTACGGCTTGAAGTAATCGAACGGCTCGCGGCAGTCGATGCAGCGGTACAACGCCTTGCACGCCGTCGAGCCGAATTGCGCCAGCTTCTCGGTGTGCGTCGAGCCGCAGCGCGGGCACGCGATCGTCGCTTTCGTATAGGGCACGAAGCGGATGGGCTTTTCGAGGCCGCTGCACGCTCCCGTCGGCGGTGCGATGCCGTAGCGGCGCAGCTTCTCGCGCGCTTCGTCGGTGATCCAGTCCGTCGTCCACGCGGGCGCCAGCACCGTCTCGATGCGATGCGCACCGAGCTCGGCCCGATCGATCGCCTGCGCAATATCCTCCGCGATCTGCGACATCGCCGGACACCCCGAGTACGTCGGCGTGATCACCACTTCGAGCACGCCATCGTCGCCGTGACGTACCTCGCGCAGAATGCCCAGTTCGCGAATCGATACCACCGGAATCTCCGGATCGGGCACCGCTTCGAGCACATCCCACGCGCGTTCGATGGTTGCGTTGGCGGTATTCATTACCAGCTCGCGCCCGGATGTTGACGCGCCAGGCTCTGCATCTCCGCGAGCAGATAGCCCATGTGCTCCGAGTGCTCACCGTGCTTGCCCGTCGTGACGTGCTTCACTTCTTCGGGCGCGGTGAGCGTGGCCTCTTCCAGTGCCGATGCGACCTCGTCACGCCATGCCGCTTCGAACTCGCTTGCGAGCGGCGCGATGCCCGCATCGGCGACGGCCTGCTCGATTGCATCGGTGGCGAAGAACTCGCGCGTGTACGGCATCAGATAGTCGAGCGCGGCCTGCGCGCGACGATGCGACTCGTCCGTGCCATCGCCCAGACGCACCAGCCAGTCGCGCGCATGATGCAGGTGATAGCTCGTCTCCTTGATCGACTTCGCCGCGATCGCCGCGAGTTGCGCATCGCTCGATGTTTGCAGCGCGCTCCACACTTCGATCATCAGCGACGAATACAGGAAGTTGCGCACGATCGTCACCGCGTAATCGCGCTCGGCGCGCGCCGTGCCCGCGAGCGGCCCGAAGTGCGGCAACTCCGCGATCGTGTAGTTGGCGAACTCACGCTCGGTGCGAAAGTACGCGTAATCGTCTTCGGTCTTCCTGCTGCCATTGAGCGCGGCTTCCAGCGACGCCGCGTGCGTGTACAAGAGCCGCGCCTGGCCGATCAGATCCAGACTGATGTTCGCCAGCGCGATGTCTTCTTCCAGTGCCGGGCCGTGACTGCACCATTCGGCATTGCGCTGCCCGAGGATCAGCGCATTGTCCGCCAGACGCAGCACGTAGGCGAGATGGTCCTGACTCATGGCTCTTTCGCCCTTACATGTGATTGATTTCGTCGGGCAGCACGAAGAACGTCGGATGCCGATAGATCTTGTCGCCCGCGGGCTCGAACAATTCGCCCTTGTCCGCCGGGTCCGATGCGGTGATCGCCGCCGACGGCACCACCCAGATGCTCACGCCTTCCTGACGGCGCGTGTACACGTCGCGCGCCATGCGCAACGCCACACCCGCATCCGGCGCGTGCAGGCTGCCGCAATGCTTGTGATCGAGTCCCTGCTTGCTGCGCACGAACACTTCCCAGATCGGCCATTCCTTGCTCATCTTCATCGTCTCCCTGTTCATGCAGCTTGTTTGTGGGCGCGGGCCTTGTGCTTCTCCGCGTAGGCGAGTGCCGCTTCGCGCACCCATGCGCCTGCGTCGTGCGCCTTCACGCGCGTGGCGAGGCGCTCCTTGTTGCACGGGCCGTCGCCGTTGACCACGCGCCAGAACTCGTCCCAGTCGATCTCGCCGTAGTCGTGCGCGTTTCTTTGCGCATTCCACTTCAGATCGGCATCGGGCAGCGTGACGCCCAGAATCTTCGCCTGCTCGACAGTCGCGTCGACGAACTTCTGGCGCAGGTCGTCGTTCGAGATGCGCTTGATGCCCCACGCGAACGACTGGCCGCTGTGAATCGAGTCCTTGTCGCTCGGGCCGAACATCATCAGCACCGGCCACCACCAGCGGTTCACCGCCTGTTGCACGAGGTCCTTCTGCGCTTGCGTGCCCTTCATCATCGCGAGCAGCGCATCGAAGCCCTGGCGCTGGTGGAACGACTCCTCCTTGCAGATGCGGATCATCGCGCGGGCATACGGCCCGTAGGTGCAGCGGCACAGCGGTATCTGATTCATGATCGCCGCGCCATCGACCAGCCAGCCGATCACGCCGACATCGGCCCAGGTGGGCGTCGGATAGTTGAAGATGCTCGAGTACTTGGCCCGGCCCGCGTGCAGCGCGGCGACGAGCTGATCGCGCGAGACGCCGAGCGTTTCAGCCGCGCTGTAGAGATACAGGCCGTGGCCGCCTTCGTCCTGCACCTTCGCGAGCAGGATCGCCTTGCGCTTGAGGCTCGGCGCGCGGCTGATCCAGTTGCCCTCGGGCTGCATGCCGATGATCTCCGAATGCGCATGCTGCGAAATCTGCCGCACCAGCGTCTTGCGATAGGCCTCGGGCATCCAGTCCTGCGGCTCGATCTTGCCGTCGGCTTGCATCACCGCGTCAAAGCGGGCCTGTTCGGGTGCGGCGGCGCCAGGGGCCGCTTCGCTTGTGTGCGTGGG
>NZ_JALQDI010000090.1:0-3276 GCF_023631305.1 Caballeronia sp. INML3B
TCAGACAGCGCGGCGCACCATCAATTCCTTGATCTTGCCGATCGCCTTGGTCGGATTGAGCCCCTTGGGGCACACGTCGACGCAATTCATGATCGTATGGCAACGGAACAGACGATACGGATCTTCCAGGTTGTCCAGGCGTTCGCCCGTCGCCTGATCGCGGCTGTCCGCGATGAAGCGATAGGCTTGCAGCAAGCCCGCCGGGCCCACGAACTTGTCCGGGTTCCACCAGAAGCTCGGGCACGACGTCGAGCAGCTCGCGCACAGAATGCACTCGTAGAGTCCATCCAGTTCGTCGCGCTCCACCGGCGATTGCAGGCGTTCTTTCTCGGGCGGCGGCGTATCGTTGATCAGATACGGCTTGATCGAATGATACTGGTTGAAGAACTGCGTGAAGTCGCAAATCAGGTCGCGCACCACCGGCAGACCCGGCAGCGGACGCAGCACGATTCGCTGCGGCAATTCATTCAGATTCGTCAGACACGCGAGCCCGTTCTTGCCGTTGATGTTCATCGCATCCGAGCCGCACACGCCTTCGCGGCACGAGCGACGGAACGACAGCGTCTCGTCGACCGCCTTCAGCTTCACCAGCGCGTCCAGCAGCATGCGCTCGTGCTCCAGCTCGAGCTCGTACGTCTGCATGCGCGGCGCCGCGTCCTTGTCCGGATCGTAGCGATAGACTTCAAAAATTCTCTTTGCCATTTCGATTCTTCCTTGCGCTCTGTGCCTTAGAAGGTACGCGCCTTCGGCGGCACCGATTCGACCGTCAGCGGCTTCATCTGCACCGGCTTGTAATCCAGGCGATCGCCCTCGCTGAACCACAGCGTGTGACGCATCCAGTTCTCGTCGTCGCGATGCTCGTAGTCGCTGTGCGCGTGCGCGCCGCGGCTTTCCTTGCGCGCTTCGGCCGACACCATCGTCGCGCGCGCCACTTCGATCAGGTTCGCCAGCTCCAGCGCCTCGACCTTGGCCGTGTTGAACACCTTCGACTTGTCCTTCAGATGCACATGCTTCACGCGCTCGGCGAGTTCGCCGATCTTGCCCACCCCTTCTTCGAGCAGCTTCGAGGTGCGGAACACGCCCGCGTGCGCCTGCATCGACGCGCGGATGTCGTTGGCGATGTTCTGCGTGTATTCGCCCGAGGTCGATTTTTCCAGCACCGCGAGGCGTTCCATCGCTAAGTCGGCGGCATCGGCCGGCAGCGGCTTGTGCTCTTTCAATTCCTTCGCGTGCTTGATGATGTGATTGCCCGCCGCGCGGCCGAACACGACCAGATCGAGCAGCGAGTTCGTGCCCAGACGGTTCGCGCCATGCACCGAAACGCACGAGCATTCGCCCACCGCGTAGAAGCCGTTGACCGGATCGTCATAGCCCTTGGCCGTACCCACGACCTGGCCGTGCATGTTCGTCGGAATACCGCCCATCTGATAGTGGATGGTCGGCACGACCGGAATCGGCTCCTTGATGCAGTCGACGTTGGCGAACTTCAGCGCGATCTCGCGAATCGACGGCAGGCGCTTCATGATCGTCTCGGCGCCGATGTGCGACAGGTCCAGCAGCACGTGATCCTTGTTCGGACCCACGCCGCGGCCTTCCTTGATCTCCTGGTCCATCGAGCGCGAAACGAAGTCGCGCGGCGCCAGATCCTTCAGCGTCGGCGCATAGCGCTCCATGAAACGATCGCCGTTGGCGTTACGCAGAATGCCGCCTTCGCCGCGCACGCCTTCGGTGATCAGCACGCCCGCGCCCGCCACGCCCGTCGGATGGAACTGCCAGAACTCCATGTCCTGCAGCGCGATGCCCGAACGCGCGGCCATGCCGAGGCCGTCGCCCGTATTGATGAACGCATTCGTCGATGCCGCGAAGATGCGCCCCGCACCACCCGTGGCGAACAGCGTCGTCTTGCCTTCGAGGATGTAGACGTCGCCCGTTTCCATTTCGAGCGCGGTCACCCCGAGCACATCGCCGTCGGCGTCGCGGATCAGATCCAGCGCCATCCATTCGACGAAGAAGTGCGTTTTAGCCGCGACGTTCTGCTGATACAGCGTGTGCAGCAATGCGTGACCCGTACGGTCGGCCGCGGCACACGCGCGCTGCACCGGCTTCTCGCCGTAGTTCGCGGTGTGGCCGCCGAACGGGCGCTGATAGATCGTGCCGTCCGGATTGCGGTCGAACGGCATGCCCATGTGTTCGAGCTCGTACACCGCATGGGGCGCTTCGCGGCACATGAACTCGATCGCGTCCTGGTCGCCGAGCCAGTCGGAGCCCTTGATGGTGTCGTAGAAGTGATAGTGCCAGTTGTCTTCGCTCATGTTGCCAAGCGAAGCGCCGATGCCGCCTTGTGCCGCCACCGTATGCGAGCGCGTCGGAAACACTTTGGACAGCACCGCCACCGACAAACCCGCGCGCGCGAGTTGCAGCGATGCGCGCATGCCCGAGCCGCCCGCGCCGACGATGACCACGTCAAAGCGACGACGCGGCAGGGAAGTCTTGATTGCAGCCATGTTCTTTAAACTCTCCAGAGAATCTGTGCAGCGTAGCCGGCGCATCCGATCAGCCACAGGATGGTCAGCACCTGCAGCAGCAGGCGCACGCCCATCGGCTTGACATAGTCCATCCAGATGTCGCGAATGCCGACCCACGCGTGATAGAACAGGCAAAGCAAGGCTACGAAAGTCGCGAGCTTCATCCACTGCGTCGCGAAGATGCCCGCCCAGCCTTCATAGGAGAAGTTGTGCGCGCCGAAGAACCAGAACAGCAGAATGACGGTGTAGACAGCCATCACGACCGCGGTGATGCGCTGCGCGAGCCAGTCGCGCAGACCGTAGTGCGCGCCCACGACCAGGCGCTTGGGGCCGACCCGATTTTGCGTTGCCATGTTTAAAACACTCCGAAGATCTTGAGGGCCATCGCGAGCGTGAGCAACAGCGAAACGATCAGCACCATGAGCGCGGTCTGCTTGCCGCCTTCCTTATTGACCGCGACGTGGGTGTCGAGCAGCAGAAAGCGAATGCCCGCGAAGAAGTGATGCAGATATGCCCACGACAGCACGAGCGTGACGATCTTGACGATCGGGTTGGCGAGAAAGCCCTTGAACGCGTCGAACGAGATCTCTGACGTGAGGCTCTGATCGAGCAGATACAGAATGAACGGCAGACACACGAACAGCAGCAAGCCGCTTATACGATGCAGGATCGATACCTTTCCTGCCAGCGGCAAGCGGTACTTCGCGAGTTGGCCGAGTCCGATGTTCCGGTATTCGGGCCTTGGTTTTTT
>NZ_JALQDI010000091.1:0-3111 GCF_023631305.1 Caballeronia sp. INML3B
AGTCGCCAGCTTGCCACCGGTTAAAAACCCGACATCTGTAAATAGCCAGAACACGACATTAGGATAAAGCCGCAACAAACCCAAAATACGCTAATCGGTATTATGTAAACCTGCTCGCGCCGATCGGGCCGCTGTGGAGAACGATTCGCGCCGAAGCCATGGCGCTCCGGCAATATCGACCGGCCGATGGAGGCCGGTGACCGCACCGGCGGCCTGAATCGCGTGTTTAATCATCGAATCGAAGAATTTCACTCGTGCCGCTAAGATCCAAGGACTGACACGCCTGGCGGTAAAGTAACCGGTGAACCTTATCGGACAGACATACTGTTTGCCGAGCGGTAGATCGAGCACGACGGTTCGGAGGTGCGGGCAGCGGGTAAAAATCGCCTTCCCGCACGGCAAGCTCATTATCACCTCCAACTAACGCCAATCACGACGCCTCACCAGTCGCAAGAAATCGTGCTTAAGAACTACTCAGCTTTCTTGTCTTCTGACGAAACGACAGCAAGCTTCGACTCTTTCACGCCGTCCTGTCCCACCTTCTCATCGACCATCTGCAGTTTATTGCGCGCATACAGAACGCCCTGTCTGGCGTCAACTACAACCGCCGCCGACGACAACTAAGATTGCCGCCCTATGCTGCTACCGAGGCCGACGCTGTCGGCTTCGCGCCGGCAGCCTTCGTCCGATAGCTTTCAACGCTCATGAGATCTAGAACGACACTGTGATGGACGACGCGGTCGATGGCCGCGAGCGTGGTCATCGGATCCTTAAAGATGCGCTCCCACTCCGAGAACACGAGGTTTGTCGTGATGACAATGCTTTTGCGCTCGTAACGCTCGGCGAGCAGCGTGAACAGCACTTCCATTTCGTCTCGGTCATGCTGGACGTAGCCAATGTCGTCCAGAATGAGGCACTCGAAGCGATCCAGCTTCGCTAGCTCCTGCGGCAAACGCAGATCGCGCTTTGCTGCCAGTAGCCGCTGCACCAAGGCCCCGGTTGGTGTGAACAGCACCGGGTACCCTTGCTCGACGAGCACGTGTCCTAATGCGCAGGCGAGATGGCTTTTCCCCGAACCAGGTCGACCGACCGCCACCACATTGGTGGCATCCTTGAGGAAACTGCCACTGCGCAGCCGCTCGATCTGCATGCGAGTGGCCGGATCAAACCTTTCCAGCTTGAGCGTCCGGAAGTTCTTCTCAGGCAGCAGTTCGGATTGCCTTAGTAGCCGCTCAATTCGGCGCGACGCCTTTGCTGCACGTTCGATACGCGCCAGCTCGAGAAGCAATGCCTCATGAGTCAGCCCTTCCTTCGCGGCTCGCAGTGCCGCGTCTTCCACGGCTGCCGCCATGGCGCCGAGATTGACCGCACGAAGCGACGCCAGCAATTCTTCACGGGCGTTATGCATGGTTGCTCCGTGACGGAATCAGGGCGTCGTAATCGCGCAAGTTGATAGAGGCCTTGCCGATCTTCGGCACCGGTGTCGGCGTCGGGCTGGCGACGAGTTCGCGAACAACATCGAGCGTCGGTACGCGCTGGTCATGCAACACGCGCCCGATTGCTTTGTCGATTTCCACCTCGGATGTGCTCGCTGCCAAATGCAGCCGGCGTAGGTATTCTCGGTCAGCCTTTGTCGGTGTCGCGGCAAGCAATGCGTCGTAGGCGCGGCGAAACGTGGTCGTGGGAAACAGCTCGTCTCTATAGCAGTAGGCCGCGAACGCTCCGGGCTTTCTCACCAATGACCAGATCAGATGCCGGTAGTCGATTCGTCGCTGATTACGGCCGCTCAAGCGCGGCAGAGTAAGAACGTGTGCCGTCCCGTGGTAAAGATCCAGAATCTCGGAGCGGATGCGCGCTTTCAGCGTCGCACCGATCAACCGCGACGGCACCGAGTAGTGATTGTTGAGAACTCGAACCAACCTGAAGCGAGAAACGCGCACCGTAACCTCGCGCGTGAAGTCCAGCGGCGCCGGGGGCAGCGATCTAAGCGCCGCGCGGTCCGCCTCGAATCGTTGCGAGCGTGTGAGATTGCGCTGCCGAACAAGTTCACCAAGGAAGTGTTCGTAATCGCTACGCGTTCCGAAGTCTCGCGTACCGCGAACCCGCAGCGCCTGATCCACTGCCTCTTTGAACCGGAAGTGCGACTGCTCGACGTCACCGTTTTGATTCGCGCATCCGGCCGTGTTCGCTGACGGCTGCATACCGTAATGGGCGAGCAACGCAAGATAGTTCTGCGTGAACTCATGCCTTCCCTCGCGATCGAGGTCGCGTACTGCCGCAGTCAGGTTGTCGGTGCGATGCCATTCCGGAACACCGCCGATCTGCCACAGGCACGCTTCAAGCCCTTCGGCCAGTGCCTCGAAGCTCTCGGAGAAGCAAATGCGTACAGCCTCCACGTTCGAGTAAGTCAGCACCAAGTGATAGACCAGGTGCGGGAATGCTGTGCCCGAGATCGTTACTCTCAGGCTATTCATTGAAGTGAAGTCGGATTGAGCCATGCGCCCTGGCACATGCTCCTGTGGAAACATGACCTCCTGTTCCGGACCGTGACGAACTCGCCACGCTTGAATGTGCCGCTGCAAGGTCCGCAGTTGCCCTTCCTGATATCGCCCCGGAAACGCCTGGCACAGAAGCGCAAACAGCGTCTTGGCCTGCAGCGCCGGATCTCGCTTGAGATGTTCCTCAACCCAGGGCCAATCGAGGCTAAACGGATTTTCCCGCGTGCGATGGGCGCGCGGTTTCTTCATTTGACTCGGCAACGTGCCAGCGCGCTCGTACTTACGCACCGTGCGCTCACTCATACCTGTTCACGCTGCCGCCAGCTTCTGGCTCGCTCCTTTCCGCCGTTCTTCCCGCAACAATTTGATTTCTCCGTCCTTTTTCATGCTGGCTCCGGAAGGGAGCCGCATGATAGCGACGGCCGTAACCTCAACAGGTCAGCCGTCGAAAACCGGCAAATCTAGCAGGTCGTTGAAATACCTCGTCAAACGGTCATCCTGAGTGAAGGGGTGAACGTTGAATCTGAAGCCATTAACGAGAGCGAGATGGAACGGATGCGCGGCAGCGATGGTTTTACCGAGTCGATGTTCACGGTGTTGAAGCTTGATGATT
>NZ_JALQDI010000092.1:0-1997 GCF_023631305.1 Caballeronia sp. INML3B
AACTCCGTCCGCTATGTCATTGACCGTAAACGACTTTTCGCGGCTCGCCACCGCTACGACTTGTGTGTAATGAGGTGGGCTAAACGGCCGCTTGTCGGAAAGTTGCAGGAGATGACCACGCGAACGCCGCCGGCCCGAACCTACTGCGCATAGAAGCCCGACCCCACCAAGCCTGGAACTCCGTCAATCTTGACTGCCTTCACGTAGGTCCATTTATGCGATGACTCAGTCTGCCCCGGTCTCAGGAACATATAGTCGACCCAGCCCGATCCCGTTGTTTCAGCCGTCTGGATCATCGCGTCATGAAAGAGCTTGCCGTTGGTATCTTTCTGGCCGCGAACGTTGGTCCCTTCCCGTGCAGGGAAAGCCGGATTCAACAGTACATTTGCGTTCAAATCGTAAGCAAACAGATAGGTGTCGCCATGGAACCACTCACTGCCTTTGATCCTGAACTCGGATAACGCGGCTTTGCCTCTGCTGTCTATCAACGCGGCGGCCTTCTCGACCAGCGCTTTGGTTTGAGCTGCTGTGTCGGACGTCGGAGGAGATGACTGAGAAAATGCAGGTGACACGGGGCAGAAGGATCCAGCCAATAACAAGATGCCGGCGAAGATGGATTTGCCGTTCATTGCACGATCTCCAACCATTGGTTTCAGCGCTGCACCGAAGGACAGCGTGTGGAAGAGAAGCACCTACTCGCATGCAAAAGACTAGTCCATGAAGCGTAGCTCGCCCAGAATAGTTTTGCCGCATGGTATAGGCGACGCGATAACGGACGTTCGCGAATGTCGGTAACGGGCCGTTTATTCGCGTTCCGATTCGCCATCGAAAATCTGACACGGGGCAGCCCAATCGACAGCTCTGTAGAAGGTTCATCGAGCTGGCACTCTCGGCCACTTGCCGCCTTTCGCCAAGACCATCGCTCGGTCATTCAAACGACTGCTGCGCTCCGAAATCGGCCGTCCGCTGATCGTTGGACGCCTTCGTTGCGCGGATTTCTGAAGTAACGCTGGCTGAGTCCACGCAGCAAACCTGCGATACGGCGTCTCCATGACCGTTGTCCAGCCACTGCAACCGAAATTTCAACGCAGCGGGCTTAGTCTTGACCATCACGAGTTCGCGCTCAACGGAGAACTGAAATGGCGCATTTCGTGGTCGAACGAAGCTTTTCGACGGCGCAGTCGGATGAGGGTTTGTCGCGGGTCGAAGACCAGCTGGCTCGCTGCAGCGAGATGCACCGTGTCGTCTGGAAGCGCAGCGTCCTCTCTTTGGATCGCAGACACATGATCTGCGAATACGAGGCGCCGGACGCAGAGGCTGTCCGAAAAGTCCAGCGGGAAGCCGGCGCCGCTTTCGATCACATCTGGTCTGGCGACATCATCGGAGGATCGTAATTAGACGGCTATCCGTTCGTGTGGGACCGATGTTCGGATGCGGATAAGGCCGACCACGCGTCCGTACGGATGCCAGGATTTGTGGGCGATGGTGAAGAGCTAGACCTGTCCGAGAGTCTCGACGACGGTTCCATTTATGCGCCCTGGCCACTTCCGCCGTTGAGCGATCCCGGAAATCGATCGAGTATGCCAATGAACCGGATTGACTCAAAGTTTCTGCGGATGCTATGGGGGTCTACGGCAGAGCAATACCGCAATACAGCAGCCGTTCTCGAGCAGCTTATTGTCGCCGGCGGTGACCGCTCCCTATTGCTTTGAACGCACAGATAAGACAATGCCAAATGCAATTATGAAAGCGCCACGGCTTAACTCCCGTTAATCTTTGACCAGAGCGCGTGTCCAAGAGCAAACGCGGACCGCATCCGGAAATTTGAAAAGATTGAATCCACCTCGGCACTCATCCGACATAACGCGTGCGCTCGCCGCGGGTTGGCGGACGGCAGCGTCATCCGATTCCATCTTAAGTCATGCGATTACACACAAGTCATTCGCCGAGTTCTCGGGCGTACTTGAGGCCGGCGGCGAAATCCGTCACTCGCTGGA
>NZ_JALQDI010000093.1:0-1906 GCF_023631305.1 Caballeronia sp. INML3B
TGAACATCGTAAATGTACCTCCTCGCATGATCCCAGCATGCCGCTTCGTGGATCTCGCCGCTCGCATACAGTTGATCGAAACCGGCGTAAGCATCGGCCTGCAGGATGCCACGGAATGCGGCGAGTCGGGTCTGAGGATGGACGCCTTTGCGATTCGAGGAGAAGTCGAACCATACCGCAGCGGGCTCGGTCGAGCCCGAGCGGTGATCGTCGCGCACGTAGACCCAGAAGCGACCGGTCACCGTCTTTCCGTTGCCTGGCGCGAGCACCGCAACCGGTGTGTCGTCGACGTGTACCTTGCCGGGGACCAGCACGTAGCGCTGGATTGCTTCAACAAGCGGTCCACAGAGCTCGGCGATCTGCCCGATCCAGCGGCCCATGCTGGCGCGATCCAGCGTCACGCCGTCGCGTGCCGCAATCTCCGATTGGCGGTACAGCGGTTGGTGATCGGCGAACTTCGATACCGCAATGTCGGCCAGCAGGCTCGGATGCGCGATGCTGTGCTCGATGGGCAGGCTGGGCATCGCGGGCTGTTCGATGTGGCCGCAGTCAGGACAACACAGCTTGTGACGGATCGTGCGGATCACTTTAAACGCAGCCGCTACGCGCGCGAGCTGCTCGGAAACATCCTCGCCGAGTCGCTGCATCGTTGTGGAACACTTAGGGCAAGCCGCATTCGGTGTAAGTTCGATTTCATCGCGTGGCAAGTGCGGCGGCAGCGGCTCTCGCGTGGGCGTTCGACCAGGCGGCGCCGTCGACGTCTTGTCTCGATGCCCTCGCGTTTCGGCAGCGCCCTGACCGGCCGTCAGGTCTTCGAGCTGCGCCTCAAGTTTATCGATCTGCCGGGCCAGTTTCTCGGACTTGCTCCCGAAGTACATCCGCCTGAGCTTGTCGATCTGCGCCTTCAGGCGTTCGATTTCGTCGTCCCGTGCGGCGATCTCCCGCACCATGTTCTCGATTGACGCCTGCTGCTCGAGCACCAGAGCCTGGAGCTCCGCGACGGTGGTGGGAAGCGGCGCAGATTGGGACATGCGTCGCAGTTTACGAGCCTTCGATGTGGTTTACAACATCGACAGAGCAGCGGTGCGTTGCGGGTGTCGCCAGTCGATGCCTTCGAGGAGCATCGACAGCTGTGCGCTCGTCAGATGGATCTTTCCACCGTCGGCCTGTGGCCAGACAAACCGGCCTCGCTCCAATCGTTTTGCGAGCAGCCAGAGCCCATCGTCGGTCGCCCAAAGCAGCTTCACGAGATCGCCGCGGCGGCCGCGGAAGATGAATACGTTGCCACCCAGCGGATTCTCTTCGAGCGCTGTCTGCACTTTCGCGGCCAGCCCCTGGAAGCCGCAGCGCATATCTGTCACGCCGGCCACGAGCCACACGCGCGTACCTGCCGGCAGCGCGATCACTTCAGGCATTCCTGCAGGAACGCTTCAGCGCGCTCGACAGACAGGCCGCGAATCTTCACACGCCGTTTGCCGATCTCCACCTCGATTTCGCACACGGGCGCCGGCATCGGTATACCGCTCGGCGCTTGCGACGCCACTGCGGGCTCAGGCGGCCGCAGTACCAATGCTGAGTCGATCACGTCGACGCTCAGTAGCTTCGTGCTGGGCACGCTCGGCGCAACTTCGATTGCAGGTATGACCAGCTTGCCTTCACGGTATTGCTTGCGCCACGCGAACACCACATTGGCGTTGATGTCGTGCCGTCGCGCAACAATCGACACCGACATGCCGGGTTCCAATGTCTCTCTGATCACCTGCTGCTTGAATTCTTGCGCATACGTCCGATGGGGATGCGTGCGGCCCGCTGCGTTCGACATGGCTGACTGTCTCCGTCAAGCTGAACGCGCCCATCATGCGTCGAAATATTCAGCAGTGGGAAACGGTTGTGCCGAGTCGCTTAC
>NZ_JALQDI010000094.1:0-1479 GCF_023631305.1 Caballeronia sp. INML3B
CACCTCATTACACACAAGTCGTAGCGGTGGCGAGCCGCGAAAAGTCGTTTACGGTCAATGACATAGCGGACGGAGTTGTAAACTCTCTCGGACTGGCGTTAACTCTTGCATTTTGGACGGCACATGACGCGAGAGAAATCGAGCTGGGCAGAAGCAGAATTCAAGGATATTGATTTGGGTGACCAACGGCTGAACAAGCGCGCGGTGCTACTGGCTGAGCGGCTTGCGGAGAAGCCGACGGCAAGCATACCCAACGCATGCGGCGGCTGGGCGGAAACGGCTGCAGCGTACCGCTTCCTGGCGCAAGAGGAGCTGGACTGGCGCGACATCATGGCACCACATTGGCAGAACTCGGCCGAACGGATGCGGGCTTGCGAAGTAGTGCTATGTATCCAGGACACCACGGAGTTGGACTTTAACGGCCAGACCATCACCGGCTTGGGTCCGCTGTCGTATGAAGCTCAACGCGGGCTGTATTTGCATCCGACTTACGCGGTGACGCCATCGCGCGAGCCGCTGGGCGTGCTTGATGCCTACATGTGGGCACGCGAGCCCAAGGGTGCGGATGGGGTGCGCCCCGGCATCAAGGAAAGTACCCGCTGGACCGAAGGATATGAACGGATTGCCGAACAAGCGGCGGCACTGCCCGCCACACGACTGGTCTATGTGGCTGACCGGGAATCGGACATCATGGCACTGATGGTCAAAGCGAAGGAGTTGGGCCATCCGGCGGATTGGTTACTGCGCTCGCAGCACAATCGCACCTTGCCTGACGGCGGCAAGCTATGGGACAAAGTGACTGCGGGTGAGCCAGTGGGTAGGATTCAATTTACGCTGGCAGCCCGTCAGGCTCAGCCTGCGCGCGCGGTACGACAGCAGGTGTGGGCGCAGCGTGTCGCGTTGCCCGATGCTGCCGGCGGCGTGGTGAGTGCCACTTGCATCGTCGCCCGGGAGGTCGACCCGCCGGCGGGCGCCAAGCCGATTGAATGGCGACTGCTCAGTAACCGCGAGGCGCACGACCTTGATGCCGCAGCGCAGCTTATTGACTGGTACCGCGCGCGCTGGGAGGTTGAGCTTTTCTTTCACGTGCTCAAGAACGGCTGTCGGGTCGAGGCATTGCAACTCGCATCGATGGCAAGGCTTGAACGTGCCTTGGCGCTGTTCATGGTGGTGGCATGGCGCATCGCACGGTTGATGCGACTCGGTCGAACTTGCCCAGACCTGGAGGCAGCGCTCTTGTTCGAGCGAGATGAATGGCGAGCGGCATTCATTCTCAATAAGAAGAAACCGCCGAAGAACTCACCGCGTCTGAATGAGGTCGTGCGCTTGGTCGCCATGCTCGGCGGCTTCCTGGCGCGCAAAGGCGACGGCGAACCCGGAGTCAAAACCATCTGGCAAGGCCTCCAGCGAGTGACGGATTTCGCCGCCGGCCTCAAGTACGCCCGAGAACTCGGCGAATGACTTGTGTGTAATCGCATG
>NZ_JALQDI010000095.1:0-1392 GCF_023631305.1 Caballeronia sp. INML3B
TGAACTGACCCCGCAAAGTTGGACAGGTTTGGGCTAAGGCCGTGAGGGCTGAGTTCTGTACATTACAGGACTCAGCCCTTTTAGCTTCAGCTTGATGCGGTGATGATTGTAGTAGTGAATGTAGTGTCTGATGCCGGCCTGAAGGGCTTCGATGCTCTCGAAGCGATTCGGGTAGAAGAACTCCGACTTCAAGGTACCGAAGAAGCTTTCCATGGTGGCGTTGTCGTGGCAGTTGCCCTTGCGTGACATGCTTTGCGTCAGGGCTCGTTGCGAGACCAACGCCTGATAAGCGTCCATCTGGTAGTGCCAGCCTTGATCTGAGTGAACCACGGGGCGATCGTCAACGCCCAGCCTCCTGAACGCCTTTTTGATCATGCGTGCGACCATCGCGAAGGCCGGACGAGTGGCTGTTTCGTAAGCGACAATCTCACCGTTATACAAATCTAGCACCGGCGACAAATAGAGCTTTCGCTCGCCCACCCGGAATTCGGTGATATCGGTGACCCACTTCTGATTTGGCGCGTCGGCATCGAACTGTCTTTGCAGTACGTTCGGCGCAATACGTCCCACCGTCCCCCGGAATGCCCGAAACTTCTTCGGTCGCACCAGCGACTTCAGTTTCATAAGCTGCATCAACCGCTGGACAGTTTTGTGATTCACGCGCGTGCCCAGATGCCGGATCGCGCTGGTGATGCGCCGATAGCCATAACGCCCTTTGTGCTGCTCGAAGACAGAACGGATACGCGCCTTGAGCTGCGCGTGTTTGTCCGCCTTCTGCGAGGCCTTGCATTGGTAATAGAACGTGCTGCGCGCAAGGCCCGCCACTTTCAGCAAGCCGTCGAGCGGAAACTCATGCCTTAACCCGGCCACTATTTGCGCTTTTTGCGCTGCGCTGTGGGGCTTTCCGAGCGGATCAAGGCATCGAGTTTTTTTAGGTACGCATTCTCCATGCGCAGATAGTTCAGCTCCTTCAGGAGCTCTTCCTTCGTGCGCGCCTCGTCGGATTTCGACGACACAGGCGGCGCAGATGACTTGGGTTGCTTCACGGAGCGTCCTCGGGGGCGCGGCTCAAGGGCCTGCATACCTCCCGAATCATACCGGCGCTTCCAGACACTGATCACGCTCGGATTGCGGATATCGAAGATTGCAGCCGTCTCTCGACACGACAGTGCCTTCGTGTGCATGAACTGCAGCACCTTCAGCTTGAATTGGCCGTCGTAGCGACTGTACTTCTTCTGCAACGCCGCCTCGCCGTGCGCGCGCCATGCCGCCACCCAAATCCGCACTGTACCGTGGTCTACACCATGCCGATACGCCACTGCTCCACTACCACCATATTTGCCTGACAGATAGTCTTCGACGACGGCTCGCTTAAATTGCGCGCTGTGCTTG
>NZ_JALQDI010000096.1:0-1203 GCF_023631305.1 Caballeronia sp. INML3B
TCTGACACGCGCAAAAACCCTTGTGAGCGTTCGATGCTGCTCGTGAGTTCACAAAACCGACGCTATCGATTGCTTCCTTCCCCTCAAGCGGCAAGTGTTCGCATACGCGTCAGGTTATAGCCGACCTGGGTCAGCACGAAGAGCTGGTCTACGCGTTCAAGTCCCCGGCACATCGCTTGTCGAATTCGTCCGACCGTCTTGCCCCATCCAAACACCTGTTCAATCCGTTTACGCTTTTGCTGGCTCACCGCGTAGCCCGGCCAACGTGTAGTTCGCTCATCAATCGCTGAGCCTCCTGAACGTCCTTCGTTTTGGGCCACATGAGGCGTGACGCGATTCGAGCGACAACTGGCTACGAAGCCGGCGGTGTCGTAGTTCTTATCCGCACCGACCGTGATGCCGCTCGGTGCGACACTCGCAGCATCGGCAAGCATCTGCGCCGCGCAGTCTCGCTCGGCGGTGCCGGTCGCCAGCGTCACCTGCGCGTTGACCACCAGTCCGTGTCGGTTATCGGTCAATACATGACCCATATAACAGAGCATCGCTCCCGTTCCCTTGCTTTTCCGGAACAGGCGCGCCTGCTTATCCGTCGTGGATTGATGCGTTTCGTTACTGCGTTTTTGCCCATGCCAGTTGTCATTCGGTGCGGGCGGTTCGTCTGGAGGCGTATCGTCGTCGCTCGGACTCGCCTTGGGCACGAAGCTCTTATGCCCGGCCCACGCCTGAATCAAAGTGCCATCGACGCTGAAGTGCTCGCCAGAGAGATAGCCTCGCTCACGGGCCGTCTCGACCGTCTCGTTAAAGAGCAACACCAGTACATCGTGTTCGAGCAAGCGGTCGCGGTTCTTGCTGAACGTCGAATGGTCCCACACCGTTCCGTCCATCGGCAGACCGACGAACCAGCGGTACAACATGTTGTAGGAAATCTGTTCCATCAGCATCCGTTCGCTGCGAATGGAGTACAACACCTGCAGCAACAGCGCCCGAACCAACTTCTCCGGTGCAATGCTTGGCCGGCCACCTCTCGCGTCTGCCTCGTACATTCGCGAGAACACATCATCCATGCGCTTGAGCGAATCATTGAGCCATGTACGAGTCGGACGCAACGGATGGTCCTTCGGCACGAAATCATCAAGCTTCAACACCGTGAACATCGACTCGGTAAAACCATCGCTGCCGCGCATCCGTTCCATCTCGCTCTCG
>NZ_JALQDI010000097.1:0-1183 GCF_023631305.1 Caballeronia sp. INML3B
AAATGACTGACGTAGTGATCGTATCGGCCGCGCGTACGGCGGTAGGCAAGTTCGGCGGCTCGCTCGCGAAGATCGCGGCGCCGGAACTGGGCGCAACGGTAATCAAGGCTGTTCTGGAGCGTGCCGGCGTGAAGCCGGAGCAGGTGAGCGAAGTGATCCTCGGCCAGGTGCTCGCGGCAGGCTCGGGCCAGAACCCGGCGCGTCAGTCGCTCATCAAGGCCGGCTTGCCCGACATGGTTCCCGGCATGACGATCAACAAGGTCTGCGGCTCGGGCCTGAAGGCGGTGATGCTCGCGGCGAACGCGATCATCGCGGGCGATGCGGAAATCGTCATCGCGGGCGGTCAGGAAAACATGAGCGCCGCGCCGCACGTGCTGCCGGGCTCGCGCGACGGCTTTCGCATGGGCGACGCGAAGCTCATCGACACGATGATCGTCGATGGCCTGTGGGACGTCTATAACAAGTACCACATGGGCACGACCGCGGAGAACGTCGCGAAGGAGTTCGGCATCACGCGCGAGCAGCAGGACGCGTTCGCGGCGCTGTCGCAGAACAAGGCGGAAGCCGCGCAGAAGGCGGGCCGCTTCGACGACGAAATCGTGCCGATCGCGATTCCGCAGCGCAAAGGTGAGCCGCTGCAGTTCAACACCGACGAATTCGTGCGCCACGGCGTGACGCCCGAAGCGCTCGCGGGCCTGAAGCCGGCGTTCTCGAAGGAAGGCACGGTGACGGCGGCGAACGCGTCGGGCATCAATGACGGCGCGGCGGCGGTCGTCGTGATGTCGGCGAAGAAGGCCGAGGCGCTGGGCCTCACGCCGCTCGCGCGCATCAAGGCGTACGCGAATGCGGGCGTCGATCCGAAGATCATGGGCATGGGCCCGGTGCCGGCATCGAAGCGCTGTCTGGAGCGCGCGGGCTGGTCGGTGAACGATCTGGACCTGATGGAAATCAACGAGGCGTTCGCGGCGCAGGCGCTGGCGGTGCACAAGCAGATGGGCTGGGATCAGTCGAAGATCAACGTGAACGGCGGCGCGATCGCGATCGGTCATCCGATCGGCGCATCGGGCTGCCGGATTCTCGTCACGCTGCTGCACGAGATGCAAAAGCGCGATGCGAAGAAGGGCCTGGCGTCGCTGTGCATCGGCGGCGGCATGGGTGTGGCGCTGGCGGTGGAACGTCTGTA
>NZ_JALQDI010000098.1:0-640 GCF_023631305.1 Caballeronia sp. INML3B
GACTGCGGACTGGTTGCCGGCACCTTTGATGAGATCGCCTTCCCAGTGTCCAGGCAGCAGTCGGTCTTCGATTTCAGGCGGTCGCACATGAATGCTGACCATGTCGGGAATCTGTCCGCGCCGGTCAATGCCCCGTGTGCGCGGCATGCGCGTGCTGTGGCCGTGGCGCAAGCACGCAATGAGCTGACGGCGCAGTTCGCCACGCGGCTGGGCATAGATGGCCGTGTAGATGGTTTCGTGTGAAACCTGCTGGGTCGGGTCGGTCCGATACATTCGCTTCAGTGTGCCCGATATCTGCTGGGGCGACCATTTCCACTCGAGCAGAGTGAGAACGACACGCCAGCAGACGCCTTGCAGGCAAAGCTTTGCGGGCCGGCGCCCCCCGCTGCGGCGCGCGGCCCTGAGCGTTTCAGCCGGCACCGACGCGTAGCCGGCAGGACAGCTGTTTCGCGTCAGTTCACGACTCACGGTGGCCGGCGAGCGCCCGAGTATCCGGGCCATGGCCCGGATACTCGAACCCTGCAGATGCAGGCTTGCAATGGTCAGGCGCTCTTCTGGTTGCAGTTGCTTGTACTGGGTTCTTTCGTTCATCGCAACACCTTATATGAGACAGGTGTTGCACTTCAGATTTGAGGCCGCC
>NZ_JALQDI010000099.1:0-632 GCF_023631305.1 Caballeronia sp. INML3B
CCCAAGAAAGACGCTAGATTACGAGACACCAGCTGAACGATTCCATCAAGCTATTGCATCGACCGGTTGAATCCGCCACAAACTGCGGTCATTCAAACGTCAGCAACTGCTTCAAAGCCGACGGATGGGATTGCCGATCGTACAAGCGAACGACACAGCGCAGAAAGCATAAAGGCGTGGCCGTCGTTAGACGCCACGCCCGGGCCATGGTGGCGAAGGAGTTCGGAGCGGAGGTTGCTAAGCGCGGTTGCTTCTGGCCAGCGAAACTAAATTGATTTGACAGGGCGGTATCGGGGCCGGTACCACGCGACCTACAGGGGCTACGGCATTTTTGGCAATAGGCGGCATATGCACTTCGGGTTATCGCCGACAGCAGTGCAGTGCACTATTCAGAGGCCTGTATGTGCAGGTCTTTTGAGGGGTCGAGGCCCAGCCTCGACCCTCGGTATGGCTGAAATTCAGCGCAAGTTAAGCCACGTCGGACGCCGCAGTGTCCGCCACGAGAAGCGCCGTCATGTTGACGATCCGCCGCACCGTCGCCGACGACGTCAGCAGGTGAACCGGCTTCGCGGCGCCGAGCAGAATCGGCCCGATGGCGATGCCGCTGCCCGCCGCCGTCTTCAGCAGGTTGT
>NZ_JALQDI010000100.1:0-499 GCF_023631305.1 Caballeronia sp. INML3B
TATTAGCGTTGCCCCTATGCGGGGCGGCAGTCACTTTCTTTGCTGCTGCAAAGAAAGTAACCAAAGAAAGCAGCTCGTTAGGCCCGCGGTCACACGCAGTTTGGCCATGCTTGCCAGGCGATCGTGGGCTGCCTAAGTGTCACCCTCAAAGGTTTGACCGGGCTTGGCTCGCGCACGGTCTGTCGCCTCGCGCCACACAACAAACTGGTTCAGCACCAAATGGCTCCGGCCCGCTTCGCGGCCGACCGGTCAATCGGGTCTGCCCGAACTTCTTTACTAACGCCTCCATCTCACTGCAAGTGCAGACCGATGTTGTCCCTTGCAGACCCGTCGGCAGCGCGTAGCGCTGTGCCGGTGCTATTTGGTGCTGAACCAGCAAGTGGAGTGGTGCGATGATACAGACCGTGCGCGATCCAAGCGCGGTTGGGCCTATGAGGGCGACACTTAGGCAGCCCACGATCACATGGCACGCGTGGCCAAACTGCGTGTGACCGCGGGC
>NZ_JALQDI010000101.1:0-472 GCF_023631305.1 Caballeronia sp. INML3B
TACGACCGCGTGTTGTATCTGCTGGAAGATACCGACGCGAACCGCGCGCTGATCCACCGTGACATCGAGGTGTGGGAATATCCGGACGGACGCACGCAGTTGCGGGCCGGCGAGCGGGCGCTGGTATGCCGGCAGTACGACCGTCTCACCGAGGTCGATCAGGGGGCGATCGTCGAGTGCAAGCGTCTCGCGCACGTGCTTGAGTTGGCGCAGGCGGTGCAGGCTCAGCGCGACAACCGCAGCATTGGCACGGCGCCCTCGCGCACGCATCGCGGCGCGCAGGTACGCACGCCACGCCGCGCATCCGGCACCAAGAAACAGCGCGAGCTCACGCAACAGGACTTGGAGGCAACGATGATCGCGCTGCATGAACACGAACGCGGTGCCGCGTCAGTAAAAACAGCTCGGCGCTCAGCAAACGGGGAAGTCGACGCACCCGCGCCCTGCCCGTTCGACCCTGCATCTTCAACAC
>NZ_JALQDI010000102.1:0-468 GCF_023631305.1 Caballeronia sp. INML3B
TGGCCACCTGGCAAGGCTTCGCTTATGTTGCCTTCATCGTTGATGTGTTCGCGCGACGCATCGTAGGCTGGAGAGTGTCAAGCTCAGCGCGTACTGACTTCGTGTTGGACGCGCTGGAGCAGGCGGTACATGAGCGCCGACCAGCCGAAAGTAACCGTTTGGTACATCATTCGGACCGCGGGTCGCATACGTTTCAATTCGGTATACGGAGCGTCTAGCCGAAGCAGGAATCGAACCGTCAGTCGGCAGCGTCGGAGATTCATACGATAACGCACTCGCCGAAACGATCAACGGCCTTTACAAGGCAGAAGTTATTCATCGTCGCGGACCATGGCGTAACGTGCAGGCGGTCGAACTCGCCACGCTTGAATGGGTGGACTGGTTTAATCATCGACGCCTACTTGAGCCGATCGGCAACATCCCACCGGCCGAAGCGGAAGCCCGCTACTATGAACAAATCGCTGGAAT
>NZ_JALQDI010000103.1:0-283 GCF_023631305.1 Caballeronia sp. INML3B
GAGTAGCTCTCCAGGATCGTAGGCAGAAAGTGTACGTGAGATGGCATCGGGTGCGCTGATGTTGTCGGGAAGTGTCACGCCTATCGGAACCTGTGGGTGTGACTGGTAGGACGGTGGAGGCTGCTGCGACTGCTGCTGTGGTGGTTGCTGTGCTTGCATCTGCTGCCAGTGTTGTGCTTGCTGCTGGCTTTGCTGCTGGTGTTTGTTTGACGAATCACCACCACCAGCACCACCACCACCACCTCCACTTCCGCCTGCCTCGTTCGAGTAGTCGACCCTCAGC
>NZ_JALQDI010000104.1:0-282 GCF_023631305.1 Caballeronia sp. INML3B
GCCCAGGTGCGTTTCGATGTACGTGTCGTGAGGCGGGATGTTGTTGATGATCGTCTGGTAGACGCCGGCACCGCCCTTGCCGCCGGGGTATCTCATGGCCTTCTTCCTGGAGTAAATCGGGACTTGGCCAGCATCGTCAGAAATGGCGATGCTGTCAAGGGAAGCCGGCCGGGCCTGCATCGTCAGAGCCGACGATGCGAAGCTGCTGGAGCGACCTGCAGCACCGCCAGGAATGGCGATGCCGGATCGCTCAGTAGGTGGGGATGTAGACCACCTCAATGT
>NZ_JALQDI010000105.1:0-274 GCF_023631305.1 Caballeronia sp. INML3B
CGTATCAGGCGTTCTTAAAGTTCAGAGATTCTGGCAAACGAGGGTCGCGAACCGGGATCAATGCTTTTTCACCCGCAATCCAGCAGAACCCAGCAACATAAAATCCTCCCAGTCCAACCCAGCAGCACAAATCAACAAGTCCGAATGGGAGTGACGAACCTTCGTTAAACTTGGGCATGATCAACCAATATTGATCGACCCAATGCATCACCAACATGTAGCAAGAAGCAAACATCAAGAATTTCTTGTTGCGGCGCACCGTGCGTGCCATGAG
>NZ_JALQDI010000106.1:0-271 GCF_023631305.1 Caballeronia sp. INML3B
TACCTAATCAGTAAACAACAGCTCGTCGAGGGGACTGCTGACCCCCGCTCCGTGCGCAAGGAGCGTTATGCAGTCAATGGTTACTGCTACCTGACGACGCCGAGCATGCGTCCTGGGGACATTATCGAGGTGTGTTGGTTCTATCCAGATTTGAAATCACCAAAACTATTTGAGATGGCTAGCCTTGCCGTCGTATCCAGCGCAACGATCGTCGACTTGGCCGTTAACACATCACCGTTAAAATTCCGTAAGTGGTTGGAAACTAATAGAA
>NZ_JALQDI010000107.1:0-269 GCF_023631305.1 Caballeronia sp. INML3B
GCTCAGTGAACGGCCGTACGTGCACAGCTATCCCATTGACTGGCGCACGAAAAAGCCGATTCTGACGCGAGCGACAGCACAGTGGTTTGCTGATCTGCGTCAGAGCCAGGGCGATGCGTTGAAAGCTCTCGAGTCTGTCTCGTTCACACCCAGCACCGGTCGTCAGCGGCTACGCAGCCTTATATCGCATCGCTCAGAATGGTGCATCTCTCGGCAACGCACATGGGGAGTGCCGATCCCTGTGGTGTATGACGCGGCCACTCATGAAC
>NZ_JALQDI010000108.1:0-265 GCF_023631305.1 Caballeronia sp. INML3B
AGGCATGCATGAACATGAACGACGAACCATTCCGGCGGCCGGTGCTCGTGACCGTGCCCGGACTGCACGGCAGCGAAGGCGCGCACTGGCAGAGCTGGCTGGAGCGGCAATACGCGGAGGCATCGCGCGTCGAGCAGGCCGACTGGGACGCGCCGCATCTCGACGAGTGGGCGAGCGCCGTCGAAGCGCGGCTCGACGCCTTGCAGCGGCCCGCCGTGCTCGCCGCGCACAGCTTCGGCTGTCTCGCGGTCGCGCATGCGTTCAG
>NZ_JALQDI010000109.1:0-263 GCF_023631305.1 Caballeronia sp. INML3B
GTGTTTACGCTGTACGCATCGCTATCTAATAGTGCGTCAATGCTTTTATCACCTAAGCCTCGTGCGTCTGCAATAGCTTCCGCAATGATGTCACGACCACCTTGAAAACAATTACTGATAAACGGCTTCTTGTTGAACCAATAGGTTTTAACCTCTACAAAGAACTTCCACTCACCACCTTGATTAGGTCTAGGCTTCAAAAGACGAATGTCAATGCTGCCGTCGCTAGGGATTTCTTTTTGTTGAAACTCACGGTCATTTCC
>NZ_JALQDI010000110.1:0-261 GCF_023631305.1 Caballeronia sp. INML3B
ATCCGGCCTTGAGCCGGGGTGGCCCCCTGCATTCGGGCACGTCGATCAAATACCATAGAAATCGCGCGTTTATGCGAAAAAGGTTTTAAAATAGCCGACACATTTTTTGCGATACATAGCGCGGTCGGCGGCGCGCCCCACCGCGCGCGCCTTGTTCTACGTTTACAGCCATTATGATTCGGGGCCCCAATACGCCACCACCCCCCCGGCCCCCAGAACGAATATATAGCCCTTTTGGTACACGCCCGTGGGAAAAGCGAA
>NZ_JALQDI010000111.1:0-258 GCF_023631305.1 Caballeronia sp. INML3B
AAAATTGATGATGGTATTTTAGCACTTATTGATGCCATCAATAAGTTAAATAAAATGAAAAAGGGCAAAAGAAAAAAGACTGCTTCATTAGTAAAAGAAGGTCAAAAAATTGCTGGCGTTCAAGGTATTGTAGTAACCGTTCCGCTTTTGATTTCCAGAATTGCCAGAGTTTGTATCAATGGCATGGTATCTGGCGGGCATGATATTGAAGATCTATTCCATAGACAAGCAGAGAAATATGATTTGACTGTAAGAGAG
>NZ_JALQDI010000112.1:0-254 GCF_023631305.1 Caballeronia sp. INML3B
GTGCCGGACAGCAAAAAAGGAAAGCATCGGTGCCGACGGGATACCGGCGGGGTGCCTTCGCTCAACGCTACTCAATGTCGTTGTAACGCTTGTCCTTCCAGGTGCCGCTCACGACCTGATTCCAGTCGTCGTTGGCCAGCTGCCCGACTCTCATCGCCCAGCCTGCGTAGCGGCCGTACTCAGCTGGCTCTGGAGCGGTCCATTCCCAGGTGTTTGTCGTGACGTGGACGCCGAGGCGATTCGTGGCCTCGCGG
>NZ_JALQDI010000113.1:0-253 GCF_023631305.1 Caballeronia sp. INML3B
GGCATCGACCTGCGTCACCGGGGCGACGTTGGTTTGCGGGCTGGCGAAGGCAAAGCCGCTGATCGAGTTGTAGTTGACGCCGTTGTTCTGGAAGATGCTTGCGCCGCCGACGATGGCGCCCATTTCAGCGCGGCCGAGTTCTTTGCTGACAGCGAGGTTTTCGATCTTCAACATGATGTAGCTCCTGGACTGGGTTTGGTTGGATGAGCATCAATCGTTGCGCTCGCAGCTACATATGCGAGGGCTGTGCCAG
>NZ_JALQDI010000114.1:0-250 GCF_023631305.1 Caballeronia sp. INML3B
ATTCAAATTCGCGCGCTGGTGGGCAATGCGGAATTGAATTTGCCGTCGCAGAGGGTTTGCGAGTTGACGGCCGAGCAATATCGCCGCGATGAGTCCGACGGCATCATGGCGCTGCAATGGGAAGCGGCGTTGAGGATGATCGAAGGGAGTGGGAAGACGGATTATAGGAGTTGATGCGCCCTCAATATTTCAATTGCTGGCGGCGGCATGCGCTTTGACTGCCGCCGGCCTGTCCCGCTTGACCCTATGC
>NZ_JALQDI010000115.1:0-249 GCF_023631305.1 Caballeronia sp. INML3B
ATACAAGCCCTCCTGAGGTTGCGCACGCTTCATGCCCTCAGTGCTTGCCAGCACTGCGCCTATCCATTGTTCTTTACGCGTGTTATGTTCCATAACGTTATTTTAGACTTTCATTTATGTTCTTTCCTTCGTATACCGCCGATAACTTCTTCCTGAGGTTCATTTTGGCCCTTTGCAGCAGCGATTCCACCGCTTTTACCGATAAATTCATTATTTCCGCAATGTCTTTTTGTGGTAATTCTTCTATAT
>NZ_JALQDI010000116.1:0-246 GCF_023631305.1 Caballeronia sp. INML3B
CTGAAATCGAAGACCGACTGCTGCCTGGACACTGGGAAGGCGATCTCATCAAAGGTGCCGGCAACCAGTCCGCAGTCCTGGCAGACGATCGATCGCGGCGAGCAGCGCGTTCCAGATCGCATCCACGTCGATTTCATAGTGACGCAGGATCGCGGGAATATCTCCTTCATCCGCTTCGATCAGCTTCAAGAGCCAATGCTCGACGGTGATTTCATCGGAAAGGCGCGTCTGGCACAGGCTCGCGGC
>NZ_JALQDI010000117.1:0-236 GCF_023631305.1 Caballeronia sp. INML3B
CCCCCAACACCGAAAACCCACCCTAGCCGGCAATACGCGAATTCAGCGTGTGAGACTTGGGCTCGGAGATGTGTATAAGACTCAGGTCCGGCACGGCAAAGTGCCGCCCGCGCCGCTCGTGCTCGTTGCGCAGACGGGCCTTCTGTTCGGCCTGTCTCTTATACACTTCAGACGCTGCCGACGCCTGAGGAATAGTGTAGATCTGGGTGGTCGGCGTTTCATTAAATACGGCGGGG
>NZ_JALQDI010000118.1:0-233 GCF_023631305.1 Caballeronia sp. INML3B
GGAAAGAAGAGCCGCTGCGAGCAGCGTTGTCAGCTTCATTATTCGAGTCCTTCGCTTAAGTAGCGGGGCGATATTACATCCGCCGTGGCGAGACTATCCGCGCTTTATGCGCCCGCCACAATCGAGGATGATGGAAGCCGCCGTGCAAGGCGCGGGCGTGGCGCTCGCGCCGCCCGCGATGTTGACGCGGGAACTTCAGGCGGGCTTTCTCGTGCAGGCGTTCGGTATCGAGG
>NZ_JALQDI010000119.1:0-233 GCF_023631305.1 Caballeronia sp. INML3B
AGCTCGCGCTGACCATGGACGAAGCCTCCATCAGCGACTGGGCGATGCCCTTTCGCGCGCGCGGCATTCTGCAAGGCGTGGCGTTGCAGAACTTCCTGAACAAGACGCTCGACAACCGGCCGATCGAGAAGATGGCGAAGCCGCTCGGCATCGTCGCCACCGACCTGAAAACCGGCCAGCCGATTCTCTTTCAGCGCGGCAATACCGGCGTGGCCGTGCGGGCGTCGTGCAGC
>NZ_JALQDI010000120.1:0-232 GCF_023631305.1 Caballeronia sp. INML3B
GGATACCTCTATCGTCTACACCACCTACCGTGATGACTGTATAATCAGATCTATCAGCAGTAGAAACAGCAAAGTCAATTGCAGCGTAATATTGTTTATCTTTATCAAAATCCTCTTCAACCATTGGTAAGAGGTCTTCACGCTTGAAATAAGCAAATGTCTCGTCGATTGGATGATTTAGATACTCCCTGTTATATACGTCAGGTAGACCTTGATCTATGTAGCTTTGACG
>NZ_JALQDI010000121.1:0-231 GCF_023631305.1 Caballeronia sp. INML3B
ACCGTGACGATCGAGAACATCGAGCGTCATCTGCACATGGGCACGGACTTGCACGAAGCGATTCTCGAAGGCGCGGGCGAAATTGCCGTGCCTGCGCTCGTTTCCACGCTATGCATCTGCATCGTGTTCGTGCCGATGTTCTTTCTGACCGGCGTAGCCCGCTACCTGTTCGTGCCGCTCGCGGAAGCCGTCGTCTTCGCGATGCTCGCGTCGTATGTCCTCTCGCGCACC
>NZ_JALQDI010000122.1:0-231 GCF_023631305.1 Caballeronia sp. INML3B
AGACCGACCCACCATGACACCGCGACCGGCTACAAGCCCGATGAAAGCGTTGTTCTCGTAGACACGGATTTCTGTTTAAGTCACAGAGTCGGACCCGCGGTTTCCTCCGCGTGTGCGGAGATAGACCCATGATCCAGGAAGAGCTGTGCCTGTCTCTTATTCAAAAAAGACGCTTCCGAAGACTGACGTATAGTGTAGTTCTAGGTGGTGTGCGTATCATTTTAAAGTGGG
>NZ_JALQDI010000123.1:0-230 GCF_023631305.1 Caballeronia sp. INML3B
TGCCGTGTATTTCTGTGACCCCAAGCATCCGTGGCAACGCGGCTCCAATGAGAATACGAACGGGCTGTTGAGACAGTACTTCCCAAAAGGCATCGATCTGTCGGTTTATTCGCAAGCCAAACTCAATGCCGTGGCGAGAAGGCTGAACGAGCGCCCAAGAAAGACGCTAGATTACGAGACACCAGCTGAACGATTCCATCAAGCTATTGCATCGACCGGTTGAATCCGCC
>NZ_JALQDI010000124.1:0-230 GCF_023631305.1 Caballeronia sp. INML3B
CCGCATGCATTGGCCGCCACGATTCCGGCCGCCGTGGCCCCGCCCGCCCGCGCGCCGAAAAGCGGCCCCCAATCGGCGGGCTCAAAACCCAGCATCTGGTTTTTTTCCGCGAGCGCCGCCTCGATTTCGGCGATGTGCGTGCCGGCCCTTAACGTTAGAACCAGTTCCTCCGGCTCGTATTTCACGATGCCCGAAAGGGCGCTGACATCAAGGATGGCGCCCGCCTCAAC
>NZ_JALQDI010000125.1:0-230 GCF_023631305.1 Caballeronia sp. INML3B
CATACGAGGCTAGTAGTTTCAACTTGTGATTAAAAGAGGCAAACACATTCAAACTTAGATCAATCAATCTAGACAAGAGTGATGTGATGCAATTCAAAAATTGGTAGTGAAAACAAGTTGATGCACAAGCCTAAGTACTCCAAACAATCAGTTTATGCAGAAATTAGTTCATGCACAAATAAGTTCATGCACAACTAACACAACTAACTAAGTGTCATGCAAGGGTATGC